>NZ_CP072643.1:358467-716935 GCF_018304765.1 Chloracidobacterium sp. N
CTTCCGGCGCGAGACCGGCCTGGGTGGCAACGGTTCGCAGGTCCACCGTGGAGGTGACGGGCAACACATCGTAGCGGAGTGGCGCTTCACGCGGCACATTATGAAAGCCGTAGAGTTCCGGGTGCTTGGCGATGAGAATCATCGAGAGGATGATCGGCACGTAGTTTTGCGTCTCACGGGGGAGCAGTCCCTGCCGTTGCAGCGACCAGAAATCCTGGTAACGGCTGCGCGCCAGCGCCCGCTCGACATTGCCCTCGCCACAGTTGTAGGCGGCCATGGCCAGCAGCCAGTCGCCATTGAAGCGCCGGTTGAGCCATTTCAGATAGCGGGCAGCGGCGCGGGTGGGCTGCTCAATGCCGCCCCGCTCGTCAATCCAGGCATTCTGCACCAGTCCGAAACGCGCCCCGGTGGAAGGAATGAACTGCCAGATGCCGTAGGCGGCAGCCGGTGACAGCGCGCCCGGACTCCACCCGGACTCGGCCTGAGCCAGCCACACCAAATCCTGCGGCACGCCTTCCTCGGCAAAGATGCGGCGGGCCAGATCGAGGTAGCGACCGCTCCGGCGCAAACCATTGATAATCGTGGCCCGTCCGGCGCCACGGGTGAAGTAGGCCAGAAACCGCCGCACTTCAGGCGTTGCCGCCACGGCCGTGAAATCCAGTTCGCCACGCACTTCCACTTCGGCCAGATCGGCGTCGGAAACCACGACATCCCGCAGCAGATCGAGCGGCGAAGGCGTAAAGCGTTGCTCGCCCCAACCCACTTCGGTCTGCTGCATCTGGAGATCGTAGTAGCGGATGCGCTCAATCAACTGGCGATAGTAGGCGTTGAGCGCCGGATGCGCCCGCGCGCCCGCCGGAGATTCCAGCAGCACATCCACCGCCAGGTTGAAGTATTCGCGCGCCGACTCCGAACGGTTGGCGTCAAACGCCCGCGCGCCCAAGACAAAGTAGTTCTCCGCCCGTTCGGTCAAGGTTCGTACCCATTCCGGCGGCGGCTCATCGCCGGGAAGGTTCATTCCGGGAAAGACGAGGTCGCGGGGTGGCGCGGCTGGCAGCGCCGTTTCCTGGGCGGCGGCCAGTCCGGTGAACAAGGCCACTCCCAACCACCAGGTTATCCCGAACGACCGGAACTTCATTGACTTCCCCTTCAAAACGTGAGCAAGGCTTCCGTCGGCGACCACCTTGGGGCCGACCCAACGCCTCCCCGGCACCCGCCTCTGCCCGGTGCTGTGGCACAACGGCTAGGCTATACGTTTTGCCGTGCGGACTGCAAGCCGGACGCTGTCTCCGCCTCCGGCTTGACGACTTCGAGCGTGGCGTGGATGTCGCGCGCCCGAATGATGAAACTGAGGTATTCTTCCCAGGTTTTGCGAAAGATTCGCCAGCGCGGATGCCGGTTGACGGCATTGACAAGCCAGGCCACGCCCAGCCAGCGCCACAGGCGCAGGAAGGTAATCTCGATGCGGAGCAGGCGAAAGCCGCCGCCAACGTAGTGCGCCGCCGGATGCCCGACGGCGAAATAGTCAAAGCTGTAGGCGCTCAGGTGCCAGCGGTGCGTCGGGTCATTCCACGAACCGAGCGACGAGTAATGCGGCGTCTCGATGTAGAGCCGCGCTCCGGGTGCCGCAATGCGGTGCAGTTCAGCCAGAAAGGCCGGAACCGAGGCCACGTGCTCGATGACGTGCCGGGCGTGGATTTCATCAAACGCCCCGTCAGGAAACGGATAGGGAATGACGTTCAAATCGTGGACGACATCCACGCCGGGCAAAGCCACCTGGTCTAATCCAATTGCCCCCGGCAGCTTCCGTCGTCCGCAACCCACATCGAGCCGGCGGCATTCCCCCCGCGCAGCGTTCATGGTCAGTCTTCGACCGGCGGACGGCGAATGGCATAGATGGCCGCCCGCGCCTGCTCCGCCAGCTTGGGATGCGAGGCTGAAAGGCCGGCCAACTGCCCCAGCAAGTCCGAGGTACGCAGCAACAGCCGCGCCACATCCCCTTCAACGGCTTCGGTCATGGCCAGCAGGGTCTCCCAGGCGCACTGTCCATCGGCCCACGTCCACAGCAGCCGGCCGGCATCGTAGTCAATCGTCATCGTGCAGTAGTTGTCATAGCGCGCCTGCACGTCGGCAATGGCGTAGGCAATACCGCGCACCTGCCGCAGCGGACGCAGATATTCGGCACGGGTTTCTTCATAGAGCGGAAACTCACGGTCTTCGGCGGCAATGGCCCCACACAGGGCGGCCAGGTGACGCGGGCTTTCGACATCGAGAATGCCGGCCCGGATCAGCTCACCGACGAAAACGGCGTTGTCCACCCGCAACTGCGCGGCCCACTGCCCATCGGGCGTCGGCTGCCAATGCCGGTCGAGATAGCCATAGTGCTGCAACACGGCGACGCATTTTTTGAAGCGTTCCCACAGACCGTTTTCGACCTCAGAGCAGCGGGCCGCAAGGTGCTCATAGCGCCGCTGGGCTTCGAGGATTTCTGCCGCGCGGGGCCCACAGTTGCCGACCTGGGAGCACATGGAACAGGGAAAATCGTTGGCGGCCGCCTCAAGCCGGTCCACCGTGGCCACAGCCGCTTCATAATCGGCGCGGGTGTTAGGATCGTCGAGATCGAGCTGCCGTTTGGCATTTTGCCAGCGGCGCAGTTGCTTGCGCGCTGCCGCCAGTTCGCGGGCAATCGGACGGTACGCGGCAAAGGTCAGGGCGCGGTCGCCGGCCGGGCACTGTTCGGCATCGGCATCCAGCAGGGCTTTGACTTCCTGAAGTCGTGGCCGCAGGCGGTCAGCGAGCTTCCGGTTCTGAAAGTGCCGGAAACTGCGCTCGATGAGGCTGCGGGCCGCCTGGGGCGACATTTTCTGAAGCAGGTTGAGCGCCATGGTGTAGTTGGCGTCAAAGGCGCTCTCGACCGGCTCCGGCGGACTGAGCAGTTTTTCGGCAATGACGTGCATATCCTGGAAGGGGCCGGGCACGAAAATGGCAAACCCGACCCGGTCACGTCCCCGCCGGCCGGCGCGGCCGGTCATCTGGGCCAGCTCGAAGGCCTTGATGTCCCGGTGGCCGTCATCGGAGCGCAGGCTGGAAGCCGTAATCACCACGGAGCGCGCTGGCATGTCAATTCCGGCGGCCAGTGTCGAGGTCGCAAAAACGGCGCGCAGCGCGCCAGCCGCCATCGCCCGTTCGACGACGTGTTTCCAGGCCGGCAACTGGCCGGCGTGGTGGGCGGCAATGCCCTTTCGCAACAGCAAAAAGAACTGCCGGTGCTGCTCGACGTAGGTGGCTTCGTCGGGGTACTCCGCGACGATATTGGCAATGCGCCGCTGCTGCTCGCTGGACAAATCCGGCAGGCGCGTCCGGCGGAAGCTGTCCACGGCTTCGTCACACCCACGGCGACTTGGAAGGAAGATGATGGCTGGCGTGAGGTCGTACTGAAGCAGTGTGTTCAGCACATCCGGGAAGGAAGCCGGTTCAAATGGCAGGCGCACGTCGCAACTCCACGAACAGGATTGAAGCCATCTCTACCACTGGCGCGCCCTGGCGCAGGTACGTGCTTGGCGTGTGGCCGCATACAGTGTACCGTAGGCTTTCCGGTCAACAGTGTACTGCAGGACGTTCCCTAATCCGGGAGGAAATGGTGATGGAAATTCTAACCCTGCAAAACCCTGACATTCAACACAACTGCACAGTCAAAAAAGTGGACGACAAGGGCAAGGAAAGCGTCTGCAGCGGCCACCTGCGGGAATGGCTGACGGCGCCCGACGACCTGCGCAAGCAGTTGAAGCCTGGCGAGACCTACTACCGGTGCCGCCGCTGCGGGGCTGTCTATCGCGGTCCGATACGTCGCCATCTGCGGGGCGTCCAAGTGTCCAACCGGTCCATCGTGCCGCAACCGCCGCTCCCGACGCAGTTTCCTGTCGTGGAGGTGTAACAGACACGGCGAGTGGTGAGTAGCGAATGGCGAGTGGCTGGGAGTGGTAATGGGCAGCAGCCAGGGAGTGTTGGCGCCGTATGGCATCGCTGCAACGTTACCGGGAGTTGATCGCCTGGCAGAAATGAATGGCCTTGGCCGAGGCGATCTATCGCTGTTTCCTGCGCTTGCCCAAAGAAGAGACGTATTGGGATGTATTCGCAACTGACGTGAGCGCCGGTGTGGAGAAACAGGCGAGTCACGGGACGGGGAAGTTTCTGCACTTTCCGGGCGTGGCGCGAGGTTCCCTGGCCGAACCTGGAGACACTGCTGATTTTGTGCGGGAACTCGAATCTCCTGCTGTCAGAGAACGTCAACAGTCCCTTGAGCGCCTGCGGCGAAATCGGGAAGCAGCCGATCAGGCTTGTGCAAGCACGGCGTCACTGACTGCTATCCACATTTCGACGGAGCGAAAATTATGGAAACAAACATACGACAGACTCACGCAGATTTGATAAAGGCCATCACAGAGATTGCTGCGGCCATGCCCCTGGCGCGCACGGTACAACTTTATCAATTTGCGCTCTTCCTCAAAACACATCCGTTGCCCGGCGAAGAAACCTTTGAAGAAGTGGCAGCGGATGAAGCGATATGGGATACGCAATTTGCGGCAACCAACGATGATAAGCTGGCGGCGCTGGCAGCGGCAGTCGAAGCCGGGATGAATGAAGGTAAAGTATTGCCGATGTTCGATGCACACGGTGAGTTCATCGAGCATCAATGAATTCCCAAACCACTCCGTCATTCTGGAAACATTACTGGGCTTTGCCACCAGAAATCCGTCAGCGAGCACGGCAGGTTTACAAATTGTGGCGAGATAATCCAGCCCATCCAGGCCTTTTCTTCAAGCGAGTGAAAGAAAGCCAGCCAGTTTACTCAGTACGCATTGGTTTGGGATACAGAGCGCTTGGATTGCTGAGAGGCGATACGGTAACGTGGTTTTGGATTGGTACGCATGACGAATATGAACGGCTTCTCAAGTAAAAATCAGCAAATACCCGCTATGCCACCCAACATGCGCCTTCCAAGCCGACGCCGCTTCGGGGCGCGACTGCATGCTGTATGGCTGGTGGCTGGTAACCAGTGGCTCGTGGCTGGGTATGGGCTTTGGGATGTTCCGCGTGCAGATGGAATACAAGGCCAAACGGTACGGTACACGGCTCATCATTACTGATCCCTGGCATCCGAGCAGTCGCCTGTGTTCGGCTGCGGTTGGAAAAACGAAGTGCTGACGCGACGAAACGATGAAACTGAAGATTGATGAGCAAGCTGACGCTCTGTACCTGACCTTGGGTGAGGCGCCGGCAAGTCGTACGGAGGAGGCCTCGCCCGGCATCATCGTGGACTATGACGATCAGGACCGTGTCGTGGGAATCGAGATGCTGTACCTGTCGAAGCGGGCGCCGGAAACCGATCTCCGGCGGTTGTTGTTCGAGTCCGTGCCGGAAGTCGCCTGAGAGGATGGGCGAAGCTCGCGAAGCACCTGAAAGCCGAGACCGACGAGGAGTTGATCGAGTCCTACCGGGGCACCGTGTCGTTACCGTTTGAGATGGTGGAACACCAACGCATCGCCGTCAGGATCGTGGACGACTGCGGTATTGAGAGCCTGAAGATAATCGGGTCGGAATAGGTCGTGCTTACCAGGCTTACCATCCGCAACTTCAAGCTCTTTGAAAACGTCGAGATCGAACTGGGCGAGCGCGTAGTGTTCATCGGCCCGAACAACGCCGGCAAGACCTCGGCCTTGCAGGCACTTGCCTTGTGGGACGTCGGCACGAAGCGCTGGTTGGAAAAGCGCGGCGGCGGCGTGGTGCCCGAAAAACGGCCGGGCGTGACGATCAACCGCCGCGACCTCGTCACCGTGCCGGTGCCCGTGGCCAATCTGCTCTGGCGCGATCTGCGCGTCCGCGAGAGCAGCCGCGCGGAAGGCAAGCCCCGCACACAGAACGTGCGCATCGAGATCACCGTCGAGGGCGTGGACCAAGGACAAACGACGCTTCTGGCCTATGCCGAAGCGGAGGGGCGCCAACAGGAAGGAGAACTCTTCGGCATGCAGTGGCGGGATGCCATGGAAGAGGCGATCCAGCAGGTGGAAGAGTCCCTGCAGACGTTGGGTAAAGACCCTTGGGGCGGAGATGTCAAGGCGAGCGATGATTTCCTCGATCCGCTCTTCAGGCACTTTTACGCAAAGCTGAATTTGCCCAATCTGATGCGCAAGACGGATTACCACGTGCTGGCAGCCTTTGTGCCGGCAGAGGCGATCGATGCCGAAATCGGCCAGGCGCTCAACGCCATCGTGGACGTGGCGAAGGCCGCGAAACCGCGCGGGGCCGCGTAATGGGCAAGACCGTCATTGATCGCCTCATCAGTCAACCCGCCCTACGGGAACTCCCTGCATCACTGGTGCTACACGGCGAGACCTGCACTTTTGACCCGGTTGAAGGTCCGCCGCCCGGCCGGTTATGTGGCGGCCTCGGGCAATTCCCAGACCTTTGCCCCCGGCATCTTCGTGAAGACGGTACTGGTCAACGTTGGCGTCTGACCGGCTGTTGACGGTGGCAAGGTTTCGTATGATGCAAAAAACCGCTGCGCAAGGGAATAACGCCTAACGCAGCGGTCTCGATGTTTCAAGCAGAAAAGGCGGCTGGAAAGCCCTTCGCAAGCTGAGCTTTTCCTGCTTCAGATTTTCCTGCCCTCTTCCCGCATTTTCTTCAGGACGTACTCAATCCCATACCGGTTGATGGTTTTGATGGCGCGCGCCGAAAGACGCAGCCGTACCCACCGGTTTTCACTCGGCACCCAGAACCGCTGCCGTTGCAGGTTGGGCAGAAAACGCCGCTTCGTGCGGTTGTTCGCGTGCGATACGTTGTGGCCCGACATCGGGCGCTTTCCGGTCACTTGACAAACCTTGGCCATGACATCTCACCTCGCTTCCCGCGCAGCTTCAAAAGCCGGTGTTTATAGCCCAAGTCGTTTTCGTCCGCAACCCGAAAACCAAAAGCACCCGGACTGGCCGCCGTCTCACCACATCCAATCACCAGCCACTGGCCACTAGTCACGAACAGCACCGGCACGGGTCTCAATCTGCCGGATGGCACGGTTGGCAGCATTGACAATCCGGCGGTCACGGTCGCTGAGGAATGGACGCAACGCCGGAAGATCATCGCGTGTCCCTACCTGTCCCAGCGCGCGCAGCATCCGCTCTGTGCCACGTGGTCCGGCTATGCGCAGGTAGGGATGCAGATCGGCCGTCCGCGTCAGTGAAAGCAGGTAGCTTTCGGCCTGCTCCCCATACCGGCGTGAGTCAAGCTGCCTTATCACATCCTGCAGAAACTCCCGGCGTCCCAGCCGGTAGAGCGCAAACGCCTGCGCCAGCCGTACCCGTTCGTCCTTCTCGGCGAGACGGCGGTTGGAAAGCTCATCCACGTAGGCCGTAGCCTCACAGCGTCCCAGCCCTTCGGCGGCAAAGCGGCGGCGCTCCGCACTTGGATGGTCGAGGTTTTCCCTGAAAACAGACTCGCTCATCGGATCGCCAATGCGCGCCAGGGCCGCGAGAATCCGCGTCTGCTGGTCGGCATCCCGTCCGGGCCGGGCAGCACGGTAGCGCGCCATCAGCGGCGTCACCGCCTCACGGGTCCGCAGCCGCCCCAGCGTCTCGACAGCCTGCCGGCGCACGTTGGCATCCGGGTCATCCAGATAGGGCAAAACGTGCAGGCCATATTCAGGACGTCCAAACTTTGCCAGTACGCGGAAAATGTCCTCACGCAGGTCGGCATCGCCCAGCGCCTCGACCATGGCGCTCACCATGCTCTCGCCCCGCAAAACGCCCAGCGCCCGCACGGCCACCCGCCGGTTGTCCACCCGGGCGTCATCGCGCATGGCGTCAGCCAAGGCCTGCAGGACAGCCGGAGCAACCTCCGTACCCGGCAGAACCATGGTCAGATCGTCAGTTTCCAGAAAGGGATTGAACCGGTCCAATCCGCGCCGGCGCGCGAAGACAAACTCGATGTCTTCCTCGATGTAAAACAGCAGCAGGGCGCGCAGTACGGCCCGCCGTACGTCGGCGTCCGGCCCGCGCAGGGCCTCGATGAGCGGTGGAAGCGTCTGTGGGTCCTTGATTTTCCCCAGCGCCACGGCGGCTTCGGCCCGCACCTGTGGGTCAAGATCGTTCCTGAGGACCTCCAGCAACGCCGGCACGGCCGCCTGCAACCGGCGGTCGCCCAGTGCCACGGCGGCGCGCTGGCGTGTGCGCCGGTCGGGACTCGTCAAATCGGCCAGGTAGCGGTCCTGCCCCAGCACCGGCAGCCAGAGGCCCACCACACATCCTGTCAACCACAGCACAAGCAGTGAATGAAAAAAGCGCATAGGGGAGCCGATGCTAACCAACCGTTGACCGGGTTTCAATGAATGGCCTAGCTTGCGGCGCGTCTCCCCACTTTTCCCGGTGGCTTGCAACCCATGCCCGAACGAACCCTTCCGCCGACCCCGGCCATTCGGACAACCATGCTGCCCCGCGACACCAACGCGCTGGGTACGATTTTCGGTGGCGTCATTCTGAGTTACATTGACCTCGCCGGCGCCATCGAAGCCCGCCGCATTGCTGTGCATCGGTACGTCACCGTCGCCATGCGCGAAGTGGTCTTTGTCGCGCCGGTGTACGTGGGCGACACCGTGAGCTTCTACGCCCAGGTTGAAAAGATTGGGCGCACATCCATCACCATACGTGTCACGGTGGATGCCGAGCGGATGCGTGAACCGAACACCGTCGTGCGCGTGACTGAAGCTGATGTGGTATATGTGGCGATGAGCGACGACGGACGCCCCACCCCCATTTTTCCTGAATCCACCCCTCCGGCACACACCACCGTATGACCCCATCGGACACACCCACCCCAGAAGCGCGCGCGGCAAAGCGCAAGCGCGTTCCCCTCGTCATCGTCAACACCGGTCACGGCAAAGGAAAAACCACAGCCGCACTGGGAACCCTGATGCGCGCCGTCGCCCACGGCTTCAAGGTCATCATGCTGCAATTCATCAAGACGACCGAAGACCCACGGTTTGGCGTCTATGGCGAGATTCAGAGCGCCCAAAAGCTGGGTTTTGAAATTCTGCCGCTTGGCGACGGCTTCACCTGGGACACCAATGACCCCGAACGCGACCGGCAGACGGCCCGCCGCGCCTGGGAAATCTGCAAGGCCAAACTCCAGTCGCCGGAATACGACATCGTAGCACTGGACGAAATCACCTACGCCTTCACCTTCGGCTGGCTCACCACTGCCGAAGTCATCGAAGCCATCCAGAACCGTCCGCCGCACATGCACGTCATTCTGACCGGACGGGATGCGCCGCCCGAAATCATCGAGATGGCCGACCTGGTGACGGAAATGCGCGAAGTCAAGCATCCCTTCACCACCCGGCGGGTCGTGGCGCAGATTGGCATCGAGTTCTGAACCATTCCCTCGAAACGTTTTCCCTGCCTGAGCCGGAGAATGGCCGGGCAGCCGTCTACTCACAGGAAGCTGACACCAAGGACGTTGGGTTGGGAACCTTTGGGCGTGTGATACGTCCACAGCGCCGCATATCACCCAACTTCGTGGAGGTCAGCCCAATATGACGCGCCTGTTTTCACTTGTCCTGGCCGGACTCACCATCGGCACGGCAGCCGTGGCCGGATACCTGGAACGCACCTCACCAACTCCTGTGCCCATCACCACCCCCCAGCCCCCTGAAGCCGAAGCCCTTCCACCGGAACCCCAGCCCCAGCCCGCTCCGCGACCGGCTTCCGATCCGGGACGGAAACTTTCCCCGAAGGAAGCGGCGGAGTACCAGCGCGCCATTGCCGCCACAGCCGGCATGGTGCAGGACGCCCAAGCCATTGCCCTGGCCCAAAAATACGGCCTCGACATCGTCAACCTCACCTGGGAAGACACCGGACGCTACAAAAACTCCGCCGTCGGCCCCAACATCAGCGACATGACCATCCAGGTCGGCTTTGAAGACCCCACTACAAGACAGTTCCAAGTCACCTGCATGCCGGTCATCCGCTACCCCAACTTCCGGGACCTCACCTGCGACCTCGACCCCAGCGACTTCACCCTGCTCGTGGGCAATCACCACGGGCAACCCCTGCGGCGCATCTCGCTGTATGACTTTCTTGCCCATCCGCGTTCGTATCTGACCAACCCGGCTTCGTGGCGTGGCGAAAAGCACAGCCTGCTGGTTCCGCGCGACAGCAAGGTGCTCGTCAGCGCCCAGGCGTGTTTTCTGCCAATTCCCAAAAGCGGCAAGGCGACGTTCAACCCTGTGCTGTTCAACTACCAGTCCCGGAAAGGCGACCCGGCGGTGCTGACGATTCTGGCCACACGGGAAGGGACGAGCGTCACGGTGATTGATAATGAACGGGATGCGTTTCGCAACGGCAGCATCTGGGGGCAGCGGTTGTTTTTCAATGCCAATGGGCAGCGGGCAAGTCTGACGGGCGAACGGGAGAGTGACTTTGTGGCGAAGGGGGGCGATCGGACATCGCCGACGCCGGGCGCGCCGGGTCAGACTTCAGGACTCAACCTGGTGCTGCTTATCCAGGTGCCCCTCAAACAGCGGCCACTTCCCCGAAGCAAGCCTCCAATGGTTCCGGGCATTGCCTACGAGTCAAAGGCAGCAGGCATGCCCGCCCCGCGCGCCAGCGACATCGAAAATGCCATCATCGGACACGGCGATCTGGAAGGGCCCTTTACCGAGATTGATAACCTCGCCATCGAACGCGATGAGCGCTTCCCGGTGCGCGTCACGGTTCAGTTTTACAAAGCGACCTCGAACGGCGTCGCCACGGAAGCCGACATTGCGGCTATCAAGGCCAACATCGAGCGCATCTACGCCCAGAGCACCGATGTGGGCAGCCTCGTCACCGGTGGCGAAACCGGGCGGGTGACGGAATATGAGGGCGTCAAGGTACAGCCGACGGACTGGTGGGAAGACTTCTGGGAACGCTACGAAGCGAGCACCGGCATTTCACGCTACGAAGCCATCCGGCGGCTGCGCGAGCTGTTGGGAACGAACTTCCGGCAGCAACCGGTCTGTGAACTCTACCTGCGCGATCTGCTGCGCTCAGCAGGCAGGAAGCACCCACACCGCAAGCCAGCCAGCTAAGGCCAAACCGGCCATTGCCCGACGTGGCCACCACGTCGGGCGTTTTTGTGCTCTCAAGTGTTTGCGGTTTTTCCAAGCTGACGCCAGACAATGACGCCAACCACGATGGCCCCGCCAATGAGCGCCATGGCGGACGGCCGTTCACCGGTGGCCAAGGCGACCCAGATAGGATTCAGGATTGGCTCCAGCATCGCCAGCAGGGTGCTTTCCAGCGCCGAGACGCGATTGACCCCGATGGCGAACAGGACGTAAGCCACGCCAATCTGAAGTATTCCCAAACCGGCGAGCAGCCAGAGGGTGGTGACTGGCAACGGAAGCGAAGCCACAATAGCCGGAGCGCAGCACAGGGCCGTCAGGGCATTGCCCAGGGCAATCAAGACGAGACTTGAGGGCGGCGTGCCGCCGGTCGGCGGCTGGGTGCGGGCATCAGCCCGCAGGCAGATGGCAATCCCGGCAAAGCCGATCCCGGAGACAATGGCCAGCAGGTTGCCGAACATCCCGGACGGACTGAGCCGGTCCAGAAAAAACCACGCCATGCCAAAGAAACAGCCGCCGATGGACCAGCGGTCGCGGCGATGGATGGGTTCACCGAGCAGCGGCCGCGCCAGTACGGCAACAAAAATGGGCGCGGTGTATTGCAGCAAAATGGCATTGGCCGCCGTGGTGAGCTTGTTGGCCCAGGTAAAGGCAATCATGGTCAACGCATAGCTGGCCGCACCCCACCACACGTAGCGCCGCGCGAGCGTCGTCTGGAGCAGATTGCCTTGGTGGGATGCCTGCTGCCAGAGCAGCGCCGCGGCCAGCACGAAGAGGGCAAAGAAACTCCGCACACCGGCGATGGCAAACGCATCGGCGTGGGCTGACTTGATGCCGACGCCGCCGAGACTCCAGAGTGCCGCAGCCGCGATGACGCACATGATGCCGAGCCACTGTCGTTGCTGCATAAAAGGCAAAGTAAGGCTGAACTCCACTTCTTCAGGGATTGACACGGTCACGTATCATGTTCGCGTGTCACGGTTATGCGCGTTGTGCTGCGTTTTATGACGCATTGTAAGAGACGCCAGCAGTAAGCCTCTTTCGGTTAGGCCATAGCTCCGTGGGCGTCCATCTCTGGCGGTTGGCCTGACCTGACGCGCGCGTTTTTGCCCAAACCAACCGGTGACGGAATTCATCCGCCGCCATGTGCCCCACACGCAACCCACCTGGAGGACAATGTCAGGCCCAAAAGCAAGCCATCCAAAAATCCAGCAACATCGGCCCCGGCACCGAAACTTTCCCCGAAGGAAGCGGCGGAGTACCAGCGCACCATCGCCGCTACAGCCGATATGGTGCGCAATACCCACACCCGTGCCCTTGTCCAGAAATACGGCCTCGACATCGTCAACCTCACCTGGGAAGACACCGGACGCTACAAAAACTCCGCCGTCGGCCCCAACATCAGCGACATGACCATCCAGGTCGGCCTCGAAGACCCGGCTACAGGGAGCCTTGAAGTCACCTGCATGCCGGTCATCCGCTACCCCAACTTCCGCGACCTCACCTGCGACCTCGACCCGCGCGACTTCACCCTGCTCGTGGGCAACCACCAGGGGCAATCCCTGCGGCGCGTCTCGCTGTATGACTTTCTTGCCGATCCGCTTCCTTACCTGACCAATCCGGACTCTTGGCGTGACTCGTGGCTTGACTTTTCGGAGTGCAGCAAAAAGCGCAGCCTGCTGGCTCCGCGCGACACCCGGGTGCTCGTCAGCGCCCAGGCGTGTTTTCTGCCGATTCCCAAAAGCGGCAAGGCGACGTTCAATCCCGTGTTGTTCAACTACCAATCCAAGAAAGGCGACCCGGCGGTGCTGACGATTCTGGCGACGCGGGAGGGGACGAGCGTCACGGTGATTGATAATGAACGGGATGCGTTTCGCAGCGGCAGTGTGTGGGGGCAGCGGTTGTTTTTCAATGCCAACGGGCAGCGGGCAAGTCTGACGGGCGAACGGGAGAGTGACTTTGTGGCGAAGGGGGGCGACCAGACTTCGCCGACGCCGGGCGCGCCCGGTCAGACTTCGGGACTCAACCTGGTGCTGCTCATCCAGGTGCCCCTCAAACAACAGCCTCCTCCGGCACCCAGGGCTAAGATCGGTTTTGAGGAGATGATTCCCCCTTGCCAGGCAGCCTATCCCCTCCCCAGTTTTGGGAGCGATATTGAAGATGCCGTGATCGGACACGGCAAGCTGGAAGGGCGCTTCACCGAGATTGACAACCTCGCCATCGAACGCGATGAACGCTTCCCGGTGCGCGTCACGGTTCAGTTTTACAAAGCGACCTCGAACGGCGTTGCCACGGAAGCCGACATTGCGGCTATCAAGGCCAACATCGAGCGCATCTACGTCCAGAGCGAAGATGCCGGCAGCCTTGTGACCGGCGGCAAGACCGGACGGGTCACGGAGTACGAGGGCGCCAAGGTGCAGCCAACAGACTGGTGGGAAGACTTCTGGGAACGCTACGAAGCGAGCACCGGCATCGGACGCTACGAAGCCATCCAGCGGCTGCGCCAGCTTCTGGGTTCGCATTTCCGGCAGGAACCGGTCTGCGAGCTGTACCTGCGCGATCTGTTGCGATCATCGGGACTCAGGAAACCAGATTCCAAGCCCGCCACCCTCTGACCAGAGCCACAGTTGATGGGCCGGAGGTGAGAGGCCGGATGTCGCCCGACGTGGCACAGCCACGTCGGGCTTTTTTCCTGCGCGCAGCTTTTCCAAGTGCAACACGGAGCTGGGAGCTTTGCGTCCGGCCGGACACGCTTTCAGGCGCAGGTCTTACGGTTCAATGAGGCCGAAATTGCCATCCGGGCGACGGTAGAGCACACCAACGCGATCGGTGACCATGTTGCGGAAAACAACGAACTGGTCCTTCGGCGACAGACTGGCCGCTGCGTCATCCGGCGTCATGGGTTTGATGGCATAGCGGCGCGTCGGAATGATGCGTGGTTTTTTCGTGGCCTCTGGCGCAGCTTCGTCTGCCGTGACCTCGGCTTCCGAACGGGCCGCTTCAGCGGCTGCCGTGACTTCCTTGACGCTGGCACGGGTCTTCCGTTTGGTCTCGACCTTTTCCTTGAGCTTGTTGACCTGGCGGGCCAGCTTTTCCGTCGCCTGGGTGATGGATTGGTACATGTCGTCGGTCGTGGCCTTGCCAGTCAGGACCTGCTCGCCCATGGTCAGCACGAGTTCCGCCAGGTTACGGTGTTTCTCGATGGCCATCGTGAGATGCAGGCGGATATGGTCCCGGTCATCGAGCAGTTTGGCAACTTTCTTGGTTTGCTCGCGGGCAAACTTCTTGATGGCAGGCGTCAGGGTGAAGTGCCGTACAGTAAAGTCAAGTTTCATTGTTGACGAAAAAGCTCCTGAGTTGACATCCGCACCGCTTGAAGACCGGAAATTCCTGGCTGTGCAGGCGTTGTGTTCCGCGTCCCCTCCAGTGGGCTGTCTTGAACCTGGTAACGCCTCCATTATAGGACGGCAAAGCCGGCCACGCTATTTTTTCCTTGGCTGGCAGACGCTGCCACCTTCGGACTCAGGGCAAGAATAGACGGCGTGTTGTGGGCTGACTCAGCAGCAGGCATCAGCGGGAGGGCGGTTTGCGCTCGGCGCGCCGTTCTGCAGGCGAAGCCGGCGCGGCCAGACCTTCCAGCAGCAGGTCAACGATGTCGGCAATGAGCAGGTGGCCTTCGGCTTCGCTGCAATAGTCCACGACCGGGATGTCCTCAACCGTAATGGCCATGGCAATGCGTCCGTGTTTCGTATAGACGATGCCGATGTCGCTGCGCAGATGGTCCAGCGCGCCCGGCTTGTTGGCAACTTCAACACCACGCAGGCGCCGGCCGATGCCCTCCCGATACTGCTGGCGTTTCATAATGGCCAGCATTTCCCGTGACGCCTCCGGGCTGACCATCGTCCCGCGCTCCAGACCTTCCAGCAGCCGGACCATCTCGCGCGGGGTCGCGACGCCGATGCCGTACTTTTTGTTTTCTTCGAGGTTGCTCTCGCGGAAGGTGCTTTCACCGCCACCGGCGATCTTGCGCAGGGAACGGATGTGCTCGAAACCCATCTTTGCCAGGCGGTCATTGACCGCATCCGTGGTGATCCGGTCAAGCAGGATGTTGGTGGCGATGTTGTCACTGACGACAATCATCAGCCGCACGGCATCACGGACGGTGATCTGGGTGCCCGGCGTCAGCTCAAACAGCACGCCGCCGTCTTCATACTCATGCCGCCGGACGACGGTCAGCTTGTCATCCCAACGCAGCCTGCCTTCGGCCACCTGGGCGAAGACTTCCACCATGATGGGCACCTTGATGGTGCTTGCCGTCCGCACCCTGGCATCCGGGTTGTAACCGAAGGTTTCACCGGTATCGAGATTTTTGGCGAAGCAGAAGACCTTGCCTTTGAAAGCCGCCAGCCGACGCTGCAGGCGGCGCATCATGGCAGCCGTCTGGCGTGCCGGACGCTCCTCCGCCGGCGTTTCCGCCCCGGCTGTGGCCGCACCGGACTGCGCCAGCGCCGATACCGGCAGTCCGCCCCACAGCCCGCCGGTTACACTCCACAGGCTGAAACAGACCAAGCCGAGACTTGCCCGCCATATCAGACGGGAACCGGTGCGTACCAACACGTTGAACCCTCACCAACGAATGGGCAAAAACGAAACAGCGCGCATCGGATACGTCCGACGCGCGCTGTCAGGCAGCCGCCGCATCGTCAAGATAGAGATACTTACGCCACTCCGGACGGGAGGCCGCGGCGTGATGCAGCGCCGTCAGGTCAAGGTCATGCCACAGGGCGGCCGGATTCGACAGCAGTGGCATGCGGGCCTCATCCGGGGTCCGGTCGCCCTTGCGCTGGTTGCAGTCGTGGCAGCAGGCGCAAAGGTTTTCAGCCACTGACTGTCCACCCCGTGACCGGGGTACGATGTGGTCCAGCGTCAGGTCAGCGGCCGTGCCCCGCTTGTTGCAGTATTGGCACCGGTACCGGTCACGGATGAGAATCTTCGTCCGCAACCCACCCGATGAGCGCCGCCGCTTGCGGACGTTGACGTACTCGTGTAACCGCACCACCGAGGGACAGGCGAACGTAAACCGCACCGTTCGCAAAACCCGGTCGCCATCCTTTTCGAGGACCTCGGCCGTCCGCTGCCAGACCATACGCAGAGCGCGTGGCACCGAGACCAGACCGAGCGGTTCATACGAGGCATTGAGCAGGAGGACTTTCCGTTGCGCAATGATCAAGCTCGCACTCTCCTTCCGTACAAGCCCAGACGGCGCGACCCCGCCAGGAAACCAGGGCCATGCACACCTGGAGCATGGGGGTTGCCCTATGATGCGCGAAACCGGCGCGGACTGACAACCCCTTGTATCGGCGACGAGCGGCCTTTTCCAGCCATGTCCAACGCTTCCGCTCAGGAAGGCGTTGAGCCGTCCGCTTCATCCCGGCGGCGGATGACTTCGACCGTACATGGCGCATGGGCGACGATGGCCGACGACACACTCCCGATGAAAAACCGCTCTGCCCCGGAAAGGTCGCGCGTGCCGAGGACCACCGCATCGGCGGGCCACTTCTCGGCGATGTCCAGTAAAACACTCTTGGGATCGCCCTCGATGACTTCCCGCGACAGGGTCACTTTCCAATCGGGATAGGCCGCCAGCAGTTTTTCCTGTACCGCAGTGGCCGCCTCGGCCGCCGTGCGACGCAACTCATCAATTGTGTCGGACGGCACCACGGCCACGCTGCTCCCCAGAATATCGCTGCTGAAATACTCAAAGACGCCGGTCGCCGTCACCAGCTTGACCTGGGTCTGGGGTGGAAAATGGCGCGCGGACAGCGCCGCCACGACCACTTCGGAAGCCGGAGTTTCATCCACCCCCACCAGAATGCGCAGCGGCTCACTGTCAGGACGTTCCAGCCGGCGGCCAATCCGTACGGCCGAGCGTGCCTCCAGCATGACCTTGCGCGACACACTTCCGAAAAACAGCCGCCCCAGGGTCGAGCGTCCGTGGGAACCCAGCACAATCAAATCCGGCGACCATTCATCGGCAAAGTTGAGAATCTCCCGCGCCGGCGCGCCGGCGCGGGTTTCCTCGCGCACGACCCACTGCGGAAAGCGGCGGCGGAGAATGTCCGCGGCGCTGCGCGCCCAGTGGCGCGGCACGGCCAGACGGGCGTCTTCGAGATACAGGATTTCCTCCGGGGTCCGTGGTGGAAACAGCGGCACCCGGTCGGCAATGGAAAGGACAACGGCCTCGCCCTCCGGCGGCAATCCGGCGTGAACCAGGTCGGAAATGGCGGCAAAGCTCGCCGGGGAGCCATCCGTGGCAACCAAAACCTTACGAACCGTGTAATCAGCAGGCATGAGGGCATCTCCTTTGAAGACAGTCCACCCGGACGGGGCCGCAGAGGGCAGCGCCGTAACGGATCGGGTTTCTGTCATGAGTCTATAACGTAACGCCCCTTTGGCCGGGCCGTTTTTCAGCGAAAGGTCATTTCATGCCTGCCCGGTTTGGTCTATGAAGCAGGGACGGCACGCCCGGCGTCCACGGTCGGGCGCGGCCGATGTCTCTGAACTGAGGAAAAGCCCATGATGCGATACAAACTGCTTGGCGCCAGCGGACTGCGGGTTTCCGAACTCTGCCTGGGGGCGATGACCTTCGGCGAAGCCTGGGGAACCGGAGCCTCGAAGGACGAAAGCCGCGCGATGCTTGAAGCCTATGCGGAAGCCGGTGGAAACTTCATTGACACAGCAAACTTCTACACCAAAGGCGAAAGTGAGACGTTCATCGGAGAGTTCATCCGGGGCGAACGCGAACGGTGGGTCATTGCGACCAAGTACAGCCTTGACACGAGCGGCTGTGGTGAAGTCAATGCCTCCGGCAACCACCGCAAGAATATGATGCAGGCGGTCGAAGCCAGCCTGCGCCGTCTCCAGACGGAGTACATTGACCTGCTCTGGCTGCACGTCTGGGACTTCACCACGCCCATTGAAGAAGTCATGCGGGGCTTTGACGACCTCGTGCGCCAGGGCAAGGTGCTCTATGCCGGCATCTCCGACACCCCGGCCTGGATTGTGGCTTCCGCCAACACCCTCGCTCAGCTTCGGGGCTGGACGCCCTTTGTCGGCCTTCAGATCGAATACTCCCTGCGCGAACGAACCCCTGAACGCGAACTGCTGCCGATGGCCGCGCACTTCAACATTGGCATCACGGCCTGGAGTCCGCTCGGCGGCGGGGTCCTGACGGGCAAATACAACAACCTCAAGGAAGGTGATGCCCTCCCCGGACGCCTCAAAACCACCAAGGAGCGCGACCGGGAACTGGCGCAACTCGTCATGACGATTGCCGAGGACATCGGGCGCTCACCGGCGCAGGTGGCCCTGAACTGGTTGCGTCAGCGTCCCCAGCCCATCATTCCGATTCTGGGCGCGCGGACGCTTCCCCAGCTCAAGGACAACCTTGCCTGTCTGGATTTCAGCCTCAGCGAAGAACACCTGGCGCGGCTGACTGAAGCCAGTGCCATCGAGCTGGGCTTCCCGCACCGGTTTTTCCAGGGAGAAACCGTCCGGCAGTTCGCATTTGGCGGCGCGCTCGACAAGATCGACCATCCCCGCCGCTGAGACGATGGCCGCCGTTCGATGCACACATTCAGGCGGCCTTCCGGGCCGCCTCGAAGCGAAGACCGGCAGCCGTCCAGTCGAGCGCATCCCACACAGCGGCAACATACTCGGCGCGGCGGCTCTGATACTTCAAATAGTAGGCGTGCTCCCAGACATCAATGACCAGCAGCGGAACTGCTCCCCACACGGTCAGGTCCTGGTGCTTCTCCACCTGCAACACCATCAGCCGCCGGTCGAGCACGTTGTAGGCCAGCACACCCCAGCCTGATGCCTCAACGGCCACCGTCGCCTTGGTCAGATGGGCTTTGAGCTTGGCCAGGTCGCCAAAATCCCGGTCAATGGCGCGGCTCAGCTCACCTTTGGGTTCGCTGCCCGTGGCAGGCGTCAGGCTCGTCCAGTAGAGCGTGTGCAGGACGTGCCCCGAACCGTGAAAGGCCAGTTCGCGCGACCAGTGCTTGACGAGATCGAAGTTCCCTTCGGCACGGGCGGCGGCAAGCTGCTTCAGCGCCTTGTTCGCGCCATCAACATACGCCTTGTGATGTACGTCGTGGTGCAGGCGTACCGTCGCTTCATCAATGACCGGCTCCAGGGCCTTGTACTCGTACGGAAGCGGCGGCAGCACAAACTGCCCTTCAGCATCGGTCAGACGGCTGGCGGCAGCGAGCTTGTCGTCGTCCACCGCAGAAGCCAGTGCCTCAAAGGTGCTTCCCAGGGCAAAGCCAGCGGTCGTCAGGGCGGTTGCCTTCAGAAATGTGCGTCGGGATTCAGTCATCGAAAGAGTGCTCCTCACAGTGACACAGGCTTGTTCAGCCAGGACATCCAGGGGGGCAGGAATAAGTAGGTTAGTGCAGTCCGCAGTTCAGGTGGTAGCGCCGCGTTGCCAGCGTTGGGCAGCCTTGGCCACGCGCGCACCAAATCGTTCTGCCGTAGCCAGGTCGCCTTCGGACGGCCCCGTGCTGCCGTGATCGGATTGGGCGGCCGCGCCAAGCATGCTTCCAATCCGGTTGATGGCGTCGTCAGCGCGTCCGGCTGGCAGTTCTGCCTGTCCAACCCACAGCATGCCGTGCTGGGCGGCAAAAATGGCCAACTGCACGAGCGTATTGAGTTTGTCACCACTCAGGCTGCCGGAGTTGGTAAACCCGGCGGCAATTTTGTCTTTCCACGCCTGCTGAAGCCAGCGGCGCGACGTGGCATCCATAAAGGTTTTGAATGGCCCCGACACGCTCCCCATGTAGGTTGGCGAGCCAAACACAATGGCATCCGACCTATCCAGGGTTTCCCAGTGGTTTTCAACGTCCTCGACACGGATAAGCTGCGCCGAAACCCCCGGCACACTTTGGACGCCTTCGAGAACAGCGGCCGCCTGCGCAGCCGTGTGGCCGTAGCCACTGTGGTAAACAATCGTTACGCTCGTCATGGTTTTTTGCATCACTCCAGAGGTCTTTCCCCGCGTCCGGTGGCGTGCAGGAGCTGACTACATACCCGCCGGCACAGAGGTTTCGGCCCGTTTCGGAACGTGCGTCAGGCAATCCGAGGCACTGCACTCTGGAAACATCACATGGAAGTCCCGGAGCAGGCGCAGACAGCTTTCAAGTTCCTGACTCAGCCTGCTGTGCAGGACGGGATCGGTGACAGGGACGTGCAGCAGCAGCTCGGATATGGTCTCGAACCGTACCTGCACCTGGGTGTAAAAGTGCTCGCACCCCATATCGAAGCACTTTTCGGGCGGAAAATCGAAGCGACAATGGTGAGCCATAAGCATCGGGCGGGGACGTTTATCGTCGCGCCGGAACAGGTGTGAGGGCAAGTGCTCCGGCTGGCTATACATTAGGGATGGATGCCGGAAGGGTCAATGTTTCTGCGTTCGGGACAGCCAGTCCGGGCAGACGCTGGAATGCGCTTGCGAGACCGGCCCAAGTCATATAAGGCTACGCAACCTTGACCAACGATCTTGCAAACTGTTCAAGCCCTATGAACCACATCTGGTCACGCCGTGCGTTTTTGTCCACGGCTCTTGCCACAACGGCGGCGGCAATCGTCCGCGGCGCTCCATCACAACCGATCGCTTTTGCCATCCACGGCGGAGCTGGCGTCATCGAGAAAGGTTCCATGACGCCGGAACGCGAAGCGCAGTACCGGCTGAAACTGACCGAAACCGTCACGGCCGGCCACCAGGTCCTGAAGCGCGGTGGTACGGCACTGGATGCTGTGGTGACGGCCATCGTCCTGCTCGAGGATTCCGGCATCTTCAACGCCGGCAAGGGGGCCGTGTTCACCAGCGCCGGCACGTGTGAACTCGACGCCTCGATTATGAACGGGGCCAACCGGGCGGCCGGGGCCGTGGCCGGCGTCAAACGCATCAAAAACCCCATTCGTGCGGCGCGGGCCGTGATGGAGCACTCCCCGCACGTGCTGATGGTCGGGAGCGGTGCCGAAGCCTTTGCCGCCGAGCGCGGACTGACACTCGTTTCGCCAAAGTACTTCGGGACGGAAGAAGGTCGGCGCGAACTTGAAAAAATCAAGGCCGAGGAAGCCAGGCGCAAGAAAGTCGCCCGGCAGTTTCCATCTGAACCGGCGGCAGCAGCCAAGTTCGGGACAGTTGGCGCCGTGGCGCTCGATGCCCAGGGCAACCTCGCGGCCGGAACTTCAACCGGCGGGATGAGCAACAAGCGCTTTGGGCGGGTCGGGGACGCGCCCATCATCGGCGCCGGCACCTATGCCGACAACGCGACCTGCGCCGTTTCCTGCACCGGGCATGGCGAGTATTTCATCCGGTCGGTTGTGGCCTACGACATTGCCGCCCTGATGGCCTACAAGGGCTTGTCCCTGAAGGAAGCCGCCGAAGAAGTCATCCTGCGCAAGCTCGTCACCATGGGCGGCATTGGCGGTGCGATTGCCCTTGACCGGCAGGGCAACATCGCCCTGCCCTTCAATTCACCGGGCATGCATCGCGCCAGCATTGACCCGGACGGACGGCTTTTTGTCGGCATCTACCGCGATGACGGGTAATGGGCCGGTGACGGCAGGCATCATTTCCTGCGGGCCGGGAAACCGCTAGGCTTCCGGCCACGGGGCTTTGCCGCCGGATTACCCTCTATGACCTACGCCCATCCCCGGACCGTCCACCTGCACCCACTGCTCCGCGATGCCCACGGGCGCGTCATCCGCGACCTGCGCATTTCAATCACGGACCGGTGCAACTTTCGCTGTACCTACTGCATGCCGGACGAAGGCGTGACGTGGAAAGCCGCCGGAGAACTGCTCACCCTGGATGAAATTCTGGCGCTGGCGCGGGTGTTCGTCGGATTGGGGATCGAGAAAATCCGTCTCACCGGAGGCGAGGCGCTGCTGCGTGACGACGTTGTGGCGCTGACGCGCGCCCTGCGCCAGTTACCGGGGGTGAAAGACCTGGCGCTGACGACCAACGGCTACCGGTTCGAGCAGTATGCGGCCGCCTTGGCCGAAGCCGGACTGCAACGCATCACCATCAGCCTGGATTCGCTGCGCGAAGAAACCTTTCACCGCCTGACGCGCGTCAGGGCGCTGGACCGTGTGCTGCGCGCCATCGAGCTGGCGCATCGCTACCGGCTCACACCGGTGCGCGTCAACTGCGTGCTCATGCGTGGCGTCAACGATGGCGAAATCGAAGACTTTGCCGACTTTGCCCGCGCCTGGGATGTGAGCCTGCGGTTCATCGAGTACATGCCGCTCGATGGGCCGGGCGAGTGGCAACCGACGCTGGTCGTGCCCGGCCGGGAAGTCCGCGACCGCATTCAGGCGCGCTATCCGCTCATCCCCATCGCCGGACAGTCACCCAGCGAAACGGCCCGGCGGTACCGTTTCGCCGATGGTGCGCCGGGTGAAATCGGCATCATTGCCCCTGTCACCGAGCCGTTCTGTGGCGCGTGCAGTCGCCTGCGGCTGACCGCCGACGGCAAACTTCGGACATGCCTTTTTTCGGTCGTTGAGTATGATTTACGCGATGCGCTGCGGGCCGGGGCCGGGCAGCGGGAACTGGCTGAGCGCATCCTGACGGCGGTTGCCCAAAAAGAAGCCGGGCACCGCATCAACGAACCCGATTTCATCCCGCCGAGCCGCACGATGTCCTGCATTGGCGGGTGATGCATGCCAAGGGAGGGCGTCATGCCGGACAAACCCAGCTCGCCGATTGCGGCCATTTTCAGCAACCTTGAGAAGAAATACCGCCCCGGGGCCTACACCAAACCGACGACGTTTTACTTCTCGCTGGATGACGAGAAATGGACGGTGACGCTGGATGCCAGGGCTTGCCGCGTGACCAGGGGCAAGGTGACGGATCAGGCCGATGTGGTGTTGAAAACATCATCTGACCTGTTCCTGCAGATGTGGCGCGGCGAATACCAGCCCGGCGCCGGCGATTTTTTCACCGGACGCATCAAGTCCAATGACCCACAGGCACTCAAGACCTTCATGGCGGCTTTCTCGTGACACCGGGGGCCAGGATGCAATGTCGGTCGTGAAGTTCCGGCACGGTTCCAGTTCCATGTTGTGTCTTATGGCCCTGACGCTGGCTGGCTGGCTGATGCTGGCCGGCGCATCCGTCCAGGGGCAGTCCCCGCCGGGGAACACGGCGGGCAACCGGCTGACGGTGCCGCAACTGGCGGCACAGCTTTCGGATGCCGATGTGGAAACCCGGCTGCGTGCCGCGCTCACCCTGCGGAAGCTGGGGCCGGCCGCCGCGCCAGCGGCAGCCGAACTCGTCAAGGCGCTGCGGGACGAGGACCCGCGTGTGGCGGAACAGGCGATGTGGACGCTGGCTTTCATCGGTTCGCCGGGGCTGGCCGCCGTTCCGACCCTGACGGCCATGGTTCGGGATGTGGATGAACCCAACCGCGTCACGGCAGCGGCCGTTCTGGGTTTGCTGAAACCGTCGCAGGCCGAACCGGCCGCAGCCCTCATCGAAGCCACGCGCAGCAGCGACGCCGAACTGCGGCGGGCGGCGGCGCTGGCCCTTGGTGCGCTTGGAGCATCCGCACTTTCCGGCGTGACGCCCCTGGTACGCCTGACGACTGACCAGAGCCGTGATGTCCGCCAGGCGGCCGTCACCGCGCTGGGACGACTGGGCGGCTATGCAGCTCCGGCGCTGCCGGCGCTACGCGCGCTGACGACAGGTGACGACCCCGACCTGCGGCCGCTGGCGGCGGCGGCCGTCCAGCGGATTGAAAGTGATCTGGCGCGTCCGGTACGGACGGAGCCGACGCCACCGGCCACGACGCCGCCTTCTGCGCCTGCGGATGGACCGCCGCCGGTTCAGGCGGCCAACGGGTCACAGGCCGACGTTCCGCAAACCCGATCCCGGCCGGCGGCGTCACGGATGGAACCGGCACCGGAGCGTCAACCTTCCCGTACCGAACCTTCACGTACTGCGCCGTCCCGTACTGAACCGTCGGAGCCATCGGCCGGGGCGGGCAATCGTACGGGTGTTGTGCTGTTGTCACAGGACAAACCGCGCTACACGCGGGAAGCCGCCATGCGGAACGTCACGGGCGTGGTGGTGGTACGGGTTGAGTTTCGCGCTGACGGGCGGATTGGCAACGTCGAGCTGGTTTCCGGGTTGGGCAGTGGTCTTGATGAGGAAGCCATGCGCGCCGCGCGGAGCATCCGGTTCACCCCGGCTCAGGAAAACGGGCAGCCCGTCACGACGACCATGGACATCAAGTACCGCTTCGTCAACCAGTAGCCACCACAGGGCTTGGCCGGGCCCCGATGATCTGTCCACCGCTCGGATGCGTGGCGCGGGTGAAGAGGGTTGGGCGATGACCTTACGCGCGTTGCTGCAGGAAAAACGGGAAGACATCCTGCGCCTTTGTGCCAAATATGGAGCGCACAACGTGCGGGTGTTTGGGTCTGCTGTGCGTGGTGAAGACCGGCCGGACAGTGACGTTGACTTCCTGGTTGACTTTGAACCCGGCCGGAGTCTGCTCGACCAGATAGCACTGGCCCTTGAACTCGGGCAGTTGCTCGGACGCAAGGCCGATGTTGTCACGGATAGCGGCCTTTACTGGCTCCTGCGCCGACGCATCCTCAAGGAGGCGCGTCCATTGTGAGCAAAGACCCCAGAGTGTACCTGGCGCATATCCTGGAGTGCATCGGGAAGATTGAGCGGTTTACCGAAAAAACGCCGTAAAGCCCTGCACTTTAGGGCAGGGATATAAGGCGCACGCTGTTTTATCAAGCCAAACCTGTGATAAAATAGCAGTATGAGAGTCATGGAAGCCAAGCTACTCAACGGGACAGCAGAGCAGTATCAGGCTCTGGATGAAGCCATCCGTACCGCACAGTTTGTCAGAAACAAATGTGTGCGGTACTGGATGGACAACAAGAGCGTCAACAAAGCTGTTCTCTATGCCCACTGCAAAGGCTTAGCCAAAGAGTTTGACTTTGCCAGGAAGTTAAACTCAGCGGCAAGGCAGGCAAGTGCAGAGCGAGCTTGGGCTTCCATTTCCCGGTTCCATACCAACTGCAGAAACAAGGCGGTCAAGAAAGGGTATCCCAAGTTCAAGAAGCATTGCCGTTCTGTGGAATACAAGGTATCTGGCTGGAAGCTGTCAGGGGATGGGATGACTATCTCGTTCACCGATGGCTTCAATGCTGGCTCGTTTGCTCTGTACTGCAATGGTGAAGCAAGACGGTTGATTCTTGAATCCAAAATCAATCGGGTGCGGGTGATACGCAGGGCAGATGGATACTATGCCCAGTTCTGCTTGGATGTGGAGCGCAAAGAGCGGGGAGCATACACAGGCAATGTTATTGGCATTGACTTGGGCTTGAAGGCTTTCTACACCGACCAGAACGGCAACCCTGTAGAGTGTCCTAAGTTTTTGAGGCGTAGTGAAAGGAGGTTAAAGCAACACCAGCGCAGATTAAGTCGGAAGTTCAAGAAGAGGGCAAAATCCCAATCTAAGAACTACCACAAGCAAAGAAAGCGACTAGGCAAAGTGCATCTGAAAGTCCAACGCCAGCGTAAAGACTGGGCAATTAAGCAGGCACGGTGCGTGGTGGCATCTCACGATGTCGTGGCGTATGAAGACTTGCAGGTGAAGAACCTGGTCAAAAATCATCATCTTGCCAAATCCATTCATGATGCTGGCTGGTCTCAATTCACCCAGTGGCTGGACTACTACGGCAAGGTGTGGGACAAGGCAGTCGTCAGCGTACCGCCGCAGTACACCACACAGGACTGTAGTAACTGTGGGCATAGGGTAGTAAAAACCCTATCCACCAGAACCCATAGTTGTCCTAAATGTGGATTTGAATCAGACAGAGACCAGAATGCGGCTTTGAACATCCTCAAGAAGGGACTAAGCATCTTGGGAATGGAGTGGCAAAACAGTACCTTTGGGCAAAAGGGAACTGCCTCGAAAGAGGGAACGCTTGGGGAGAGATGCACCGCTGCTTTAGAGGGGCAACCTGATGAAGTAAGTGCGCTCGCAGAACCAAGAACAAGAATCCCCTGCCTTTAGGCAGGGGAGTATGTCAAAGGCAAGACACGCTTTCTCGCTGACGACATGGTTCAGGATGCAGTGCTCCGTAACTTTGAGGTCATCGGTGAGGCAGTAAAGCGGTTGGACGAGACCTATCGGGTAGCCCACCCGGAGATTTCCTGGCGCGCGCTGGCGGGACTGCGTGATGTACTGATTCACCAGTACGAGAGAGTGGACCTGGAACGGGTTTGGACTTTGGTTGAAAAAGAGGTTCCCCAACTCAAGCGGGTCATCGTGGCTCTCCTGCCGCCACTCGACCAGCTTGAACGTGAGCTGGCGGGCGACAATACAGCACAGGCAGAGCCAGGAGATGACGTGTGAGTGGCAAGCGGGATGACTGGCAGAATGTCACCGACGCATCGTGGGTCAGTTGAGTTTCGCGCTGATGGGCGGACTGGCAACGTCGAGCTGGTTTCCGGGCTGGGCAGTGGTCTTGATGAGGAAGCCATGCGCGCCGCGCGGAGCATCCGGTTCACCCCGGCTCAGGAAAACGGGCAGCCCGTCACGACGACCATGGATATCAAGTACCGCTTCGTCAACCAGTAGCCATCACAGCGAATCAATCCAGGAATCAATCCAACTGACGGCTGGCAGCCGAACGGACTCCCGCCACGCCCGGACAGGCACGGCTGACCTCTGGTTGCCGGGTTGGCTTTTGTCAACAACGGCACGCAACGACGCCTGAGCAAAATCCGCTCTTGACACCAGAATAACAAGCAAAAGACAATAAACGCTGTTTCGCTCACAGTATTGGTTGAACCTTCGCTTTTGGGTATCGAAGGCGGCTGAAGCGCCTTCCTCCAGAAGCAGCGGGCGTCCGGTCTTCCGTGCACGCCTGCTGATTGGAAGAACCGGGCTTCATAGCCGGGAAGGTGGCTAAAGGCAAACAGGACGGTCTTACTTACAAAAAACGTGTCATCGGGAGTTTGATGGCAACATCGAACTGGGAAGGAGGTTGCCCAATGTCAGACACTCTCGAACAGGCCATTGCGGCTATCAAAGCCGGTGACAAAAACACCGGCGGGCAACTGCTCAATCAGGTACTGCAAACCGATCCCCAAAACGAAACAGCCTGGTTATGGATGACCACTGTTGTTGGCTCAGATGAGGAAAGACGGAAGATTTTGGAGCATGTGCTATCCATCAATCCCGACAACGAAATTGCACAAAACAGCTTGGCCAGACTGAAGCCTCCAGTATCTCCGGCAACTGATATTCAGGTTGATCCCTATCCTACTCCTCCGCAGCAATTTGAGACTCCATTACAACCAGCACACAAGGCAGAGGAAAATGAAGCCGTAAGGAAATGTCCATATTGTGCGGAAACCATCAAAGCCGAAGCCATTGTCTGCCGGTTTTGCGGCAGAGACTTACGGAACGCACAATCGCTTCCTATGACTGTCAGCGTAGCCCAAGTCACAGGCTTCATATCACCCTTACTTGATCAGCGCATTAGGGAGTTGGTAAGTTCAGGATGGCAAATTGTCTTCCGAACTCCGACAGAAGCACAACTGAAAAAACCTAAACAATGGAACTCGCGCGATGTCGTCCTTTTTACTATTTGCTTCACTTTATTTTTTCTTGCCGGAGGAGTAATAGGAGCACTTTTCATAATTATCCTTGCACTTATAGACTATGCAGTAAGAGGAGAAAAAACAGTTTACTATACAGAAGAACAACTCAGGAAAGAACAAGAACGCATGCGCACAAAAAAACTTAGCTTCTTTAGATAAAGATTAATCTATCACGACAGTCAAAGCAATCGTTGCCGCAATTGTATCTCACCTACGGCATTAGCCAAGTTCAGTAGTACAAACCTGATGTACTTCGCATTACACTCCCTTGAAAACAGCCCTGAGCGAGTTACAAACTCAGCTTGTGGATTTCCTTCCAGTAGTTCTTAACTTTATTAGTGACAGCTTGCTTTCTTCTTTGATGAAGTAAGATTTGGCATTTACACAAGCAGCCACATAAAAAGGCTTCCGCAAGTGGCCTTGCGCCTGTAGTCATGAGAGAAGTGGGAAAGATATTCTGCGCCTTTGCGCCAAATATGGAGCGCACAACGTGCGGGTGTTCGGGTCTGCCGTGCGCGGTGAAGACCGGCCGGACAGTGATGTTGATTTCCTGGTTGAATTTGAACCCGGCCGGAGCCTGCTTGACCAGGTGGCACTGTCCTTTGAACTCGGGCAGTTGCTCGGACGCAAGGCCGATGTTGTCACGGATAGCGGCCTTTACTAGCTCCTGCGCCGGCGCATCCTGAAAGAGGCGGCACCTCTGGCCAGTTGCGCGGCAAGCCTCGGCCTTCGGGCCGGGGCGGATGTCCAGCCAGCTCCAGGCTCCATTTCCACACCCCTCACCGCCACTTGCCAACCACCGGGCGGTCACTGACCAGCCCGTAGTTGATTGGCGTCGGCAGCGGACCCGAAGCATTGGCACTGCTCAAAAAGAACTGGGCGCTCTGCGCCGTTGCCCGGAAAACACCTGGCGTATCGCGTCCGTCGCCGTCCCAGTCGCCCGCCAGAGGCAGGTCTCCGGGCTGCGTTCCGGCGATGACCACCACCGGCACATCGGCAAAGCCGGGGGTGTTGCTGTTTCTGAGAAAGAACTGCCCCTGACGGAAAATCCCTACTGTTTCCACACCATCCCCGTTCCAATCCCCAGTCACGGGAATGTCGGATGCCAACCCACGGACAAGCAACCAACCGGCGAGCCGGTATGGTTTTCTGAAAACCTGACATGGTTTCTCCCGGCTACTGCTTCTCCCGCCGGCCAGACCAGCGGATGCGGCTGACGATGACGCCAACGACGCACGTTACCAGACAGCCCACGGCGTTGAGCCAGAGAAAAGCGACCAGATCGGTTGCCGCCAACACCCAGACGACGCCCATCCCCAGCAAAAGCCCGCTGATAGCACCCTGTCCATCGGCCCGTGGGTCAGCCACGGCCAGCACAAAAACGCCCAGCAGGGCCCCGTAAAACCACGAGCCAAAGCGGTTGACAACCTCGATGAGCGAGCCGAGATGCGTCGCATAGAGCGCGCCGACACAGGCCCAGCCGCCCCAGAACACTGTTGCCAGCCGGCCAAACCTGACCAGTTCGACTTCCGATGCCTCCGGCGCCCACCACCGGTGGTACATATCCAGCGCCGTCGTCGTCGCCAGCGCGTTGAGTTCCCCGGCGCTTGTGGACATCGCCGCGGCAAAGATGGCCGCCAGCATCAACCCTACCAGCCCCGTCGGAAGCTGGGACAGAACAAAGGTGGGAAAGATGTGGTTGGTGTCGTCGTAGGGGCGTCCGGTCGTCCCGGACAGCAGCTTCGTAGCCGCCCGGTGCAGGGCGTCGCACCGCGCCTGTGCTTCCAGAAAAGCTGTTTCGGCAGAGGCTGCCGCCGCCGCATGTTCCCGCCGGGCAGCCACGTAGCGAAGGGCCGCCTGCCGCCGTTCATCGGTCGCCACAGCATAGTCGGCCGCAAGCTGGGCATAGGTCTGGCGTGCCGTTTCATCTGTCAGCTCCGCCTTTCCGGCAAACACCAGCGGCGGCGCCGGCGCAAAGACGTAAAAAACGAACATCAGCACTCCAATCAGCAGCACGGCTGCCTGGAGAGGGATTTTCACAAAGGCATTGAGCAGCAGCGACCGGCGCGCGGCATCCACCGAAGTGGCGGCCAGATACCGCTGCACCTGGCTTTGGTCACAGCCAAAGTAGGACAGAAACAGAAACAGCGAGGCCAGCAGCCCTGACCAGACGGTGTACTTCTCGCGCCAGTCCAACGACCAGACCACAGCCGTGAGGCGTCCCGTGGCGCCCGCCACGTGCAGCCCATCCCACAAGGAAACCGACGGCGGGAGTTTGACCACCAGCAACCCGAGCATGGCCGCCAGCCCGACCAGAATCACCACCATCTGTTTGACATCGTTCCACGCCACAGCGCGCACGCCACCCAGGACGGTGTAGAGCGTCGTGACGACGCCCATGGCCAGCACCGTGAAGGTTTCCGGCCAGCCCAGTACGACGGACAACACCACGGCCGGCGCGGCAATGACGACGGAAGTGGCCAACCCCCGCGACAGCAGAAAAAAGAGGCTGGTGAGCGCGCGCGTCCGCGCATCGAAGCGCCGTTCCAGAAACTCGTAGGCCGTGAAGACATTGGCCCGGTGAAAGCCCGGTACGGCGGTGACGCACAGGATGACCATGGCGATGGGAAGCGCAAAGTAAAACTGTACGAAGCGCAGTCCATCGGTGTAGCCCTGTCCGGTGGCGCCCACGAGCGTGATGGCCGAAAGCTGGGTGGCCATCACCGACAGCCCGACCGTCCACCAACCCAGACTCCGGTCGGCCCGAAAGTAGCCGTCCGAAGTCTGTCCACGCCGGCCGGCGCGGAGGCCATCCACGATGAGGTAGGCAAAGTAGGCGGCAATGACAGCCCAATCGAGTGCGGTCATCGGCGCATCAGACCCAGTGCCCCGGAGGGTGTCAGGTCTGGAAGCCCGACACACAGCATCAGGTTGGGGGCATCATCACTGGCGGCGACAACCAACGCCCGGCCATCGGGTGAGAAGGCAAAACTTTCCGGCGGCGACCCAAAGATGTCTCCAACGAGCTGGCGGCGCGTGCGGCTGGTGTCGGTTCCGGGACGAAAATCCTGAATGAAAATACCGCCAGTGCCGATGGTTGAAACCCAGGCGATCTGCTTTCCATCCGGGGACCACCGGGTCCGCCCGTGGCTCAAACCGCCCAGTCCGACCTCAATGGAAAAGACCTGTTCGCCATCGGCCGTGCGGACCACCCGGATGGCATTGCCGGTGCCTTCCTTCATGGTGGTCACGTAGAGCAGGTACTGCCCATCAGGGGAGACTTCCGGCCACCGGGCGGGCATCTCGGCCACCAGACGCTGGCCACCGGAGCCATCGGTTTTCATGCGCCACAGACCATACTGGGGATGATCGCTCACCGTGAAGAAGACCTCTTTGCCGTCAGGTGATACGGTTGGGTTCTGGGCGCTGGCGCCAAACGCCGTCAGCGCCCGGCCGCGCGTGCCGTCCGGGGCGGCCGTCCAGATTTCAAATGTTCCGCTGCGGTTGGAGCTCCAGTACAGGGCTGCTCCATCCGGCGCCACTGCGGGGTCCCAGTCGGTGTCCGGGTGGGTGGTCAGCGGGCGGAGGCGTCCACTGCCGAAATCAAGCTGCCAGATGTCGTTGTTGCCAGCGCGGTTGGACGTAAACACCAACCCTTTGCCGTCCGGTGTGTAGCGCGGCTGGCGGTCAATGCTTGTGCCCCGGGCCAGGACCCGCATCTGGGGCATGTCGTTGGGGCGGGTGCCAAGCCGTACCTCCACGAGATTGCCGCGCCGCGAGCGCGCTTCATAAACCAGCTTTCCATTCCGCAGATCACATACCGGTGCATCGTGCGGGAGTGCGGCAACGGTACGGCACTCCTCCGTCCGTACGTCAAACACCAGCACCCGCGCCGGGGTGATGATGTTCGGCGCTTCCGGTGACGTGGCCTGGATGGCCACCACGGCCGAACTGTCTTCCAGCCAGGCCGGACTCGACAGATAGCCACCACGCTCCTTTGGGTTAAGCTGGCGCGCTTCGCCGGTGGAGACCTTGACCAGAACCACCGGCGAGAAGACGTTGCCGGCAACCACATCCTTGACCAGCGCAATGTACTGTCCATCCGGCGACCAGCGCGGGCAGCGCAGCCGCAAGCCCTCCAATCGGGCAATGGTGCGCAGGTTGCTTCCGTCACTTTCCACCTGTTCCAGCAGGGTCGAGGTGACGCCCTGCCCCCGCACCCACCGGGTCAGGCACAACCGGCGGCCATCCGGTGCCCAGTCGGCATCCACGGCTTCCCCTGCAATTCGGCGCGGTTCACCACCCAGCGACGACACGACGTAGAGTGCTGCCGTACCGTCCTCCATCTGGCGGATGAAGGCGATCTGCTGGCCGTCAGGCGAATAGCGCGGGCGGCCGTCATCGCCGTCCGTAATGGCCACCTCGACGGACTCACCGGTGATGCGCTTGACCCAGATGCGCTGCCGTCCATCGCGCCGGGAAGCAAAAGCCAGGCTCTGCCCATCCGGCGACCACGCCGGCGACGTGTCGCTTCCGGCGTTGGTCAGGTAGGCATAGGTCAAAAACAGCGGCCTCGACCGGCCGCTCCAGAGAAACGCCACCATGCTCCCCAGCAACACAACCGACAACAGAGTACCACCCATCCACCAGAGCGTCCGGGAGCGGTTCAGCGCCGTTGCCGGGAGCAGCTTGCGCGTCGTCGGCAGCGGTGACGCTGACTTGTCAGCAGGCTGTGTGGACAGGTCCGGCCTGGTTTTTTCGGAAATTGTCGGTAGCAGGGTTCGCAGGACGAAAGCCAAATCCTGGGCGCTCTGGAAGCGCTGTGCCGGATGGCGCTGCAAACACCGGACGAGCACCTGCCTGAGATCAGCCGGAAGCGATTTCGTGTTATCGAGCTGCTCAAAGGGATCATCCCGCAGGATTGAGGCCGTGACCTCCACCGGGGTTGCGCCCTGAAAGGCACGCTGCCCGGTAAAGACTTCAAAGAGCACACAGCCGAGCGCGAAAATGTCGCTGCGCCCGTCAAGCGCCGCACCGCGCACCTGCTCCGGCGACATGTACCCCACCGTGCCGACGACCATGCCCGGCAAGGTGCTGAAGGTATCGCTGTCATGCCGGGTTTCTTCATCTTCAGAAATGACCGTTGACTTCACCACCCGGGCCACGCCGAAATCGAGAATCTTGATCTGCCCGTCGGTCGTCAGAAAGATGTTCTCCGGCTTGAGGTCGCGGTGAATGATGCCTTTCTGATGGATGGCCGCCAGCCCCTCGGCAATGGACACACCCAGACGGACGCCGTCGGCCAGGGGAATCGGACCGCACCGCAGCCGCGCACGCAGGGATTCCCCTTCGAGATACTCCATGACGGCAAAGGCCGTCTCCCCTACCACATCAAAGTCATAGATGGCGCGTACGTTGGGATGCGACAACTGTGCAATGGCGCGGGCCTCGCGTTCAAACCGCAACCGGATTTCCTGGTCGCTGGCCAGGTGCGGCGGCAGCACCTTGATCGCCACATCCCGGTTGAGCTTGGTGTCGCGTGCCCGATAGACCTCACCCATCCCACCGGCGCCGAGCTTTTCATAGATTTCGTAGTGGGCAAGGAACGTCCCAAGAGCAGGCATAACAAACACGTCCGCCAAAGCAGGGGCGTCGGGATAGCGTCAGGTGAGCGGTGGCGTACAGCACTGAGGGTTTTTTACGATGGCTGGGAAATAAGCTATAGGCAAGCGGTTGGACACGTCAACCAGGGCTGGTCGGCCACGGTGGCCCGGAATCAGGCTGTCTTCCTGACGCATCGAACCAGAGAAAAAATGGGGGTGCAGAGCACCCCCGACAGAGTCGTGGCCATTGTTTTTGGATTTAGAACACATACCGCAGCACGAACTGCATAAACCGGGGCTGGCTCTGCACGGACGTGAGCCGCCCAAAGTTGGGCAGTGGCTGGCTGCGGAAGGGATCGGTTGGCGTCGCCAACGTCTGCACCCCGTCAAACGGCTGGAAGTTGGTCACGTTGAACACCTCCCACCGGAACTGAAGCGACTGGTTTTCGCTCCACGGCATGGTGAAGCTCTTGGCCAGGCTGGCGTCGAGGTTGGCAAAGGCCGGGAACCGGAAGATGTTGCGCTCGCCGGTCTCGCCGGGTCTGGCGCTGCGGAAGCTCTGGGAGGCAAAGACCGGATCGCGGAAGAGGTTGGGGTTGTTGCCGCGCGTCGGCGAAGATGAAATCTGCCGGATGCGCACGGCATTGCTCGGCACCTGCCAGTTGGTGGCATAGGCCGTACCGTCGCCCGTCGCCGCGCCGGCCACCCGCCCGGAGTTATACCGGGCAATACCGCCAAGCTGCCAGCCGCCGATGAACGCATCCAGGATGCGCGAAGCATTCCCGAAGAAAGCGCGCCCACGCCCGAACGGAAGCTGCACGACGAAGTTGGCATTGATGACGTGGCGCAGGTCAAAGTTCGAGACCGCCCGGTTGTCGCGCTGCCGGAACGGATTGAGCACCAGCCCGCCACCGCCGAAAAAGCCCGCTGTCTGAAGCCCGGAAGCATCATCGAGCGACTTCGAGAACGTGTAGTTGAAATCCCACGTCAGGTAGTTCTTGTACCGCTGGCGCACCGTGATGGCCACCCCGTGGTAATCCGACGTGCCAAAACTTCCAATCGTGTTGAGCGCGCCGTACTGCGGATGGAAAAACAGGTCTTCACCCAGCGGAGAAATCCCGTCAATTTGGTAGCCGCCCGGCCGGGGGCTGTTGTTGAGGATAAGCTGAACGGTCGTCCAGTCAGCCGGGCCGAGCAGGCCCCAAGTGCCGGGATTCTGAAGCATGGCATAGATGGCCTGGCTATTCGTCATACCGGCCTGGATGCCCCCAAAGCCGGCAAAGAGATTGGCCAGGATGCCCGGGAAGAGGATGTTGTTGAAGTACGGAATGTTGGGAATCTGCGAAATCGGCGTGCTGTTGCGACGGAGGTCTTCAAGCTGACCGGCCGCGGTGTACCAGTCCACACCGGTGCGCGGATCGACAAGGTTGTTGAGCGCCATGACATCGCGCTGCGCCAGCAGATTCCGCCCCAGCCGACCAATGTACGAGGCTTCGACAAACAGGCCGGCTGGAAGTTCCCGTCCATAAGAGAAGTTCCAACTGAAGTTGCGTGGCAGGCGGGTCGTCTGGTCAATGGACTGCTCGATCCGCTGCTGGCCGTCATCCGGCTGGGTCAGCGGGAAGCGCAACTGGGCCGGCGGGTTGATGCCGGGGAAGGTGCGGAAGCTCTGCCCCTGCGCCGTAAAGAGCGGCGCAAAAGGCGGACTCGTCAGCCGGAACTGAGCAAAGGATGTTTGCTGCTGCTGCACAAAGCCCAGCGTGTTGCGCTGGTCGAACTGCACGGCAATCTGCTGCCCGAAGTAGTCGTTGGTCAGTGAAAAACCGGCGCGAAACACCGATTGCTGACGGCTGCCAAAGAGCTTACCCCAGAAGCCTTCCTTGAAATCGGGCGTCCACGCTATGGCTACCCGTGGCTGCCAGTTGTTGTAGGCAAACTGGTAGAGCGGATCGCCACCATTGGCCGGACCGGCCAGCCGGATGGTGATGAGGTCGTTGAATGGCCGCCCCTGGGCAGCGCCAATGGCCCGTCCCCGCAGGAAGTCGCCCAGCGGAATGTTCGTGCCGGCCTGGAAACCGTTTTGCTCATAGACGGGCCGGCTCAACCCATAGCGGATGCCGTAGGTCAGCGTGAGGTTCGGCCGGATGCGCCAGATGTCCTGGAAGTAGAAGTCATATTCCTCGGCGGCAAATGACCGCTCCGTAGGACTGCCGGCCGGCAGCAGGCGCCCCTGCTGATCGTAGGTCAGATTCACCGTGTACTGGTTGATGCGCCCGATGAGCGCATTGACGGCATCCCGCACCGGCACGGCCCGGCCGGGCTGGATGGCCAGCCCCAGGTTGTTGACGGCAAAGGTGTTGATGGGGGCCGTCAGGCTCTGGGCATAGAAAATCGGGTTGATGACCCCAAAATCAAAAGCCTGCGCAAAACCCGTCCGCCGGTTGCGAATGATGCGGACATTGGCTCCGAACTGAAACGTATGGTCGCCAAACACGTATGTCGTGTCATTCGTGAAGTTGTGTGTCGGTACGATCCGGTCGAGCGTCCGGGCATTGAAGGTTGGCTGGAACACGAACCGGAAATTGATAAAGTTCTGCGCCGTATCACCCTGCTGACTGGTGGCGAAGCGGGTCAGACCATAGCGGAAGACATTTGTCCAGCGGTTGCTGATGTTCCACGTGTGGCCGGCCGCAATGCCAACCGGGTGCGACCAGAGACGCTGCGCCGGAGTGTCGGGGAAAAAGGAGGTCTGGGTTTGCACGTCATACTGCACGTTGGCGCGGGCAAACAGCGTGTGCCGGCCGGCGTTGTCCACCTTCCAGTCGAGCCGTCCAATGTGGGCATTGAAGTCGAATGGCGTCGGCGCATTGAAACGAAAACCGCCAGTATTGACGCCATCCCCGGCACCAGCGTCGTTTGCCGGATAGCGACTGGCCGCCTGTGCCAGGTACGCCACCGCTGCCGGATTCAACGCCGAACCGCCGCCTGCGGCCGCCAGTGCCGGAAACGCCTGGCTGATCTGCGCCGCCGTCAACGTCCGAATCCCGACCGGCGCGCCGGTGGCCGCATTGACGGCATTGAACCGCAGTTCGCCCCGTCCCAGGTGCGGCAGGGGAACGACGCGCAACACTGACTGCTGCGAGCGGTCACGCCGTCCTTCGTAGTTGTAAAAGAAGAAGAACCGGTCCTTGACGATGGGCCCGCCAATCGCACCCCCAAAGACGTTCTGCAACACCCGTGGTGTCCGCTGCCCGATGGCGTTGGTGAACCAGTTGCCGGCGTTGCCGATTGTCGGACGGTGGAAGAAAAAGGCCGAGCCGTGAAACTCGTTGGTGCCGCTCTTGGTGACGAGGGAGATTTGCGCCCCCGACGACCGTCCCTGGTTGGCGTTCGGGTTGCTCACCGTGACCCGGAACTCCTCAACCGATTCCGGCGAGGTACGCAGCACAGGCGCAAAGGCACTGTTGTTCTGCTGCTCGTTGATGTCCACGCCATCGAGCGTGATATTGCCCTGGTCGCTGCGCGACCCGCTTACCGAGCCGTCCGGGGCCACACCCGGCTGCAAGCTCAACAGACCGGCAATGTTGCGCGCGGCCAGAGGCAGTTCGAGAATCTGCCGCTGGGCAATCGTGTTGCCGATACTGGCGTCCTGGCGATTGACGATGACTTCGGAGCCGCTGCCCGTCACGGTGACGGTTTCCGTCGCCTCACCCACCGACAGCACCACGCCCACGGTTGTACTGCCATCCACCCGCGCGCGGATGTCCGGCTGTTCATAGGCTTTGAAGTTTGTGGCTTCGACTTTCAGCGTATAGGTTGCCGCCGGAACGCCCGTGAAAGAAAAGGTGCCGGCCTCGTTTGTGGTTTGGGTGCGGGTCGTGCCCGTTGCCGGATTGGTCAGCGTCACGGTTGCCCCGGCAATCGCCGCACCCTGCTCATCGGTCACGGTGCCGCGAATGGTCCCCGTCCCAATCTGCGCCAGCGCACTGAGGTTCAACGTCCCCAGGCACAGCACCAGCAGAAATAACCAGGACCAGCGCCCCCACCGTGTTGTGAAAGGAGATGCACAGGTGGTCATCTAAATCGTCCTCAAACTGTGGATTTCGGTTGCCCCACATCAGAAATGGCGGTTTCCCCGGCTGCCGAGGGAAGGTTGACGCCGGAAACCGGCCAAGCGATACGTTTTGCAGGGACAACTTATTACTTATACCTTATAAGCAGGCAAATCGAGTACCAAAACGCGCCCCCCGATAACCCAGCCGACCAAACGCCGCAAAAAGTAAGCAAACACACGTATCCCAGACAGTACGGCGGGCAGGCGGGCCTGTCGGTCGGCGTCGGAAGCCACGTGGAGACCGGGCTTCCCTGACCGAAAATTCGGACAGGCATTCAGATTTTCGGTTTCTCCGGCCGGATTCTGGCAGCGCCACCGGAACTAGCGCCGCCGTTCGGGACGCAGCTCCGGGCGGAGCAGCGTATAGCCTACCAACTCGCCTGTCACCGTCACGCCCCGCGCCTTGAACTGTACCCGCACCGGCAGACGCGCGGCATCTTCTGATACCCAGAGCAGAAAGCTTCCCTTGTAACGGGTAAAGCCGGACTCGTAAGCCTTGAGTTCCAGCTTGCGGGCGCGAAAGGTTCCGGCACTGGTCTGGATACGTGCCACCTCTGGCGTCACCACCACCGGCAGGTCATAGATGCGGTCATCTTCTGTCAACACCATCGGGATGACCGCGCCGGGTGTGAGCGGATGCGTACGCAGGACGTACCAGAAGGTTTGCAGGTCGGTCGTCCAGCCCCGGGCCGGAAGCGTCCGGGTGTTGACCGCCCCTTCGCCGCTCTGCTCCAGCACCACGCGCTTTCCGTCCGTGCGGGCCTGGCAGGTCATCTGGAGGCGCTGGCGCTCGCGCTCGCGCAGTGTGCGCTGGTTATAAAGCAGCCCCAGATCAGCGGATTCGACCACGGAAAGGTATTCATTCCGCACGTCCACCCGCAGCAGCGCCGGGAGAAACCCGCGCGTCCGTGCCTGCGCGTGAAAGGCCAATCCCGATAATGGGGCGGGCAGGGGACACAGGTCGGTTTCCGGCTTGATCTGGGTCACGAGTGCCGTTCTTGCGGACTGGGCCTCATCGGCGGAGACAACTGACAGCACCAGTTCCCCCAGCTTACCGGACAGCGGAAAACGCGAAAAACTGAACTCGTACGTCAGCTTCTCGCCCACGGCGAACGGAAATGGAGGCTGGATGGGAAAGGGCGGCGCAACGGTCGGCTTGCCCGCCAGCGCCGGCGCGGTATCGCTGACGGGCGCGGTGGGTGTCTGTCCCCAGGCAACCTCCGCAGAAAGGCCGGGGAGACCGGGAAACAGAAGCACCCACAGGCAGCAGAGGCGAAGTTTCAGTGGGAATCTCATGGTGCGGCCAGGTTGCAGGACAGTTGTCGGGGGCGTTCCGCAGATGGGAAAAGCCGGGCTTCAAGATGCTCGGCGGCGTCGGCAAGATGCTGGGAGACGGTCGTCAGCGCGCGGCTTTCCACCACCATCAGACGGTTGAGGTCCCGGCCGATGGCCGCCGCCACGGCCGGGTCTTCCAGCCACTGCCGGCGAACCGCATCTTCCTTGCCCGACTCGGCGCTCACCACAATGACATCGGGCCGCCACGCCAGAAGCTGCTCGGAACTAATCTGGCGAAACCCGACAATGCCCTGTTCGGCGGCGACGTTGATGCCTCCGACGGCGCGTACCAGGTCATCGAAGGTTGTCTCCGCGCCGGCGGTGAAGTGTGACCCGCCAAAAGACAGCATCCGTAGCGGCCGTCCACGCTGCCGCGCCCGTTCGCCAAGGGCCGCAAAGCGGCGGTCCATCCCGGCCACGAGGGCTTCGGCCGCCGCCGTTTCCCCAACCGCTTCGCCAATGGCACGGATGTTGGCTCGGATGTCGGCCAGACCGCCGAACTTGGTCAACCGATAGACCGGGGCCCCGCCAGCGCTCAGCAGTTCCACGAGTTCCGCCCGGCTGTAGCTGGCGACAAAGATAAGATCAGGCCGCAACTGAAGAATGGCCTCGGCGCTCCCGCCACACCGCCCCGCGACGGTTTGGGCGCGGTCGGCGCAGTAGCTGTAGCGCGCATCGTCGGCCAGATGACTCAGGGCCACAAGGCGTTCCGGTGCGACCAGCGCGAGCAGGATTTCATCGGTTGCCACCGTCTGCGACACGATGCGCTGCGGTTTGGACGGCAGCACGAGCTGGCGGCCGCTGCTGTCCGTCACGGTACGGGTTGGCGACGCCTTCCCTTCGGACGCCCGTTCTCCCGAAGCCGACGGCGCGAAGGGCAGACACCCCGGCAGGACGGTCAGGACCAGCACCAGTCCGGCACACCCGATGATCCTGATGATGCAATGACGAGCAGCCACACTTCCCCGGCAGGTTCCAAACGGTATTCGCGGCGCAGAGCTTAGCATTCAAAGCCTGGCTTCCCAATGTAGCGCCTGTTCACGGACATCAGCCCGGCAACCAGTGGCACAGGCCGGTTCCTTCAGTTTTCAAGCGGCTCGCGGTAGCGTTGCAAATCCTCCGGTGTCACCTGGTCAGCAGGCGTCAGGCGGTAGTGTTTCTCCGCCATCAGCACCAACTCACCGCTGTCCGTCCTGCCAAACATCAGCAAGGCAACCAGATCGGGTTGAATGAACTGCGCCACGATCGGCCGGCAAAGCAGACCCGGGAACTTGCTGGCGCACATTGCATCGTCCTGCTCAACCTGAACCAGGCTGGCTTGTCCCTGACTACCTTTTCGCTGACTGCCTTTGGCCTGAACAGGAAAGACGTAATGCACGCCGTGCCTGTCCACACCAACGTACAGTTCGTCAGTTTCGATTTGTCCGATGCCCGGCACAGTCGTGCGCAGGTGATTCTGCAGGGAGTAACAAACCGCGCCGGTGAACATATCTATCAGCCGGTTGTAACGCACCTTGGCCAGCAGGGCTTGTTCGTCGTCCAAAGCATAGCGGCTGACCAATCCTGGTGTGGCATCAGGTATTTTCGTCTCCGTGAGGTTCGGGTCAGGCACAATGCGTGCCAAATCAGCGTTCACCAGCACAAAGCGATAGCGTGACCTTCCAGCCGGCTGAATCATCCATGCTTTGCCGGACGGTGCGGTGCCGGATACCGATGGCGGCAGGGGGGTGCGGTAGCGGAAGCTGTAGATGACATCACCCAGATTCTTCGGCAGTTCCACCCCCAACGCCTGAGCCGCCATGACGATGTTAGCCCGCGTAAAGCTGACTTCCGACGCACCTGCCTCGTACTTTTCACTGAAGATATGTTCCACAATGCTGGCGTACTGTGTCGTCATGACGCCTCCGTTGCGCGCATTTGGCAGGCTCTGGGTCATGGATGTGCCGCCGAAGGCATTCCGCGCACCCGGCCAGTGCATGACAACCACTTCCTCACGCAGCAGTTCGCGGGTTGCCGTTGCCAGCCGCGTGCGAAAGAGATCGATGCTTTCCACCTCGTAGCCCAGGTCCTGCGCCAGTTCGGCCAGGATTTGTCCCGTACGGATCAGCACGCGCAGATACGAAGCCTGGTCGCCAACGACATAGGCCAGGCGTGCGCCAGGACGCAGCACATGGCGCAACTCGGACAGATGGCGCACCATGCCGCCAAAATACAGCTTTGTCACCCGGCCGTAGAGCCGTTCAAAACCGCTGGTCTTGCCAAGTTCCAGCCGGCGCGCCTCGATGCTCTCCACCAGAGCCTGGATGCGCGGACAGGCGGCGACCCAGCCATCGTCGTCGTCCTCGCTGGTCACTCCGCGCGTGTTTGAGCGAATCAACCCGCGCTTGAGGGCCTTGAGATCGGCGCGATTGCGGATGAAACCCAGGACAACGGACTCCAGGCGCGTCGTCCGGGTGTATTCCTTCTCGTTCGGGTAGGGCGGTGACGTAAAAACCACATCAATGGACTGTGGCTGGAGCACATCCAAAAGCTGGCGCGCATCAGCAAGATGCACCCGGACCGGGGTGTCGCGTCCGCGCATCTGGCGCAAATCCTGCGCCATGCATCTGACCCGCTCCAACCAACTGCTGACGACCGGCGCATCCGGCTTGACGGCTCCCACGCCCACCTCCGGGCCGAAACGGAGATTGCCGATGGACTCAACCAGGGCCCTGGCGAGCGCCAGCAACTCGTGGTGGCGCCAACGGCTATCGGTATCGGCCTGCAAATGTTCGAGAAGAACGAGGGTTTTGTGCAGAGGGAGCGGACTTATGGAGTTGGTCAGCAGCAACTCCATCTGTTCCGGTGGAAGCTCTCTGAGTTCGGGTGGCGTTGGGGTGCGGCTGCCATTCGTCGCGGCAAGCAGTCCGAACGCCTCGTCGGCAATGCCGGACGCCTGAAGCGCCGCCCAGGTCTTGCCGGCAATCCATTCAGCGTGGTCTGACAACGCATCCGGGTCTGGACGCCAATCCACCTTGGTCTGGCTGGCGAACCAGGCCACCGGATTGCTTTCAATGCCGATGCTGGGAATACCGAGCTTTTTGCACTCGACGAGGGTCGTCCCCGTTCCACAAAATGGATCGAGAACGCAGTGGTGCTCCGAGACGCCAAACCGGTGCAGGTAGTGGCGCACCAGGTGAGGTGGAAACGACAGTACGAAGCGATACCAGTTGTGAACCGGCTCGTCAGCATCGTCCATCTGGTTGTTCTGCAGAGAAAACCGGCGCATGTCACCCATGATTTTCGGTTCACACGGATTCCCGCAACCCCCGGTCCGGCGCCATTCAAAACCTGGCAGACAGCTTTGCCGTACTCCGGCGGCTTGACAGCACGGCTTCTTTCCGGGTAGCGATTGTCCAGCGGAAGGCTGATGTGCTTGCGTAGCTCAGTGGATAGAGCAACCGCCTCCTAAGCGGTAGGTCGCCGGTTCGATTCCGGCCGCGAGCATATTGCCGGCCCCACCGGCAGGCAACCGGCTTTGCGCTACCGCCTTGACCGTCCACGCCACAGGGTAGCCATGCCCACATCCGGGGGCCGCCACCGAAATGCTTTCACCGATCAATCCCAGTCGCCCAGACGGATGCCCAGCACAGTGATGTCATCCCGCTGCGGCAGCCCGTTCTGGTAGTCCTGCAACAGGGCGAGCAACTGCGCCTTCTGCTCAGCCAGGGGCCGGTGATACAACCGGCCAAGCTGCTGACGCAGAACCCGCGTGCTGTATCGGCGGCCCTGTGCTCCCCCCGGCTGATCGGCAAACCCATCGGAAGTCAGATACAGAACCAGCCCCCGGTCAAAGGACAGTCCATGGTTGCGGAACGTCTCCCGGTGGCGGCGACTGAAACCACCAATGGCACGTCGGTTGCCCGACAACTGGCGGATGAGCCCATTCTCTTCCGGTCCTTCACCGGCCACGGCGTAGTAGAGCGGTCGCCCGGCGCCGGCAAAGGTCACCTGCCGGTGCCGGAGGCTGATGTGGCACAGCGTCATCTCCAAACCATCCAGCGTTTCCACGGATGCCGCCGTCTCCCGGTGCCCGTGCACCTGAAGGGTCTCCAGCAAACTGGCATCCAGCCGTTCGAGGATGGCCGCCGGATCGGTGATGCCCTCCCCGCGTACGATTTGGGTCAGCAGGATGCTGCCGGCCATCGCCAGCAGCGCCCCCGGCACACCATGCCCGGTGCAGTCGGCGACCGCCACTATCACGTCTTCATCTTCCCCCACCTGATCGAACCAGTAAAAGTCACCCGATACGATGTCCTTGGGCAAAAACACAATGAAATGCTCTTCCAGAACGGCTGCCATCCGCTCCCGGTACATCAGCATGGAACGCTGAATGCGCTCGGCGTAACGGATGCTGTCGAGCATCTCCGCCTGCTGCATGGCGATCTCATCGCGTTGCCGGACGACCTCCGCCGTCCGCGCCTGGACAACCGCTTCGAGCTGCGCGGCGCGCCGCTCCAGAATCCCCAGCCGCCACCGCACACCGCCATACACCGCTCCGACGACAACCAATCCGTAGAGCGTGAGCATCCACCACCGCCGCCAGAGTGGAGGGTAGAGATAGAAGCTGTACGCTGCGCCGACCTCATTCCAGACGTCATCGTTGTTGCAGGCCTGAACACGAAACACATACCGCCCGGCCGAAAGGTTGGTGTAGAAGGCCGTCCGGCGGTCGCCGACATCCACCCAGTTGGCATCGTAGCCCTCCAGCCGGAAGCGAAACCGGACGCGGTCCGGAATGAGAAAACTCAGGCCGGCGCAGTCGAACTCCACCCGCCCTTCATCCTGCGCAAAGGTGCCCTGCCCCTCGGCCGTGGGCACATCAATGCACGGGACACCGTTGACCACCACGCGCTCAATCCAGACCGGCGGCGGAAGTGGGTTGGAAACCAGTTCACGGGGGATGATCCGTACCGCGCCACGCGCGGTCGGAAACCACAGTTCCCCACGGCGGGTCGCCCAGCCGGCCGGAGAGGAAGCCCCATTGCACTGGCGCGTCCTCATGCCATCGGGAATCCCATACACCCTGGTGGACTCCAATGCCGGACGGCGGCCGTCCAGAACGGCTTCAACATCGTCACGGCGGAGACAAAAAATCCCCCGGTTGCAGCTCATCCAGAAACCACCTTCGGCGTCGTCCAGGATGTGAAATATCTTGTCGTCATACAGCCCGACCCGACTGGTGAGGGAGGTGATTTGCCCACGCCGCAAACGGCTCAACCCACCTTCCGTCCCAATCCAGAGCGTGCCGTCGGGGTCCTCGTGAAGGGTAAACACCGTGTTGTTGAGCAGCCCTTCTGCCATCCCGTAGTGGGTAAACCGTCCGGCGTGCCAGAGCGACAACCCACCCTGCGTACCGATCCAGACGCCACCTGCCCGCCGGGGCAACAGGCAGCGCACGATGTTGTCTGGCAGCCCATTCTCGACCGTAAACGGCTCAATCCGTCCCGCCTGGAGACGGTTCAAACCGCCGCCGTAAGTGCCAATCCACAGGGCGCCGGTGTCGTCCTGACACAGGGCATAGACTGCGTCGCTGGAAAGTCCACGTGATTTGTCATAGCGCGCCACGATCCTGCCGTTCTCGATGAGCACCACCCCACCGCCATTGGTGCCAACCCAGACGCCACCACCCCGGTCCGGGTACACCGACCGGACGGCCTCGTTGGTCAATCCCTGCGCCTTGCCGTACACCGTCGTCTGGCGACCGTCGAGCACACACACCCCGCCGCCATCCGTCCCGATCCAGAGCCGCCCGGCCTGGTCTTCGCACACACTGCGGACACTCTCGGCCGGCAACCCCTGTGGCGCGCCAAAGACCGTTACCCTTGTATCCCTCAAGCGCGTCAACCCGGCATTCGTGCCAAGCCAGAGGCTTCCCTCACGGTCTTCGGAAAGCGAACGCACGAAGTCCTGGGTCAGTCCGTCGCGCGCCGTGAAAGTCTCAAAACGTCCCTGGTACAGACGGGCGACGCCGCCGCCATCGGTGCCAATCCACAGAACGCGGTCACGGTCTTCCCACAACGTCCAGACCAGCCGGCTGGGCAGCCCCTGCCGCTCGGCATACAGTGTGGTCTGCCCCTCCCGGCGGGCCACCAGCCCCACCCCATAGAAGGCGAGCCACAGGATGCCGTCCGAAGTCTCCCGGATGGCGGTGACGGTATCCCCGGCAGGAGCTTCGTCCACGGTAAAACGCGCAAGCTGCCCGCCCACCACGCGATGGAGCCCGGCGCCCTCCGTTCCGACCCACAGCATACCGGTGCGGTCAAAGCCGAGCGCCAGGATTTTGAAGGGGCGCTCGGCCGGGCAGATTTCCCAGCGGCCCTGGTGAAAACGGCTCAGGCCCTGGTTCGTTCCGACCCAGAGCGTACCATCCGGGCCTTCGCACAGGGCATAAACAAAGTCACCGGCCAGTCCGTCGGCTTTCGTGAGGGCTGTAAATACGCCGTCCCGGTAGCGGAGCAGTCCGCCGCCGAGCGTGCCCATCCACAGCGTGCCGGCGCGGTCTTCACACAGGGACCACACACTGTTGTTTTTGATGGCCGGCGTGTTCCGCCGGTCAAAAACCGTGAAGCTGAACCCGTTGAAGCGGGCCACGCCCTCATACGTGGCCAACCACAGGTAGCCATCCCGGGTCTGCAGAATGGCGTGGACGCTCTGCTGGGGGAGTCCCTCCTGGAAGATGTCCCGTCCATACTGCGTGACCGTCTTGTGCGGGTCCAGCGCCGCAGCCGGTATGGCGCACAACAGCCACCAGAAACACAGGACATACCAGCGGCTGAAGCACCACCGACGGCGCACCGGTTGGCAGTACACCATCGGTAGTGGAATGCCTCCAGATTCAACCAACATGGACACAGGGGCGTTTTTCCGGGTTATCAACCGCTTTGCGCAGCACCTCGTGAACCACCGGAGCCGTGTCGCCTTCGCCCAGAAACAGATACTTGAAGGCGTAGCCAATCGGACTGCCTTCCGTCCACCCAAAGTACACGTCGGGAATCACGCCGGTTTCCTTCTGGGCATGGAGCAGAAAGGCCGCAATGGCATTGGGCACGGCCGGGCTGTCACAGCGCAGGATACGATGCTTCCCCACCGTCACCCCGTGGACTTCGAGCACCTCATCGTTGAACTCGGAGGGATTGACAATCTGCACCTCGAAAAACAGCACCGGTTCGTCGTGGTTGATGCGGTGCACCCGCTTGAGTTCAGCGCGTTTGCGGGCATATTCCCGCTCGGTGCCGGTCTGGGGACGGTTGGCGGCAATACGGAGCATGTTGTTGCGGACGGCTTCGTGCAGAAACTTCCGGGCTTTGTCATCCAGAACGACGCGCTTCGTCCGCAACTCCGTCGCCCGCAGCGCCCGCGAAACCAGCGAAACAAAGATGAGCGACAGAATGAACGCCAGGCAGACCTTCAGCCCCGTCGGGCGTTCGCGGATGTTTTCGAGCGTCGTGTAGGTAAACACCAGCGCAATGGCAATGAAACCGGCGTACGTCCAGCCCCCATCGCGGCGGGCCGAGATGACGACGGCAATCGAGGCCGACAGCATCAGCATGAGCACGCCGGTGGCATAGGCGTCGCCCTGGGCTTCGATGCTGGCGTCGAAAAACCAGGTAACGAACAGCGTCACGCCCGTGATGACCACCACCAGCGGACGATTCGCCCGCGCCCACTCCGGGGCCATGCCGTAGCGCGGCAGGTAGCGCGGGATGAGATTCAGCAGCCCGGCCATGGCGGAAGCGCCGGCGTACCACAGAATGGCCGCTGTCGTCAGGTCGTAGAGCGTCCCAAAACCGACGCCGAAAAACTCGTGCGCCAGATAGGCCAGCGCGCGCCCGGCCGCCTTGCCGTTCGGTTCGAGCGCGGACGGCGGGATGAGCAGGGTCGTCACGAGCGAACTGCCAATGAGCGCCAGCGACATGATGACCGCCGCCGTCAGCAACAGCTTTTTCGCATTGCGGATGCGCCCGGCCGGGTTGTCGGGCGTGTCGGTCAGATCGCCCTTGATGAGGGGCATGACGGTCACACCGGTTTCAAAACCGGACAGACCAAGTGCCAGTTTAGGGAAAGCCAGCAGTGACAGCACGAAAATCAGCCACACATTGCCGTGGGAAGCACCCGCCGCCAATGCCTGCTGCCAGCGGGGAAACACCTCCGGGTGGGTGATGATTTCGTACAGCCCCCGGCCGATGACGATGACATTCAGCCCCATGAAGGCAATGACCAAGGCGACGGCAATGTAGATGGCTTCGGCAAAGCCCTTGAGAAAAATGGCGCCCAGCAGGACGAGCAGGAAAAAGGTCAGCAGCAACCGGTGGTCGAGCCAATGCGGAGCGAAGGGATTTTCAATCAGGTGCTCGGCGGCATCGGCCGCCGAAAGCGTGATGGTGATGACGAAATCCGTGGCGGCAAAACCCAGCAGACACAAAACGAAGGTCTTTCCCCGCCATCCCGGCAGCAGTTGTTCGAGCATGGCGATGCTGCCCTGCCCATTCGGGCTTTCGCGGGCCACACGCCAGTACATGGGCACCGCCCCGAACAGGGTCAGCGCCACCAGAAACAGCGTGGCGACGGGTGCCAGCGCGCCCACGGCCAGAAAAGCGATGTAGGGCTGATACGCCAGAGTCGAGAAGTAATCCACACCGGTCAGACACATCACCTGCCACCAGGGCTTGGTGGGATGGGTGTGGACGCGGGCCTTGGCAGCGGAAAGCGTCCGATCACGTGCGCCTTCCAGAAACCAGGCCCTGAACCGAACAATGGTGCGTAACATACATTTTTCAGTCGTCAGGCCTGTGCCTGAAGCCCTGACGACCGCTCCGGGGCAGCATTCTAAAGCATTTCGCAGTTTGGCCAAACTGAGCGAAACAAAGCCGCCGCCAGGGTGTGCGCTAGTCTCCGCTGCGCAGGATGCCGAGTGGTTTTTTGCGGAGGATGTCCCAACTGGCCACGCCCCCCACCAGAAGGACGAGCAGAAACGTTCCCCCGGCACCAATGAGCCAGTCTTCCCAGAACGGAAGCCATTCGCTGCGCAGGACGTAGCGGGTGATGTACCAGCTTGCCCCCAGCGCGCCGCCGCCGCCGATGATGACGGCGGCCACAGCCAGCGCACCGTATTCGATGAGGGTCAGCCCGATGAGCGTCACGAAACGCGCCCCAAGGGTTTTGAGCAGGGCGGTTTCATACTGCCGCTGATAGCGGGTCAGGGTCACAGCCCCGATGAGCATGGCCACGCCGCTGAATACAACCAGGCTGCCAATTGTGGTCAGCGCCGATTGAAGCCCCTCCAGAATCGTGCGCACCGTTTTCAGGAACTCACTCGTCAGCGCGACCAGAACGTTGGGAGACACCCTGGTGACCGCTGCCGTCAGCCTGCGGTAGGCGTCGGGCGAGCGGTCAAGGACATCCGTTTTGACCGTTCCCAGGAAGGTCTGTGGCGCTTGCTCCAGAACCTTCCCCGGCCGGGCCACAATGGCAAAAAACTGCTGGCTGCGGCGCGGCTCGATGCGCCGGATACTGCTCACGATGCCGGTCACTTCCCGCCCCTGGATGTCAAGCGTCAGGCGGTCGCCGACACGCACACCGAGATTGTTTTGCAGAAAGGTCTCCAGCGACAGCTCCAGGGTGTCCGAGGGCGTGGGGGCCCACCACTTCCCTTCCACGACGGTTTCCCCGGCATCGAGTTCGGCCCGGTAGGTCAGGCGAAACTCACGGTCAACGGCCGCCCGCCGTCCGGCTTCCCGGATGGCGGCGAAGTCAATCCGCCGGCCGTTGATGGCGGTAATCCGTGCCGAGATGAGCGGGATGAACGTAGGGCGTGTCTGCAGATGCTGTTCCACAACAGCCCCGACCCGGTCGGTCTGGGAGGGCAGGACGTTGAGCAACAACAGGTTCGGGAGGTTTTCGGCGGCGGCCAGATTGACGCTGTAGAGCAGATTGCGCTCCACCAGGCGCACGGTCAGGGCAAAGAACAGCCCCACGCCGACCGTCATCACAATCACGGCGGCCTGGTTGCCGGGCCGGCGCAGCGCCGCCAATCCCTGCCGGAGGGTGAACAAGGGCACGTGCCGCCCCAGGCTCGCCAGACGGATGACCACCCAACTGACGGCATAGAGCACCAGCAGGGTCACGGCCATGGTCTGGAACACGGTGTTGCCCAGACGGAACGACCCCGCCTGCCAGAGAAACAGCGCATACAGCGCGCCCAGCGCGAGCAGTCCAACCGGGAGCGCCCAGCGCAGCGGCAGTGCCAGCGGTTCGACCCGACTGCGGAGGAGCAGATTGGGCTTGACATTGCGCACACCGGCCAGCGGGACGACCGAAAAGGCCAGCGCCACGATGAGTCCGATGCCAAAGCCCTGCCCGATGGCGGACCAGGTCAGCTCGAACACCACCGGGAAGGGGAACTGTCCGGCGGCCTTCGGCCCCAGCCCCCGGACGGACAACGCCGCCAGTCCCCAGCCGCAGGCGCTGCCCAGCAGCCCCAGCATGGCCATCTGGAGGGTATAGACGCCAAACACGAGAGAACTGGAAGCGCCCAGACACTTGAGGACGGCAATGGCGCGGATGCGCTGACCGATGATGGTGTAGGTGACACTGGCGATACCGACGCCGCCCAGCATCGTGACGGCAATGCCGACCAGTCCGAAAAAGTTTTCGGTTTCGTCCAGCGGCGCGGACACACGGGCTTCACGGGCGCGGGCGGTCTCGACCGACGCCCCGCTGTTCGTCGGCAGTTCCTGGCGCAGAGCGCGGGCCAGGTCGGCGATGCGGTCGGGACGGTCGCCAACGCGCAACCGTACGGCATAGGTGGCGCGTGCATCAGGCGTCAGCAGCCCCGTCGTCTTCATATCGGCCGCCGACATCAGGACCAGCGGTGACGCGCCGATGGCCGTCGGCGTATCCTCGCGGCGGAAGGTGCCGCGAATGGTGAATGTCTGGCTGCCAATCTTCAGCGGCTTTCCCACGGCGGTATCCAGGCGGTCCAGCAGGGATGCCGCCACGATAATCCCCCGCCCGGTCAGCAGGTCATAGTGGTACGTTCCGCTTTCCAGCAGGATTTGCCCATCGAGCGGATAGCGTTCATCCACGGCGCGCACGAGCACGCGCGTTGCTTCTTCGCTGTCCGCCACGACGCCCGTCGCCAGCTCGATGGCATCGGTGCGGGCGGCATCGGGAAAGGTGGTCAGGACGGCATCCAGACGGGGGCGCAGCACGGCCAGCCGCCCGTAAGGCAGCCGGACTTCCACATCGGCCGCCAGAAAGCCACGGGACTGCCGGACGAGCGCCACGCGCAGGTTCTGAATGGCCGAGCGGAGGGTGATGACCAGCCCTGTCCCCACAGCCAGGCAGACGAGGAAAAAGACCATCTGACGCCAGGTGGCCCGCATCTCGCGCCAGAACATACGCAGGGCAAACAACATAGAGGGCAGCCGGGACCGGGGCTAGAAAATCGTCCAGGAAGACGGCTCGGAGGGATCGCCAGCCGGAGGATGATGGTCCAGGCAACGGTAGGCAAGGCGCTGGCGGCGCTCCTCACCGCCCACCCGGTGCGCATCGAGCAGCACCCGCTGCTCCCGGACCCGCAACCGATCAACGGCAAAGCCCACGTCCTCAACCATCATTTTCAGGCACACGGAAGTAAATCCCCAGAAGTTGCTTGCGTCTGCATTCGGCTGTCCCCGGTCCGGGAACCGTTCAGGGTCTGGGAGAAAGCGCATCACTGGCTCAGACCGCAGGGCTTCCGGCAACTCGGAATCTATGCAATAGGACTCAATCAGAAGCCGATGCGACGCCAGCGCCGCGCCGTTGGAAAGAGCGCGGTAAGGGTCGGCCGTGTGGTAGAGCAGCCCCAGCATAAGCACGATGTCAAACGGCCCATAGCCGCCCAGCGAAGCGTCCAGAACATTGACCTGATGGTGTGGGATGTCCACGCCCTGAATCATGGACAGCAGCGCAAAGCCGGAGTTATCCCGGTGGCGATAGTCGAACGCAACGACGGAGGCTCCCTGCCGATGCGCCCGGAAACTGAAATACCCGTTCGAGGCGCCCACATCCGCCAGGCGAATACCGGTCAGGTCTTCCGGCAGTTCCAACTCCAGCCACAGCCCCTCCGGGTTGTACGTGCCATGCGTCCGAACGTCAGGGAGCACCTCGAAATCGTGGTGCCAGTGGTGCGCCGCAATCAGTCGCCGGGCAACATCCGTCTCCAGCATCTTCTCATTCCACCCTGTGTCGTGGACGCACTTCCCCAGGCAACCTGAAAGCTTGGCTGGCTGAAGGCACAAGCAGCCACGTTACAACTTCAGCATCGTTCGGGCAGCATAGACCTGAGGACGATGCCGACACCAGACCGCCCGGCCAGTTTTCCGGACAGCCCGCGGCGGATGCCATCACACCCCGGCGGTACCATCCGGCAGCTTCACGCCTTGTCTGGTGTGTTACAACATCACATCCGAAAGTTCGGCAAAACCATTCAACCACATGGCGTCAGCTTATGCTCTACGACAAAAAAATTGCCATTCTCGGCGTCGGCAAACTGGGTGAGGCGCTGGTTTCAGGACTCGTCCGCCGGGCAGATGTCGAGCGTACCAACCTCATTGGCTCCGTAGCCCGCCAGGCTTCGATGGCGCGCGTGGATTTGCGGCTTGGCATCCCGGTCACGACCGACAATGCTGCGGCCGTCGCCGGGCGCGACATTGTCATTCTGGCCGTCAAACCCCAGAACATGACGGCCGTTCTCGAAAGCATTGCCCCGGCCGTTTCCGCGTCACAACTTTTCATCAGCGTGGCGGCATCGGTCAGTACGTCCTTCATTGAAGAGCGTCTGCCGGTGCCGGCGGCCGTCATCCGCGCCATGCCCAATACGCCGGCGCTGCTCAACGAGGGCATGTCCGTCCTGTGCGCCGGACGCCGCGCCACACCGGAGCATCAGCGGTTAGCTGAAGAAATTTTCAGCGCCGTCGGGCGCACCGCCTTTCTCGAAGAAAAGCTCATGGATGCGGTTACGGGTCTGTCGGGAAGTGGCCCGGCCTACATCTACGTGGTGCTCGAAGCCCTGTCGGAAGCCGGCGTCAAGCTCGGCATTCCGCGTGACATTTCGACCCTGCTGGCGGCGCAGACCATGCTCGGCGCAGCGAAGCTGGCGCTTGAAACCGGACAGCACCCGGCACTGCTGCGGGACAGCGTCACAACACCGGCCGGCTGTACCGTGGACGGGCTGCTTGAACTCGAAGAGGGCAAGCTGCGCGTCACGCTCATCAAAGCTGTGGTGCGCGCTGCTGAGCGGGCCCGGGAACTTGTCAACAGCTAAGGGGACGTTGGCGGGGGTGGCGCAGCGAGGTTCTGGCAGCTCCATCCGATTCGCCAATTGACGCAGCTTCAGCCGATGGCTATCTTTGCGTCACGCCGCTCAAAATGCTTGCTTCTGTGCAGGATGCGCCACACTTACAGTGCAGCATCATCCATGGGCGGCACGCAATTTCCCTCTGGAAAAAGGATAGGTAGCAGCCATGGCCTTCGAGTGGTGTAACGGAAGGTTGCGTCAAAACCGGGTGATGGACAGCCGATGGTCTGCCCCGCAAAACGGCTGTCTGACGCAACTGTGTTGTGGACAAGCACTGGCAGGTGTGATGTTGGCCCTGTATTTCATTCTGGGGTTTGCCGTCTTTCCCGGACTGGCGCAATCAGCCAGCACCGGGCAGTTACGCGGCACAGTTCGCGATCCCCAGGGGGCAGTGGTGGCCGGGGCAACGGTCACGCTGACCGAGCAGGCAACCGGCAGCAAGCGCGAAGTGACGACCGGCAGCAACGGCGATTACGTGTTTACCCTGCTTCCGCCCGGAAAGTACCGGCTGGAAGTCCGCTCGGCCGGTTTCAAGACGAGCGTGACGGAAAACATCACGGTCAACATTACCGGCGTGACAACGAACGATGTTTCGCTTGAAATCGGGGAAGCGGCATCGGAGGTCATCAACGTTTCGGGCGAAGCGCCGTTGATTCAGGCGGACTCGGCCGCGCATGGGCGCGTCGTGGATGAGCGCAACATCCGCCAGCTTCCCCTGCCGACCCGCAACTTCCAGCAACTTCTGGCACTTTCCGCCGGAGCCGCCTCCAACATCTTCAACACGTCGGAAGTGGGCCGCGGTGATACAGCCATCAACGTCAACGGCCAGCGCACGACGAGCAACTCGATTCTCATCAACGGGATTGACGTGAACTCCATCGGCACCGGGTCCTTTGCCAACCTGGCCGTCCCGGCCACCGACACGTTGCAGGAGTTCATCGTCCAGACGAGCCAGTACGATGCCTCGGCCGGGCGCAACGTCGGGGGGGTCGTGGCCGCCATCACCAAGAGCGGCACGAATGAGTTTCACGGCAACGCCTACTTCTTCCTGCGCGACCAGGCGCTCAATGCCAACAACTTCTTTCTGAAACGGGGCGGCATTCCACGCCAGGCCAACAACCGCAAGCAGTACGGCGGAACCATTGGCGGCCCCATCGTCAAAAACCGTCTGTTCTTTTTCGGCTCCTACCAGGGAACGCGCGAAACCAACGGCACGTCCACCAACAACAGCATTGCGCCATTCAACCCGGCGCCGGACCTGACGGATGACCGTTCCCTGACGGCCATCCGGGCCATTGCCCTGAGCCGTGCACCCGGATTTGCGTCCTTCATCAATTCAGCGGCGTTTGCCACCTCCCCGCAGGTGCGTCTGCTCCAGGGCCGCTACCCCAACGGGCAGTTTCTCATTCCCAGCGGCAACGGGCGGACGACCGGCGTCCAAGTGGCCGAATCCACTTTCCGGGAAGAGCAGTTCAACACGAACGGTGACTGGCAAATCAACGACAACAACCGCGTGTCGGGCAAGTTCTTCTTTGCCAACAATACAGTTCAGCAGGGGTTGTTTCGTCAGTTCGGGGGTGGGAATGCCCTGCAGTTGCCGGGCTACCCGGTGGATGCCATCACCAACAACCGCGTCACGACCGCCTCGTGGACAAGCATCATCACCCCGACACTCATCAACGAATTCCGGTTTGGTTACAACCGCCTGATTACGCAGGGGAAACCCACAGAACCATTCCGGGCGGCCGATTTCGGCATCAACTCGCCCAGCAGCGCGCGCTTTCCGGGTCTGCCGGGCTTTGTCTTCTCGAACATGTTTTCGGTTGGCCCGGCCACAACGTCCGACAGTTTCAACACCACGGAAGGCTGGACGTTCAACAACACGCTCTCGCTGACGGCCGGAGCGCACTCGATGAAGTTTGGCGGCGAAGTGCGTCCCTACCGCCAGCGGGTGTTTTTCAACGTCGGCGCGCGGGGACTGCTTCAGTTTACCGGCGGCTTTGCCAATGCAGCGGGACTGGGAGCCTTTGCGGCGCTGGGCATTCCTCCCGGCTCGGTCAACCGCGCACCCCAGTTTTTGCCCACCCTGCCCTTCACCGAATTTTTGATTACCGGCGTCAATCCGGGACTGTCGTCGGTTGCCGGGGGGCTGACCTCGCCCTTCCTGTCGGTCATCTCGCCGGGCGGGGCCAAACGTGACTTCCGCGCCAACGACTTCACGCTCTTTTTCCAGGATGATTGGAAGGTCAACAGTCGGCTGACCCTCAACCTCGGTCTCCGTTACGACTACTTTGGTCCGTTTTATGAGGTGGATGGGCTGATGGCCACCTTTGATGAAGCCGTGGCGCGGTCGGTCGTCGGCACCGGGGCCAACGGCGTTTCCAACCTGGCGGGCACCTTTGCCGGGTTCTTCGTGCCGTCCAACAACCGCGTGGGACTGCCGGGCATTACGCGCGACAGCCGGCGTGGTTTCACCGAATCCGACTGGAACAACTTTGCGCCGCGTATTGGGCTGGCGTTCAAACCACTCTCCACGGACCGCTTTGTGGTGCGGGCCGGCTATGGACTCTACTATGACCGCTTCAACGCCCGCACGGTCATCAACTCCAGCTTCAGCTTCCCGGTCTTTCCGCTTGTCCCGTTCTTCCCAGCCGTGGCGGGCGGCGGCTTCGCCAATCCCTTTGCCCCCATCCCGTCCGCGCAGGGACCGATTGACACGGGCAATCCATCGTTCTTCCCCGGCACAAGCTGCACCGGTGCGCCAGGGACCAACCGCGGACTGCCCTTCTGTCTGGGTGGACGGCAGGTGGCCGTCCAGGGCATTTACCCCGGACGCAACCTGCGGACGCCTTACGTCCAGCAGTACTCGCTCGGCTTCCAGTGGGAGTTCATCAAGGACACCCAGCTTGAAGTCAGTTACGTCGGCTCCCAGACACGCAAGCTGCAACGCTTCAAGAACGTCAACCAGCCCTTTGCCCCCGGCGGCACGGTAAGTCCGTTCGGCACAATCCTGTCCCAGATTACCCAGCCAAGCCTGAACTCCTTTTCGGTCACGGTGCAGGAATCGTCGGCTGTAGCGAGCTACAACTCCCTGCAGGCCACGGTGACGCGGCGGCTGTCAAAGGGACTTCAGGCGCTGGTCAGCTACACATGGGCACACGCCATTGATGAGTACTCCGGTCAGCTTTCGTCACTGGGAACCAGCGATGTGTCGCCGGATTTTGGCGACCAGGCTACCTTCCGTGGCAACCGCGCCACAGCGGACTTCGACCGGCGGCAGCGGCTCGTGGTGAGCTTCGTCTATGACCTGCCCAAGCTCTATGACGGCGACAATTTTGCCCTCAAGGCGCTGGCCAACAACTGGCAGCTTTCCGGCGTTTCCATCGTCCAGACCGGACTCCCCTTCACCGTTGTCAGCAGCACCGGGCTGAGTGACGGCGCCCGCGCTTCCTATGCTCCAGCCGGACAGGGCAATGGAAGCCTCTCCGGGGATGTGCGCCGCCGCCTCGACCGGTACTTCGACACGAGCCGGTTCGTGCCCTCGACCGGCGTCGGAAACTTCGGCACCGTCGGCCGCAACACCCTGCGGGGACCGGCGCAGTGCAACACCGATTTTTCCGTGGTGAAGTTCCTGGTGTTCCGCGAGCGTTACCGGGCCGAGTTTCGGACGGAGTTCTTCAACATCTTCAACCAGACGAACTTTGCCAATCCCGGCAACGTGGTGGGAACGCCCAACTTCGGGCGCATTCTGGAGGCCACCACGGGGCCGCGTATCGTGCAGTTCGCCTTCAAATTCGCCTTCTAACGGGCGACCGGGCAGCGCCAGCCGGAAAAAACTAGCCCGGCACGGGGGTTCCGACCGTGCCGGGTGCGCTGGCGGTGTCGGGCGGGTGGGTGGCGCGAACCGCTTCGATTTGACCTTTGACATAAAAGATAATGCCCAGCACAAGCAGGGTCGTCGTCGTGCTCTCGATGGCCACAGCCAGGGCCGCCACACCAAGCGACGTGCCGTTGAGGATGTCCAACGGGGCGTCAAACCACTGCTGCGCGAGGCCGGCCGTCAGTCTGGCCAGCGCCAGAAAGACAAGACCGGAAACGAGTGTTCCGAAGCAGAACTGGATGACCTGCCGCCAGTTCCCGGCAAACCGTCCGTCGAAGTCGCCATGGGTCACGGTGCCGGTATGGGGACGGAGAAGGTTGGAAACCACGCCGATGAGATTCCCCAGCGTCAGGGCAACTGTCAGATAGATGGCAAACCAAGTCAGCAGCGCCCCGACATCCACGGTGAACGTCCACCGGGGATGCGCAATGGCAAAGGCGGTCAGACACATGAAGAAGTAGGCAATTGCCCAGAAGCCGGTGAAAACCGAAAAACGCGCCACGATGTCGCCCAGTCTGGCCGTGGGCCGGGATGATGTCATAAGCCTTTACCTACATGCGAAGGATGGAAGCCGGGGGGACAAAGCGATTATGCGGGCTGACCGGCGCAGCCGAGCGTGATGCAGCATACGGCTGGGCGGCGACTGTCCCGGAGTGGCTTGTTTCCGGCCCGGCTTTCACACACAATAGGTCAGTACCCAAGTGCAGTTGACTTTGGATGCGCCGGGATGGTCTTCCCGGTCGAAAGAGGCGTCTATGAGCAACGGAACTGGCATGCTCGGCAGGCTTTTTGGCTCGAAACCGGAAGGCAACCGTGATGAGCGTGAACGTCGCCCTCATCATGAAGAACCGACGCACGAACCACCACGTCCACCGGAAGAGGACGCACCACCTCATCTGCGCAGCTTTGAGTCCATTTACCGCAGCGCGCGCGTCCCGGTCTCACCCTGTGGGGTCGAGGAACTGGAAAAGATGATTGCCAACCCAATCATCGCCAATGCGCCGCCGGAAACCCGGGTCATTGCCCTCAAGTTTGCGCTTGACCGCGAAGGGCACACCATCGAAGAGCCAAAGACCGATGCGGCCCGCAAGGTCAAGGCGCTCGATGCGTACCACGGAACGCTGCTCAACCGGGCGGACAGCCTCGAACGCCGGAATGCCGAGCGGTTCAAGGAAATGGAAGCGGAGCGGCTGGAATTCATCCGGCGGCAGGAAGAGGAAAAGGAACGCCTGGTTCAGGAAGCCCAGGAAGCCGAGCGTCAGGCGCGGGAGTTTGAGGCGCGGCTCAACGCCGAACGCCAGCGGCTGTCGGAACTGTTGCGGCCATTCGTTGGAGAACTGGATTTCAACGAAGCCGACCTGGACTCCGTCCTTTCCGATGTGACACCGGCGTCGGAACCGGGCAGTCCCACATCGGTCATGGTTGATCCGAGCGTCCGCTAAAAAAACCGGCTTCGGCACGCTGCCGCATCCCGGCGTGCCTCACCTATGTATGCCCTCTTGCGCGGCGCCGGCTGCCCATGGCGCGCCATTCGTCTGCTGGTTCGCCAACCGGTGCTCTGGCGCTACGTTGCCATTCCGGTTGGACTCAACCTTCTGGTGGGAGTCGTTTTGTACACAACGCTGTTGCTGGCCGGCTTTCACCTCATCGGTGTGCTTGTGGAAGGCTGGCCCCCGTGGATGGCCTGGCTGCTGCGCGGACTGCTGGTCATTGCGCTCTTTGTCGCGCTGGGCTACCTGCTCGTGCGCTTTGGTGTGGTGCTCGGAGCGCCGTTTTACAGCCGCCTGTCCGAATTGCTGGAAGAACGCCTGCGCGGAACAGCGCCGGCATCCCCACCCATCACCCTGACCGGCATTGCCCGTGATCTGGGGCGGGCGATGGCCTTTGAACTCAAAAAACTGCTGCTTGCGCTGGCCATCGGGCTGCCCATGCTCCTGCTCCACCTCATTCCGGGCGCCGGTTCGGTGCTGGCTCTTCTGGGCGGACTGGCGCTGGGCGCTACTCTGGCCTGCCTGGATTTTTTCGATCCGCCACTCGAACGGCGGGGGCTGTCCTTTCGGGCCAAGCTGGGCTTCATCCGTCGCCACCTTCCGGCGAGCGCCGGGTTTGGACTGGTCTGCCTGGGACTGGTCAGCCTTCCCCTGCTGAACCTTCTGACCGTGCCGGTCTGCATTGCGGCGGGAACGATCTTTTTCTGCGAGGCCACTGCCGAGCTGCCTGCCAAATGACGCGGGGATCACGAACGCAAATTTGTGCCGGTCGAAGGGTCTGCCTCCAAACTCCGGCAGGCTGCATTGCGGAGGTGGCATTACCCTGCTCTGAATAACCTTTACCGCCTCGACATTGTTCCTGGCCGAAGGCAAAATGGCTGTGCCAAAGGCAAAATAGCTAGCTGTCCGCACCGGACTTTTTTCCGAATCTTTCCCTGAACAGAAAGAGGCAATTTATGAGTGCGCTGGAACTGCTTGCCCCCCCAGGCCACATCACTGGCTCTCCCCAAAGCGCCGGTGCGCGTCATTGGCATTGATCTGGGCACGACCAACTCCACCCTGGCTGAGATTCTCTGGTCACCCGACACCAAAGAGGCCCTGCTTGCCCGCTGCCTCGAAGTCGAGCAACCGACCAGCACCGGGCCCTACATTCACGTCCTGGTGCCGTCCGTGGTGGCCATCCACGCCAACCACGTCCTCGTGGGCGAAGGGGCCAAACGGCTCCGGGCCAACACCTCACTGCGCAGAAACAGGGACATTTTCTACGAGTGCAAAAACGACATCGGCACCCGGCGTACCTACCACATGGCCCCGGAAGGGTTCCGCTCGGCGGCTGAAATTGGCGGGAAGGTTTTGGCTTTTCTCAAAGCGGCGGCTCAGGAAAGCAACCCCATCCCGCCCACACGCACGGTAGTGACCGTTCCGGCTTCGTTTCAGATAGCCCAGCGAAGAGATACGCTCCGCGCGGCTGAAATGGCTGGGCTGAAGATGGCCGGGGGCGACCTGCTCGATGAGCCGGTGGCCGCGTTTCTCGATTACCTGATCTCCCATCAGGCTGACTTTCTTAGGGCAACTACTGGCAACAGCAACCTGGTGGTTTTTGACTTCGGCGGTGGCACCTGCGATGTGGCCGTATTCCGCTTCAATCCCAAAGGGCCCTCCGGCGGCATGGAGATTTCACCGCTGTCGGTGTCGCGCTATCACCGGCTGGGGGGCGGCGACATTGACACGGCCATTGTGCACCAGGTTCTGATTCCACAACTCGTGAAGCAGGCTCGTCTGGCCGACACCGACCTGTCCTACGAAGACCGCAAGCTGCACATCGAACCTGCCCTGCTGAGCGTGGCGGAATCGCTCAAAATCGGTCTGTGCATGGAGATCAGTCGTCTTCAGGGTTTTGGCAAGTACCAGAGCGCCGCCAAAACAGACGTGGTCAAAACCCAGCCCGGCGTCTATCCCTGCCCCTGTCCCGGCCGCGACCTGAAGCTGGAATCACCACACCTGACCGCCGCGCAGTTTGAAACCGTCCTGGAGCCGTTTCTGGATACTGAACTGCTGTACGCGAAGGAAACGGAATACCAGTTGACCTGCTCGATTTTTGCGCCTCTTCAGGATGCCCTGGAACGCGCCGGGCTCAGGCCTTCGGAAGTCAACCTCTGTCTGCTGGTTGGCGGCAGCAGCCTCATTCCGCAGGTCAAAACCGCTGTGGCGGGGTACTTCCGGGCCGCCAGGGTGCTTACCTACGAAGACCGCGAATCGAACCAGGTCGCTGTGGCGCGTGGCGCGGCCTACCATGCGCTGGCGCTGGCGCTGTTCAACCGCAGCCTGATCCAGCCGGTGGCGCCGGATAGCATTGCCATCCGCACCACTTCGGGTCCCTTGACCATCGTGCCGCAGGGCGCACAGCTTCCCTTCCCGGACCCGGACAAGTTCGGCGAGCACCTTTCGCTGGCCGTGCCCAAAACTGCCATCGTCGGCGCGGTGACATTGCGCGTCGAGATTGTGGCAGGAGCGGAAGCGCGGCCCATCTTCATCGGGCAGTGGGAGATTCAAGGGCCGGTGAAAGCCGGTGAACCGCTGCGGCTCCGGTTTCACTATGACGAAAACCAGGTCCTGCACCTTGAACTCACACTGCGCGATCAGCCGGATGCCCGGCCCTTTGCCTGTACGATTGAGAACCCGCTGACCAATGTCGTCAATCCCCATCCCCCCATCCGCCAGCGCATTGACGAGACCGAAGAAGACCTCCGCACCGGCAAGATACCCGGGCACCGGGTGCCAGAAGTGCTGGTCAGCCTGGCCGACGACTACTACGAACTGGGGCAGATAGACAAATCCATCTTCTACCTCCAGCGGGCGCTCCAGCAGAAAGGGCGTCCTGATGCCGACATCCTGAACCAGCTTGGTATCTGCTACGGAGAAAAGGGCGACTGGGCACGCCAGGAAAAGGCGTACCGTGAAGCCTTTGCGGCCGAACCACACGACCCGGCGCCGCTGTTCAACCTGGCGCTGTCACAGTTCCGGCGCAAACAGTTCAGCCAGGCCGCAGACACCATCCAAACCGCACTGGAACATAATGGCAAAGGGCCGTACTTCGTTCTGGCGGCGCAAATCTACCAGAAGCTCAACCGCCATCAGGACGTCAGTTCAGCCCTGAAGGAAGCCTTCGAGCACTTTGACCCCGTGCCAACTCTGGACGACTGGGAACTGAACTGGTATGGCAAAGCGGCTCTGATGGCCGGCGACGAAGACCGTATCAGACAGGTCGGGAATGAGCAGATGCGGCGCAAACGGCGTCAGGCCACGCGCCAGAGCACCACTGAGGACGGTGACGAAGGAGACCTGCCGGAAATCCTGCCGACGCTACAGAAGCGATGAGTACCTGGTTATTGCCACGCAGCGAATTGACCTCCGAACAACTCCGGGCGGTTGAACTCAGTCCACTGTCCCATCAGGTCATTTTTGGTGCGCCCGGCTCAGGCAAAACGCAAATCCTGCTCCACCGGGCGGCGTTCCTGCGCAGCCACCTTGGCACAAAGCCCAACTGCTTCCGCATTTTCGTTTACACCAACGTCCTCAAGCACTACATCCGCTCGGCGCTTGCCCTGCTGAACCTGCCCGAGGATGCGGTCACGACATACGATGACTGGTGCCGGGTGTTTTACCGAAAAAACGCCGTAAAGCCCTGCACTTTAGGGCAGGGATAGAGGGAAAACTGCCAATTTGAGGGTGAGAAAGGAGTATCTGAACCACTGTGCATAATAATTGGCTAGTTATGCTATACTAGATAAGCACTAATTTTAGTAAAGAAATTGAGCCATGAGCCGCCGCTGTCAATTAACGGGTAAAACAGCCAACAATGCTGTAACTATCTCTTTTTCCCATAAGCGCAACAAGCGGTTGCAAGAAGTCAACTTGCAACAAAAACGCATTTGGTGGGCAGAGGGCAAGCGTTTTGTTACTCTCAAGCTCTCGACCAAAGCAATCAAAACCCTACAGTACAAAAGCCTCGACACCTCTGCCAAGGAGGCGGGCATCGATCTCCGCAAACTTTAGTTAGCATGAATGGCGGTTCTCTGGAGCGGTATGTCGGCAATACCCTTAAAGAACTCCGACAACGGCAGGGGCTAACTATTGCTGATGTGGCGGATCATGCAGGTATTTCGCGGGGCATGATCTCCAAAATTGAAAATGCCCAAACTGCCACTAGCCTAGAAACGCTGGAAAAGCTGGCGAAGGCGTTGGGGGTGTCTTTGGCGACTCTGTTCCGCGATTACGATGTGCCAGAGGGCGGGGCGCAGTTGGTGAAGCGTAATTGCGGTATGGAAGTGGTACGGCGGGGGACTAAGCGAGGTCATACCTACCATTTGTTAGCTTACGATCAAGGACCCGTCAAGCAGTTCGAGCCGTTTCTGATTACGATGGATGATGCTTCAGAAGTTTTTCCTATTTTTGAGCATGTGGGCACCGAATTTATTTATATGCTGTCAGGCAAAATGGAATATCGTCATGGGCAAAATAGCTACACTTTGTGTGAGGGAGATGCTCTAACTTTTAAGGGGCATATTCCCCATGGACCAAAAGCCCTAGTTGAATTGCCGATTCGCTTTTTGGCGATTATTTTTTATCCGCAAAACACAGCAGAATGAGCGATCGCCGTATTCCTCTGCATTTGCAAATTTCTCAGGTATTGCGTCAGCGGATCGAAACAGGAGTCTATGCCGTAGGCGAACAACTGCCCAGCGAACATCAGTTGATGGAGCAGTTTCAAGTCAGCCGCATTACTATCAGGCGCGCCATTCATAATCTGGTGCATCAGGGGTTGGCTAGTGCACAGCATGGTAGAGGTGTGTTTGTCAAAAATCAGTGCAAGTGGGTTTATTCCCTGTCTAGCCCGCTGATATTTTTCGAGGAGGATATGAAGCGCCAAGGGGTGCAGTCTGCCATTTGCCACCTAGAGTTTCAAGCGGTTAGTCCACCCCCTCGGGTGCAAGAGATTTTGGGCAGTGATTTAGCTTGTTTTCAAAGCAAAATTCTCCTTTTGGATGGAATTCCTGCAATCCTAGATAAGAGTTACATTCTTTTGGAATTGGGACGGCAGTTTGCTAATGAATTAAAAACTGCCATGACTTTCCCCACCCTAGAGCGCAACGGTATCCATATTTCCAAGATAGAGGCGAGTCTGGAGTGTACCCGGGCGGATCAGCAATTGAGTGAGCATTTGGCTGTGCCGCTGGGAGAACCTCTCTTAGTCTATTGCTACACTGCCTACGATCAGTATCAGCGATCGCTGGTCTATGGCTCTGCCCCATCTCGGGCAGATTTGCTCACCTATGCGGTAACTATTAATCGCTAGTCTTTCTGAGTAGCTGAAATCAAAATTAGGTATTGACACAGCGACCAAGATTTGCCAAAATATCAATCGCCATCAATATAGATACCTATCCATTTTAATTAGTAGTCCTCTACTGATTCTTTATGCGTATTTATGATTACAATTTGTCAGCTAAAGGTTTCGCCCCAGTCAATGTTTGCTGTAATGGCAAGTTTGTCTAACTTAGTTTTCTGGCGCGGATCAGCAGTTGTTGTGAAGCCACGAACTACCAAAGTTGTAACTGGTGGCAATTATTTAGGCTAAGTCATAGAGGCTGTTGCATGACTAAGACGGAAAAAATTAAGGCTGGCAGTCAATTGAGCTTCTTTGAGCGTTACCTTACGATTTGGGTATTGCTTTGCATTGTTGCTGGTATTGGGTTGGGGCGGTTGTTTCCCAATGTTGCCGCTACCTTGGATTCGTGGAGTGTTTATCAGGTTTCCATCCCCATCGCCATTTGTCTGTTTTTCATGATGTACCCCATCATGGTCAAAATTGATTTCACCCAAGCCACTAGAGCGGTACGCGCTCCTAAACCCGTGATTCTAACTTTAGTGGTGAATTGGCTAATCAAACCTTTTACGATGGTGGTCTTTGCCCAATTTTTCTTGGGGTGGCTATTTAAGCCGTTGATTGAGGGAGAGGAAATAATTAGGGGAGGTGTGATACCTCTGGCAAATTCCTATATTGCGGGGGCAATTCTCTTGGGGATCGCTCCCTGTACAGCGATGGTGCTGATGTGGGGCTATCTTTCCTATGGCAATCAGGGTCATACATTGGTGATGGTAGCGGTCAATTCCCTAGCTATGCTGTTTCTCTATGCGCCAATGGGACGCTGGCTGTTAGCGGTGAATAATTTGCCAGTTCCTTGGGAGACCATTGTTCTCTCTGTACTGGTGTATGTGGGTTTACCGCTGGTGGCGGGGATTTATTCGCGCTGGTGGATTTTGCGCTACAAGGGCAAGGAGTGGTTTGAGCGACAGTTTCTGAAATACTTAAGCCCAGTGGCGATCGCCGCATTACTGATCACCCTAATTCTCTTGTTTGCTTTCAATGGAGAATTGATTGTTAATCGCCCCTTGGATATTTTGCTGATTGCCGTACCCCTATTTTTGCAAACTAACTTTATCTTTTTGCTGACCTATGTGGCAGGGTTAAAGTTACAGCTTTCCTATGAGGATGCGGCTCCCGCCGCTCTAATTGGGGCAAGTAATCACTTTGAAGTGGCGATCGCGACAGCGGTAGTGTTATTTGGCTTAAATTCTGGGGCGGCACTGGCAACGGTAGTGGGGGTGCTAATCGAGGTGCCCGTAATGTTGATGTTGGTGGAGATTTGCAAGCTGACGGCAGGCTGGTTTCCCCGTGAGCCAGAAAAGGCTACCTTGCTTGATCCCCGCTGTATCAGCCCGTATGAATAATTTACCGAAAAAACGCCTTATATCCCTGCCCTTAAGGGCAGGGATATAAGGCGCACACTGTTTTATCAAGCCAAACCTGTGATAAAATAGCAGTATGAGAGTAATGGAAGCCAAGCTACTCAACGGGACAGCAGAGCAGTATCAGGCTCTGGATGAAGCCATCCGTACCGCACAGTTTGTCAGAAACAAATGTGTGCGGTACTGGATGGACAACAAGAGCGTAAACAAAGCTGTTCTCTATGCCCACTGCAAAGACCTGGCCAAAGAGTTTGACTTTGCCAGGAAGTTAAACTCAGCGGCAAGGCAGGCAAGTGCAGAGCGAGCCTGGGCTTCCATTTCTCGGTTCTATACCAACTGCAGAAACAAGGCGGTCAAGAAAGGGTATCCCAAGTTCAAGAAGCATTGCCGTTCTGTGGAATACAAGGTATCTGGCTGGAAGCTGTCAGGAGATGGAATGTCTATCACCTTCACTGATGGCTTCAATGCTGGTGCTTTTGCTCTGTACTGCAATGGTGAGGCAAGACACCATATCCTAAACTCCAAAATCAATCGGGTGCGGGTGATACGCAGGGCAGATGGGTACTATGCTCAGTTCTGCCTGGATGTGGAGCGCAAAGAGCAGGGAGCATACACAGGCAATGTGATTGGCATTGACTTGGGCTTGAAGGCTTTCTACACCGACCAGAACGGCAACCCTGTAGAGTATCCTAAGTTTTTGAGGCGTAGTGAAAGGAGGTTAAAGCAACACCAGCGCAGATTAAGTCGGAAGTTCAAGAAGAGGGCAAAATCCCAATCCAAGAACTACCACAAGCAAAGAAAGCGACTGGGCAAAGTGCATCTGAAAGTCCAACGCCAGCGTAAAGACTGGGCAATTAAGCAGGCACGGTGCGTGGTGGCATCTCACGATGTCGTGGCGTATGAAGACTTGCAGGTGAAGAATCTAGTCAAGAATCGTCATCTTGCCAAATCCATTCATGATGCTGGCTGGTCTCAATTCACCCAGTGGCTGGACTACTACGGCAAGGTGTGGGACAAGGCAGTAGTCAGCGTACCGCCGCAGTACACCACACAGGACTGTAGTAACTGTGGGCATTATGGTAGTAAAAACCCTATCCACCAGAACCCATAGTTGTCCTCAATGTGGATTTGAATCAGACAGAGACCAGAATGCGGCTTTGAACATCCTCAAGAAGGGACTAAGCATCTTGGGAATGGAGTGGCAAAACAGTACCTTTGGGCAAAAGGGAACTGCCTCGAAAGAGGGAACGCTTGGGGAGAGATGCACCGCTGCTTTAGAGGGGCAACCTGATGAAGTAAGTGCGCTCGCAGAACCAAGAACAAGAATCCCCTGCCTTTAGGCAGGGGAGTATGTCAACTCAGCACGAACGAGGGCAATGAGCTGCCGCTGCTGCAAGCCCTCGACCCGCTCGTTGCCGAGCGGGTGCTGACCATCCAATCGGCCCGCGCTGCTACTCCGCCTGTCACACCTCCAACCACTGGACCATCAACCACTGCAACATCAACCACATCCGGTCTTGACTTCCTCTGACGGCAGCCGGCGGCGGTGTTTTCCACAGGCCGGTGTGGGAAGCCTTCAGCACCGGGGTTGACAGGCTGGCCCGCAGCCGAGGGGACGGAGGCCCATGAAATTCGGGCTGGCGGTGGTGCCGATCAAGCCCACTGCCAGCCCGTGCATCTGTGGTTTCTATGCTTTTGGTCTTCGTGGCGGTTGCGCGTGCAACCAGCAGCCCGTCAGTTCCTCAGTTCCGGTGTGCAATTTTGCGCATGATCCGGCGGTAACGATTCGGGGTGCAGTTGAGGCCCTTCTGACTGCACCAATAAGCTACTTTCTGGGCCAGTTCATAGGTCTCCCAATACTCGTCCTTCGTAAGTCCCTCTGTATAGTAGTCATCCCAGGCAAAGGGATCGTCATCAACCTGAATCAGGTCTTCATTGCTCCTTCCGCTGATCCACCAGCCGACCCGGGCCGGGGTACCGGTTGAAAGCAACGCCGTCGTCACAACAAGCCGCCCACCACACTTTTTGCTGCTAATGACTCTGAGTTTCATGCATCCTCTCCGCTGGAAGTAGTCGCTGCCCAAGGCAGCAGTCAATTATACGCTTTCACATCCCGGCAGATTCCATTTTTTTTCGGAAAGCGCGCATGTTCAGCCCCCCGATCCCTTCCAGCCCCCGCAGCCTCCAGCCGCCTGGGACCACCCACACCGCTGATTCATTTGTGCTTCCGGCCGGCAGGCCAACTGGCTACCATGCCCCGCGCGTGACAAACACCTGAAAGGAATGTTGGATTGTTGCCATGAAAACCATTCGTATCGCTTGCGGGCAGGGCTTCTGGGGTGACTGGCTGGAAGCGCCGGTGCGGCTCATCGAAGGCGGCCCCGTGGACTACCTCGTGCTCGACTATCTGGCCGAAGTCACCATGTCCATCATGCAGAAGCAGAAGTCCCGGAATCCGAAGGCCGGATTCGCCACTGACTTCGTGGCCCTGATGGACCGCATCCTGCCGCAGGTTCTGGCAAAAAACGTGCGCGTCATTGCCAACGCCGGGGGCGTCAACCCCCAAGCCTGTGCCGAAGCTGTGCGGATGGTCGCGGCCAGGCATGGACTGGCCGACCAACTGCGGATTGGCATCGTCGCCGGAGACGACATTTTGGGACGCCTCGACGAACTCATGGCGGCCGGTCACACCTTTGAAAATCTCGATACCGGCGAGCCGCTGGCCACCGTCCGCGCACATCTCCAGAGCGCCAACGTCTATTTCGGTGCCCAGCCCATTGCCGAGGCCCTCCGCCGGGGGGCCCAGGTCATCATCACCGGACGCTGCACTGACACTGGACTGGCGCTTGCCCCCTGCATTCACGAGTTTGGATGGGCAGCCGATGACTGGCATCGGCTCGCCGCCGGCACGGTTGCCGGACACATCATCGAGTGTGGAGCGCAGTGCACTGGCGGCAACTGCCTTGTGGACTGGGAGACGACCCCGGACTACGCCAACATCGGCTTTCCCATCATCGAGATGCACGAAGACGGGACGTTTGTCGTCACCAAACACCCCAACACCGGCGGGCGCGTCACCGTGGCCACGGTCAAGGAACAGCTTGTCTATGAAATGGGCGATCCGACGACCTACATCACGCCGGATTGCATTGCCGACTTCACGACGATCCAGCTTGCCCAGGAAGACACCGATCGCGTCCGGGTCTGGGGCATTCAGGGCCGGCCGGCTACGGAGTTTTACAAGGTCTCGGCCAGTTACTTTGCCGGATACAAGGCCGTGGGCAGCCTCATCTACGCCTGGCCGGATGCCTACGCCAAAGCCCGCCGGGCCGATGCCATGCTGCGCCAACGGCTGCACGACCTGGGACTGCACTTTGACGAAATCTGGACGGAGTATGTGGGCGCTGGCGCGTGCCACGGTCTGCAACTGGCCGGAGAGCCATCCCGCGACCTGCCGGAAGTCGTCCTGCGGGTGGCTGTCCGCTCCTCTGACCAGGCCAGCGTCGAGCGGTTCACCAAAGAGCTGGCCCCGCTGGCCCTCAACGGGCCGCCGACCGTCACGGGCTTTGGCTCCGGGCGGCCAAAAGTCGAGGAAGTCGTCGCCTACTTCCCGACGCTGATTCCCAAAGCCGTCGTCACACCGGATGTTCAGCTTCTGGCCAACGGGTGATGTTCCCGTGCGGCGCCTGGCGCCTGATCGTCGGATGCCGCCCCGCCGGTTATCTTGTCCACTTCGGGCATTACGGAAATCTTCGGGAATTTTTCCGAACCTTGGGAACCCGTCTGTCGTTATAGAAGGCGTCGAAAGACAATGGTATGGAATGAACTGGAAGGTTCGACCATACCGCCACCTTCGGAAAGTTTTTACAGGAGTTCCTATGCGTTTCTTCGGAAAGACATTCATCCTTGGTCTCACCCTGACGGCCCTGCTTGGCGTTTCCGCTCTGGCAGGCGAAGTGACCAAAACCCTGACGCTCAACCGGGATGTATCGGTCAACGGCACCGTCGTGAAAAAGGGCACCTACAAGGTGAAGATCAACAAGGAAACTGGCGAAATGACGATCCTCAACGGCAGGGAAGTCATTGCCAGGACAACAGTTAGCCTTACCACCGATGAGCGTAAGGCAAACGGTGATGAAATTGCGCTCACCCAGAATGGTGACACCAACGTGCTCAAGAGCATCAAGTTCGATGGCTCACGTGAGCGCTTCAGCGTGACGAGCGCCCAGGCAGCTCCCAATCAATAAGCCTGGGTACAACACGAAGTCTCTTCTGCTCAACAAAAAGTTAAAACGCCCGGAATACCGGGCGTTTTTTTTCTTCTTTGTGAGGGAAGCTTGGTCCGGCTGTAACATTTTTCTTGCCAGGATATATACTCAGTCTTTCCATTTTTTGGAAGCGATTGCACAGGCTATTTTGGCAGCAGTTTGGGCATTTTGCTTCAACAGTTTGACATTGGCATCCAGGCTTCTGCCATCCGTCAATGAACTCACCTGCGCCAGCAGGTAGGGTGTGACGGACGCCCCCCGGATGCCCAGGGCTTCAGCGCGTGACAGGGCCGCCTCGATGGCGACCTCGACACCGGGGACTTCCTCCGGCGGCGGCTGCACCACAACAACGCCCCCTCCCCCCCAAGTGCGCTCCACCTGCCACATGCGCGCCAGGTCATCCAGACATTCAAAAGTAAAGCCCAGCCGCCGCCCGCTGCGCACCGTGTAGAAGGCCGGAAATTCCGCACACTGCCACCCCACAACCGGCACACCATGGGTTTCCAGCCACTCCAGGGTGGCCGGTATGTCCAAAATGGCTTTGGCTCCGGCGCAGACCACCAGCACCGGATACCGGGCGAGGGCGGTCAGGTCGCCGCTGATGTCCCAGCTCTGGGCAGCACCGCGATGAACCCCGCCAATCCCGCCGGTGGCCATGACCTCGATGCCGGCCAGGGCAGCCACCCGTGCGGTTGCCCCGACGGTCGTAGCCCCGTCCCAGCCCAAAGCCACGGCCGCCGCCAGATCACGCGCCCCCAGCTTGGCCACCGTTTGTTTATTGGGCGATACATCTCCCTCAGCAGAGGGCGTATCACAACACGCAGATTCACCAAATTGCATTATCAGACACTTGTCCATCCCCACCACCACCCGCCCCCCGACTACGCCCACTGTCGCCGGGACAGCTCCACCAGCGCGCACTTCGGCCTCCATCGCCAAAGCCGTCTCCACATTTACCGGATAGGGCAGCCCGTGGGCAATGACGGTGCTCTCCAACGCCACCACCGGCTGCCCCTGTGCCAGCGCCGTCGCCACTTCCGCCGAAAGCTCAATCCCTTCCGCGTTCATCCGGCCCCTCCGGGTCTATCTGGCTTCCCCGGCGGCCGCCCGCCGGATGGCCTGTCCCGGACGCGCACCGGTCAGCTTGCCATCCTGCAGAACGGCCACTCCACGAACAAACACCGCCTGAATCCCGGTTGGAAAGTGATGGGGATCGTCATAAGTGGCGTTATCCTGAATCGTCCGGTCATCAAACAGCACCAGATCGGCAATGAAACCTTCCTGAATCAGACCCCGCCGCCCCAGCCGGAACGTCTGCGCCGGCAGGCTCGTCATCTTGCGTACGGCGTCTTCCAGACGGAGTACCCCCAACTCCCGCACAAACCGCCCCAGCACCCGCGCATTGTTGCCATAGCCACGCGGATGCGGTACGCCAAGGCCCAGTTTGCGCACGCCGGCATCAGACGCCACCATCGTGAACGGCTCGCGCATGATGGTGGCCACATCATCTTCCCGCATGGTGTGGTAGATCATCCCGGCCCCGCCCTGCTCATACATCACCAGGATTTGCTCGGTCTGGGCATCCAGGTCATCCGTGCCCCGGGCCAGGCGCGTCACTTCCACGAGATTTTTGCCGTTGTAGTCCACATTTGCGCCGTAAAACGCCACCACGGCATAGCTGAAATCCTCGCGGGTCTTGGCCTTCAGGTTGGCTTTGAGTTCCTCTTTGACCTGCGCCCGGAGCGTGGCATCCGCAAGGCGACGGAGCGCCTCTTCGCGCCCACCGGCCAGCACCCAGTCCGGCAGCAGGCTCTCCAGTGAAGTCGAAGACGCTGTGTAAGCGTACTGATCCACTGTCACTTCCAGCCCCCGGGCGCGTGCTGCCCGGATCAGTTCCAGTGCGCGGTCAGCCTGCCCCCACAGCCGGGGCGTGGCCACCTTGAGGTGGGAGATGTCCACCGGCAGACCGGCCTGCTCACCAATGGTGATGGCTTCCGCAATGGCTTCCAGCACACCATTGCCTTCATTGCGCATGTGGGTTACGTACAACCCGCCAGCCGCCGCGACCACTTCCGCCAGCGCGACGATTTCATCCGTTTTGGCGAAACTCCCCGGAACGTAGATCAGTCCCGTGGAAAGCCCCACTGCGCCATCGTCCATGGCCTTGGCCACGAGACGTTTCATTTCATCCAGTTCTTCGGAGGTCGGCTCGCGGTTGGCATAGTTCATCACGGCCGCCCGGACTGAACCGTGCGCAATGAGCGTTGCCAGGTTGACCGTCAACGGTGTTTCTTTGTAGCCCCCCAGAAATGCTCCGACATCCGTCACCGAACTCCCACAGTTTCCGGTCACAAGCGTCGTCACGCCCATGCGGATGAAGTTTTCGGCTTCCGGGTAGCGGAAGATGTCTTCCACGTGGGCATGGACATCAATAAAGCCCGGCGCAAGGATGTGTCCCTTGGCATCCACTACTGTCGTGGCCCGGCCGGTCGGCTTGCGCCCCACGCGCACGATGTAACCATCTTTGATGGCCACCTCGGCCCGAAACCAGGGATTGCCCGTGCCGTCCACAACGCGGGCGTTCGTGATAAGCACATCGTAGGTTTCAAACGACGTGGGCACTGGCGTTTTTTCAGGGGCTTTTTCAGGGGCCGTTTCCGCGGTTTTTTGCGCCACAGCCCAGTGGCTGGCTACAAACCACCAGATAACCAGCCACCACAGGCGTCGTTGCGACCAGATCATGTATCCAGCTCAATGGGAAGTTTCCGAATCCGCTTCCCGGTCAGAGCGAACAGGGCACTACAAACGGCTGGGGCCACGGGCGGCAGCGCCGGTTCGCCGGCACCTGACGGAGACTCGCTGCTGGGAATGAGATGGACTTCGACGCGGGGCATTTCGGCCATCCGCAACAGCGGATAATCATTGAAATTGGACTGCACGACCCGTCCCTGCTCGACCGTGATCGCGCCGTACAGCGCCGCACTCAGGGCAAAGGCGATACTACCCTCGATCTGCGCCTCGACCTGGCTTGGGTTGACCACCGTACCGACATCCATGGCACAGACAATCCGGTGAACACGCGGCAGGTCATCCTCAACGGACACTTCCGCAACCTGGGCGCAAAACGCGCCGAAGGAAAAATGGGACGCCACGCCACGGGCGCGCCCCTTGGGCAACGGTTGTCCCCACCCGGCCGCCTTTGCCGCCACCTCCAGTACCCGCTTCAGGCGCGGTGCTTTCCCCAGCCGCGCCAGCCGAAACTCGACCGGATCGGCTTTGGCAGCATGGGCCAACTCATCCATCCACGATTCCTGCACAAAGGCATTCTGCGAATCGAACACCGCGCGCCAGAACCCAATCGGCACGGCGGTGTTGGCGCGGACATACTCCGCCCGAAAATTCGGCAGTTCGTAGGCTGTTGTGGTGATACCGGCCATGGCCCCCGGATCGACGCCTTTGCCCCCGTCCGGCTGGCGTTGCCCCCGAATGGATGGGGCCACCAACCGGTGCAGTACGGCCACCGGCTGTCCGTCCCCAGCCAAGCCGGCTTTGACCACGTGCAGGCTGGCCGGGCGATACCAGCCGTGCTGCATGTCTTCCTCGCGCGTCCACGTCACCTGCACCGGGACACCGTTGAGCCGCCTGGCGACTTCAACGGCATCCGCCGCATAGTCGGCTTCAATCCGCCGCCCGAAACCGCCGCCGAGCAGGGTGACGTGAATTTTGATGCGCCCGGCATCCAGCCCGGTAATGCGTCGGGCTTCATCCATAACAAAGTTCGGGAACTGCGTTGGGGCCCAGATTTCACAACCTTCGGCGCTGACCCGCGCCGTACAGTTTTGCGGCTCAAGGGTGGCATGGTGCAGGTACGGCACTTCATAAACGGCTTCAAGCTGTTTTGCGGCTGAAGCAAATGCCTTGTCGAAGTCTCCGTCCTGCCGGGCGACATCCCCCGGCGACGTGGATTTCTCAATGAACATGGCGCGAATGTCCGCACTGGACAACTTCGCATGGGGGCCGTCGTCCCAGGTGATGCGGAGTTTTTTCGCGCCTTCAAAAGCCGCCCAGGTGTTGGTGGCCACAACGGCCACCCCCCGGTCCGTCACAAAGACCTGTTCAACGCCCGGCACCCGTTTGGCTTCAGTGTCCTCGACCTGCCTGACCTTGCCGCCAAAAACCGGGGGATGCACCATCGTGGCAAAACGCATCCCCGGCAGGCGCACATCCATGCCATAGACGGCCTTGCCGGTGACAATGTCCGGGTTGTCGTAGCGCGGCACACGCCGCCCGATGAGCTTGAAATCCTTGGGGTCTTTGAGTTTGACCGCCTTGGGATCAGGAACGGGAAGGTTGGCGGCATCGGCGACGAGTTCGCCGTAACCGAGCTTTTTCGTCGCATCCGAAGGATGCAACACAAAGCCAGCTTCTGTCCGGCAGGCGTCGGCCGGGACATTCCAGCGGCGGGCCGCCGCCTCGACCAGCATGGCGCGCGCGGTGGCACCGGTCCGCCGCAGCGGTTCCCAGGCCCCCCGCAGACTGCCGCTGCCGCCGGTGCCCTGAAATCCATAGCGCGATGGGTCAAACGATGCCGTCTCCACGGCAACCTGCTTCCAGTCCGCATCCAGTTCTTCGGCTACCAGCATGGGCAGGCTGGTACGTACGCCCTGCCCCATTTCGGTCTTGTTGACAGTGATGAGAACGCGCCCATCAGGGCGAATGGTCACGAAGGCATTGGGAGCGAGCACCGGGGCGGTGGAATCCGCCGCCGCCCGCACCCCGTTCGACTCGACGTGGCAGCCAAGTGTCAGGGCCACCCCGGTCAGCGTCGCCCCGGCCAGAAACTCGCGTCGGGAAAGGTTGACAATCAGCGTCATGACCGTTTTTCCCCTTTCTGCAACGTGGTGGCGCGCTGTACGGCGGCCCGGATACGCTGGTACGTCCCACACCGGCAGAGGTTTCCGGCCATGGCGTTGGCAATGTCTTCTTCGGTAGGCTTGGGCTTGGCCGCCAGCAGCGCCGCCGCGGCCATGACCTGTCCGGGCTGGCAGTAGCCGCACTGGGCGACATCTTCGAGCTTCCACGCCTGCTGGACGGGGTGCATTCCATCCGGCGACAGCCCCTCGATGGTTGTAACGCGCTTGCCTTCAACCCGTGACAGCGGCAGCGTGCACGACCGCACGGCAACACCGTCCAGGTGGACGGTACAGGCTCCGCAGAGACCAGCGCCGCAGCCATATTTCGTTCCGGTCAGCCCAAGAACGTCGCGCAGCACCCACAGCAGGGGCATTTCGGGCGGCGCGTCACAGGTTTGTTTCGTGCCATTGATCGTCACCGTGGTCGGCATACCCAGTACCTCAATCTCTGATGCAGTCAGGTCAGGCGCGCGTCGCAACGCATCCCAACGTCGGCTTTTACGCCACCGAATCCGAAAAAACAACGCGAAATGTCACAGGGCAAAGTTCAGGAAAGACAATTCACCGCATCCGAAAAGTGTGCTAAGTAACCATGCGCAGCCTGCGCTCACGACCGCTGTCCTCAAGCCAGCCTCAGCCCTCAACAGTCATTCCTGGAATCTGTCTATGTCAGAGCAATCTGTTCCGCCATCTTCCCGCAGGCCACCGGTTCAGACCCCACCCGGACCGTCCCAGTCCCCTTATTTCGCAAATCCCGGTCCCTCATCCGAGCCAGCCGGAGCGTCGTCTGGCGAACAGTTTTCCGGGCCGGGGGGCGTGGGGCGCATCAACTATGCGGCACCGGGTCAGATAGCCAGTCCCTACGCGGCCGGGTACGCCAGCGCATCCAAGCCGTGGTGGCAGAAGGTTTCACGTCGGGGCTGGATCATCGGCGGGGCAGCGGCTGGCGCAGTGACCATTGGCGGCATTGCGGCCCTTGTCGCCGTGTTCGGCGAGGAGGAAATTGACACGGATTCGCTCGAACTTCAGAAAAAGAGCGGCTGGAACATCGGTTCGGAAAACCGTCCGCTGACCTTCAGCGTTCCGACAACGCAACTTGACTCCCGAAACAGTCAGGACTGGCAGAAGTATCTCGACCAGAACGCCATGCTGGCGGCGTTCGAGCCACGCGGCAAATGGCAGCCGTACTTCGTGCCGACCCTCATCCAGTCCCTTCAGGCGGAGTCGCTCAGAAACCAGCTCAAGCCCATCTTTGGCCCAAGCATGGACGCCAGCTACGGGCGCGGACAGGCGCTGGCCGAAGACATCCTCGCCAATGCCGCCAATCCCGGCGAAACGGCGATTATCGTGGACCTCATCGGGCGCGACAGTGTTGCCTACGGGGCCGGACTGGCCTCCCACGGACGCCTGATTACGACGTTTGATAACTATCCGCATCCACTTGGGGTTGTCCCGTCGCATGAAACTCTGGCGGCGATGCTCTACTACGCCGACGAAATTGCCGCCAAACAGGCGACGCTCCCGGAACATGCTCCGCCGGTCTTTCTGCTCGATGCCTACCGGATCAACGATTACAAGGATACTGACAACCAGTTCGACAACCGCTACCTGGCCAAGGTTCCGCCGGCGGCCAAACTCACGGAAGCCGGGATCAAGCACATCATCTACGTGACGCCGGACAGTTCCCGGAAGGTGGAGATGGACGACCTCAACGAGGATTTCGTGGACTACAAAAACGCCGGCATCAGTGTCGCCATCCTGCCAGCCAGTGAGTTCACGCCTGACCCGAACCAAAGCGTGGGCACCAGCAGTCGTCCCCGGTACTACTACGGGGGACACCCAATGGGGAGCGTGTGGTTCTTCTATGCCTACCCCTACTATGCTCCCTCGCCGGTCTATGTCAGCCGCACGCCCTACTACCGCACGGTCTCTCCGGCGACGAACCCGATGGCCTCGCGTGTGCCAAGCTACACGCCGGCTCCGCGGCAGACCATGTTTTCGTCCTCACGGATGGGGGGCGCGCGGGGCGTCGGACGCAGCAAACCAAGCGGGTTTGGACGCAGTACGGTGCGGGTGGGCTCCGGCGGACGGATTACCGGCACCCGCGCCGGTCGCTCCGGCTCGTTTGGGCGTGGCGGCTTCGGCTTCGGATAACACACGGGCTGTTTTTCCAAAGACATTCTGACTTGGGGCAGGTCGACCGGATGAGCACACCAACCGACGGGCTTTTTCTCCAGAGTGACGGGAAGCACGGTATCTGTGTGGATGCGACCGGTGCGCCGGGGATGCTGGCGCCGGCACTCTCGGACCTGCTGGCCGCGCTACGCGAAGCAGACGAAGACCTCCCCGATTGCCTGCGCCAGATTGGACAGGACTGGGGCGAACGGATGGTTGTGCACTTTCCGGCGCTCCTGGCCGAGCGTACCGGACAGACGCTGCCACTGGCACAGTCGCCCGTTCAGCCCTTTCTTGGGCTGTGCGGCGACTACCTGCAGGCGCATGGATTTGGGCGATGCGACTTCGTCGCGCAGGAACCGACCCTGGCCATCCACATTCAGGATGGGCAACCCGATGCCCTCCCGCTTCTGGCAGGCTTTTTTGAAGCCCTCATCTCCACGGTTGCCGACCTGCCGGTGCAGTGCCGGCCGGTCACGGAAAACGGTCATCATCTGCGCCTGGATGTCTTCCAGCCGGCCGATGCCACTGAAAACTGATCTGTTGACCGTGGGTGTTTCTGCCTTGATACTACCCGGCATGGTGCGTGTGTCCCGTTCCCGTTGGTCAGTTCTGGTAACGATGGTGGTGCTGTCGGCGCTGTGCGTGACACCACTGGCCTGTGTGCTGAACTGCCTGCTGGGTGGCTGCATGCATGCGGCTCAGGTGCAAGCCCAGCCGGCAACGGCCCACATTGCCCTGCCCGTCGGCGGCACCGTTGCCACGACGACGCCAGCCACACCGGACACCCTCACCCCCACGCCAGCCGTACCTCGGTCAAAACACCACTGCTGTGCGGTCAAAAAGCAGGAGCGGCTCCCGCAGCCGGGGGTTGAAGCCCCGGCGACGCCAGCCACACCGGCACCAGCCACACCGGCATCAGTCGCATTGGCAGCGAAAGCCATTTCCGGGCAGCCAACGCTTCGTCTGGAAACAAGCGGACTGACGGCCGGAAGCACGGCGGCCCTTGTTGGTGCTGACGATGCACGTTGTGGCTGCCACCCTGCCGAAACGCCAGACCGGTTCACGGTGGCGTCGCTCTTTACTTTTGAGGCGCCGCTGGCCGCAACGACCTGCCTGCCGGTTCGCCTTCCCGTTGTCCGGCGTCCCACGGCTCTCCAGCCGCCGGTGGTCGTGGCGTACCAGCCTTCCCGCCGGGACACCTATCTCAGGTGCTGTGTCTTCAGGATTTAGTCTTCGGAAGTGGATTGTCCTTCGCTTTGACGGCTTATGCGCTCCATGCTGAGCGCCTGGACTTCACACCTTCGTTGACACAAAAAGGAGACACATCATGTTGAAAGTTATCGTTCCAGCCCTGTTCCTCATGACCACGTTCTTCGGCGGTGACCTGGCCACGGCCAAGACCCCGAAGGCCACGAAGAAAGCCCCGGCCGCCTGCTGCGCCACCAAGAAGAAAGAAACGGCTTCCTGCTGTGCCAAGCCCAACTGCTGCGCCGATCAGGCCTGCGGCATGGGTGCGGACTGCTGTGCGCCCGGCAGCGACTGCTGCGTGGATGGGCAGTGCACCGCTGGCAAGAAGGCCAAGAAGACAGCCCGCTGAACCGGCCGGCATCCGCAACCGAGCCTTTCGTGTTCACCTCTTTTCCACGCGCGGGGGCGCTCCCCCGCGCGTTTTGTCTTGTTGCACACCGCCTGTTCGGGCCAACAAGCCGGAAAGCGCCGCTAGGCCAAACGGGCTTCCGAGCCGGCAAAGGCCACAAGACAGCCTTGAAGGTCTGGCGGTAGCGGCGACACAAAACGCATCGGCTGCGCCGATACGGGATGCACAAATGCCAGATGCGCCGCGTGGAGAAACTGCCTTCCCAACCGCTCGACGGCTTGACGCTGGGACGGATGGCGCAGTTGCTGGTCACGCCCCAGACCGTAGAGCGGATCGCCCACGACCGGATGCCGGATGTAGGCGCAGTGAACCCGAATCTGGTGCGTCCGCCCGGTCTCAATCCGTACCTCAAGGAGCGTCACCGGCCCGAACCGCTGCCGAACCACGTAGTGGGAACGCGCCGGGCGTCCGCCCGGGTCCACTGTCATCTTCAGGCGGTGTTTGCGGTCACGGGCAATGGGCGCATCAATCGTGCCGGCACCGACGACATCGCCGTGAACCAGCGCCAGATAGCCCTTTTCGACCGTGCGGGCGCGAAACTGCCCGGCGAGGTGTTCCAGCGCCGCGTCGGTTTTGGCGACGACCATCAGGCCCGAAGTATCCCGGTCGAGCCGGTGTACAATTCCCGGACGCAACGGCTCCGCCCCCGGCCGCTGCTGGCCGAAGTGGAACGCCAGCGCATTGGCCAGTGTCCCGTGCGTCACACCTGCCGCCGGATGGACGACCTGCCCGGCGGGTTTTTCCAGCACCAGGATCGCTTCATCTTCAAACCGAATCGTGAGCGGCAGGTCCTCCGGCACGAGGTCCGTTGTCACCGGCGCCGGAACATCCGCCTCGATGTCGTCGCCCGGCTCCACACGGTAACTTGCGCGCCGCACCTGTCCGTTGACCCGGACTTCGCCGTCGGCAATGGCCCGCTGGATACGCGCCCGGCTGACGGACAGAACCTCGGCCAGAAACACATCGAGCCGGAGACCAGCCGCTGTTTCCGGCACCCGACACAGCACCGTCTCGGCCGCCGACAGGTCCAGGGCGCTGACAGTGGAAGGGGCTGCATCCATTACGGGAAGCTCAAACCCGGAAGGAGTTTGGCAATCTCCTGAAATGTTTTCTGAAGCCAATCACCAAATTGCTCGGTGGGTAACTCTTCGTCGTAGGAAAGGTGATAGACAACGCCGTTCGGCGTTGACTTGCACTCCCCGCCCAGACTTTTCGTGCGTTCCTCGCGCAGCCGGGGTGATTCGCCAATCTCGTAGAGATCAACCGACGTAATCAGGTCATAGACCGGCTTGCGCTGCAAAATGACGACCAGCGGAAAGGTCCGCTGCGATGCCAGATACCGGAAAGTGAGGTCATAGCGGTGCATCAGCAACTCTTCCTGATTGCTGTGCCCCTCGGTGATGGTCACGCACCTTGGGTCCAGCCCGTGGACAAACTGCTGCATGACTTTTTTGCGCTCGTTGAACAGCTTGAAATACTGCACGGCGGTGCGCCGTTTGAGGGTGGGGGAAGGAGGTGTCACCAGCGACGGAACGGCTGAGGGCGTCAGATTCCGCCCAACCGGTGACGCCGTTCCACCCGGCGGCGGCTCCGTTGCCTGGGGTGGCGGCGGCAGGCGGGTGCTGCTTTTCTCCAGGTCCAGAATAAACCCGACATCGTCACCGGCGGCTGCCGCCGGAGGTGGCGCGGACGCCGGCGGCTTCACCGGCTCCAGCTCCATGCACAGCAGGTGGTGTGTCGCCGAAGGGTCCACCAGCGCCGTGGGTATGGCGTCCACCTTGCCCGTCACGGGGAGGGCTTCCGCCTCTGGACGGGAGGTGACTGGAAGCGACGCGCCAGCCTGCGCCCGCAGGATGGCTTCCACCTCGGCCGGGGCAACGACGACCGTTGGGGGAATGAAGGTGTCTGTCACGGAAGGTTTCGGTGCGGCTTCCGTTTGTTCCGGTGGAGTTGCCGCCGGCGACACGATGACGGTCGGAGGAATGACCGTGTCGGGTTCCGGCGGCGGCTTCTGACGCTGCGACTTGAGTGTTGGCGGGTCATCCACGGACCAAACTGCCGCTTCCGATGAAGCTGTCGTTTCAGACGGCGTGGCTGACGCCGGGGCGGCCAACCGACCCGACGAAGGCGACTCCGCAATGGGAAACTGCGGCGTGAAGAGCTGTGCCCGCTCCTGTTCACTCATCCGGGCGGTCACTTCCGCATCCACCGGTACGGGTGCCGGCTCTGGAAGGGGCACCAGCGGCAGCCCGTGATAGGGACAAAACCGCTTGCCGTCATCCCAGGGGGTTTCACACTTCGGGCAGGCCTTCATGAAGGTATCCACTCTCTTGCCGGCGTCGGCCGTCCGGTATGGACACAGCCGGCGCCGGGCGGGATGGAGGCACTCAACGAGTGGGTATCTGTCCCAAAGTTACATCCAGCGGCGGATGATTCGGTACGAGATCACAGAGATAACGTTCAACGACCCGGCCATTGCCGTCAATCAGAAATTGTGCCGGGAGCGGCACGCCCAAAGCGGCCCCCGTGCCATAGCCCTTGAAGACCGTCCACTCCGGGTCACTGAGCAACGGATAGGGCAGCGCCAAATCCCCGGCGATAAGCTTGGATGTTGGCACATCGGTTGTGGTCACGACCACCACTTCGGCTCCTCGTTCCTGAAAAGCTGGGTATTGTTCGCGCAACTCGACCAGTCGCGGATAGCAGAACGGTCAGATAAAGCCCCGGTCCACGATGCGGGTCAAGTAGAGCAGACACCACCGGGGCGCCACCGCCGACAGGGTAAAGGGCTGCCCGTGAATGTCGGGCAGCGTAAAGTCCGGCGCCAGTTGCCCCAGTTCCACGACCGACCGGCTCGGATAGGGAATGAAGTTTCCCTTGAAAGGCAGCTCCAGCAGCTTGGCAAGGTTCACGGCCTGTCCCCCTTCTCGATGTCCTTATTCGTCACTGCCACCTTCGGGATGGAAGCCACGGGTTTTCCGGCTCTTGTAGGCTTCACCGTACAGCTTCAGCCGCGTCCGCAGGCCCGCCAGGCGCTCACTATAGTTCGGGTAGCGCCGGATGAGTTTTTCGAGGTTGACCATGTACCACGGTCCGAACATGTCGCGCAGTTCCGGCAAAAACGGCTCCATTTTGGCAAACACGGCAAAACACTCCGTGTTGGTGTCAAAAAACAAGGCTTCGTCCAGCGCCCCGTGGTTGACCAGCGCGGCGGCCATGTCCCAGTACGTCGTCACCTGCCGCCAGTAAGCGCCATACACCGGGTTGCGCTTGTCAAACAGCAGGTCCTTGATGTCCTGGGCCGATTCCGGGAAAAACTTGAAAGCCACGAAATCCCGTGCCTCGCGCATCACCGGGTCGCGGCGCAGTTCGTAGAGTTTCAGAATCAGTTGCGCGTCTTCATGGGTCGCCATGCCACAGCCTCGTGGTTGATAGGAAGAAATGTCTGTCGCCGGCACTGTATCACAGCCAGTGCGAAACGGTGGGCGCGAAAGTGCAGCGTCCGGCCCGGTGCGCTGGCCTCCAACGCCCTGTCAGCCCCGGAAGCACTGCCAAACTTCTGTAGCTTTCGTTCAGAACAAGCTTTACACTTTGGCGGTTGTACCTTGTGCCAGCCCCACCTGCCTGATGTCGGTTTACGACTGCGTACCACCTGGCTATATCGTGGCTGCCGAAGTGTACCGCAGCACCCGGACCCTGGTGCTGCGGGCACAGCGGGCGGACACGGGTGCTTTCGTCGTCCTCAAAACGACGGCCGAAGCCATGCCGCCGGCCGCCCTGATGCAACGCTACGACCACGAGTGGAACCTGCTTTCCTCGCTGGCCGCCCAGGCCGGGGAATGTTCCAGCATCATCTGCGCCCATGAACTGACGCGCGTCGGACATCGCCCCGTTCTCATTGTCGAAGACTTCGGCGGACAGGCGCTGCGCCACCTGGTGGCATCGTACGCACACCTGCCGCTGACGGAACGGCTCACCATTGCCCTTGCCGTCCTCGACGCATTGGAAGTCATCCACGCGCACAACATCCTTCACAAGGATGTGAATCCTTCAAATATCGTCGTCAATCGCACCACCGGGCAGGTCAAGCTCATTGACTTCGGCATTGCCGTCCGCAGCCGTCGCTTCGCAGTCCGGCATACCGCGACAGATATGTTCGAGGGGACGCTCGACTACCTCGCGCCGGAGCAGACCGGCCGCATGAGTTGCCCGATTGATGCGCGCGCCGACCTGTACGCTTTCGGCGTGCTGCTCTACGAGTTGCTGACGGGCAGCCTGCCGTTTCGGGCGCACGACCCACTGGAAATCATCCATGCGCACCTGGCGCTCGTGCCGCCGCCCGTCCGGCAGCGCAATCCCCAGATACCGGCGCCCCTCTCCGACATCGTGGCCAAGCTTCTGGCCAAATCTCCCGACGACCGCTACCAGACGGCCGCCGGCGTCCGGGCCGACCTGCTTGAGTGTCAGCGCCAGCTTACCGGCGACGGTCAGCACCCGCCACCCACCATTGATCCCTTTCCGCTGGGACGGCATGACGCCCGCACCTTTGTCATCCCCAAACGGCTGTATGGACGCGAGCGCGAAGTTGCCCTCCTGCGGGAAGCCTTCGACCGCATCAGCCAGAACGGATGTGAAATGGTTCTCGTCACCGGGCCTTCCGGGATTGGGAAAACCGCCCTCATTGCCGAACTGCACGTGCCCGTCACGGCGCGGCGCGGTTTTTTCATTACCGGCAAATATGAGCAGTTGCGGGGAAGCACCCCCTATTCGGGGTTGGGACTGGCGCTCCGGCAGCTTGTCCGGCAACTGCTGGCGCGCAGTGACGCCGAACTCCAAAGCTGGCGGGAAGCCATCCGCACGGCCCTTGGCGCATCCGCCGCCATGCTGTTGCCGATTGTTCCCGATCTGGCGCTCATCGTGGGCGAGAACATGCCGGCGTATGAAATCTCCGGGATGGAAGCCCGCCACCGCCTGGAGCGCGCCTTTGAAGGGCTGCTGAGTGTTTTTGCCGCCAGACATCACCCGCTGGTGCTGTTCCTGGATGATGTCCAGTGGGCCGATGCGGCCTCACTCGAACTTCTTGCCGCGCTGGCCCGCAACCGGCAGCGGTTACAGGCGCTCATCATTCTGGCCTCCCGTGAGCAGGCAGAAAGCGCCGGGCATTCGCTCACGCTGGCCCTGGACACCTTTCGCAGCACGGGCATTCCCCTGACCTACATCCCCCTCAAGCCGCTGGAATCCGACAGCGTGGAACAGCTTACGGCGGCGGCCATGGGTGCCACGGAGGATGTTGCGGCCGTGGCGGCCATCGTCCATCGCAAAACCGGTGGCAACCCCTTCTTCGTCCGTGAGTTGCTGGAGCGCCTCGCCGCCGATGGCTGGCTGACCTTTCACCCGGGCCAGGGCTGGCGGGCCGACCTGGAAGGCATCGCCACGGCTGCGCTGACGGAAAATGCCGTCACCTTTCTCATCGAAAAACTCCACCGCTGCCCGGCTTCCGTCCAGCAGGTCCTGCATGCCGCCGCCTGTCTTGGCAGCACCTTTGATGTGGCACAGGCCGCGCTGGCGGCGGAAACCGATGTGTCCACCGCACAGGCTGCCCTGGAAGCGGCGGTTGCCGCCGACCTCGTGCTGGGCGAAGCCACCGCCGGGCGTCGGACGGACCGTTTTGCCTTCGTTCATGACGGCGTACAGCAGGCGGCTTACGAACTGGCGCCGGAAGCGGAACGGCGCGCGCGCCACTGGCGCATCGGCTGGCGCCTGCTGGCCGCGGCCCACCCCCTCACCCCGGACACTTCGCTGGCCAGCTTCACGACCCGCCTCTTTGACATCGTCAACCACCTCAACCGGGGCCGGGAGCAAGCCACTGCAGAAGAACGTGAAGAACTGGCGCACCTCAACCTGCACGCTGGACGCGCCGCCAAAGCCGCGGCCGCCTTTGCGCCAGCGCTGGAGTATTTGCAGGTTGGGCTGGAACTCCTGCCCCCGGATGCCTGGGAACACCACTACGAACTCGCCCTGCATCTGCACCTCGAAGCGGCCGAGACAGCCTTTTTCAGCGCCAACCCAAAGGTTGCCCAGACGCTCACGCAGACCGTGTTCCATCATGCCCGGACGCTGCCTGACGCCCTTCTGGCGCATGAAATCGCCATCCTGTCCCACTCGGCCCAGTACCAATTCCACGCGGCGCTGGCCCATGCCCGGACGGTTTTGCAGCAGCTTGGCATTCCCCTGCCCAAACACCCGACGCCAGCCGACATTGGTGCCGTCTGGGGACGCCTCGGCCCCCATATCGCCTCCCTCGACACGGATGCGCCGCTGAACCTGCCGGAAATGCAGGACCATCAGGCGCTGGCGGCCTCCCGTCTGCTGTACCGGATGTCGGTGCCGGCGTTTCTCAGCAACAGCCCGTTGTTTACGCTGGTTGTGTTGTGGCGCGTGGCACTCGTTCTCGAACATGGCCTCAACGACCTGGCGGCCTCGTCCTTTGTGGCGCTGGGGCTCGTGTTGTGCAGTGGTTTCAACGACCCGGCGCAGGGGTATGCCACGGGGCGCTTTGCCCGCCGCCTGCTCGACCAGCGGCCCACGAGTGAAGCCCGCGCCCGGGCGCTGATTTCCTACTATTTCTTTCTCAGCGTCTGGCGGGAACCGGCCCGGGATTCCATCGCGCCGCTCCGCGCGGCCTATCAGGAAGGGGTTGAGACGGGCGATCTGGAGTTTGCTTCGACGGCGCTGCTGGCGGTCACCTGGCTTGGTATCTTCATCGGCCAACCACTCGACAGCCTGGAACGCGACGCCCAAAAGCACAGCGAAGCCATCCGCGCCCTGCGCCAGGAACGCAACTACCGGACGAACAACCTCTGCCTGTCCTACGTCCGCAACCTGCGCACCCAGACGGATGACCCGATGCAGATCACGTGGGGCGAGGGCGACCAGGCCATGGACGATGCCGCCGTAGCGGCCACCGGCGACCAGGGAACCCTTGGCACCCTGGCCTATCTGCGGATGAAGCTTGCCTATCTGTTTGGCGACAACCAGCGGGCCTACGAACAGTCCCTGCTGTGCGAAGCCAACATGACCGGTTTGCAGTCATCCTGCCTCCAGCCGAACGTGTATCTGTTCGGCGCGCTGACTCGCCTGGCCCGGTTGCGCACCGGCCGTGTGGCGGAGCCGGAGGCCGAGGCCATGTGGAACTGGCTCGACGCCGCCCGCCGCCGCATGGCCCGGTGGGCCGAGCTGGCGCCGATGAACTATGGTCAGAAACTTCACCTGATAGACGCGGAACTCCACGCGCTGCGGGGTGACATCGGAGCCGCCCTGGAAGCATACGACCGGGCCATTGCCACGGCGCGTGAAAATGGCTTCATCCACGAGGAAGCCCTGGCCAACGAGTGTGCCGCGCGCTTTTTCCTCGACCAGAAACGCACCAAAATCGCGCGCGCCTATGCCCAGGATGCACGCCGCGCCTATGTCCGGTGGGGGGCGACGGAAAAGGTCCGGTATTTCGATGAGCAGTACGGCGCGCTGCTGACGGAGCCGGACTTCATGCGCTCAACCGGCACCCACATGGCGCTGACCACCACCAGCATCCCGACCTCCTCGACCAGCGGTGGCGGCTCACTCGATATGGCCAGCGTCATGAAAGCGGCCCGCGTGCTGGCCGGGGAAATCGTCCAGGAACGCCTCCTCGATGCCCTGCTGAGAATTGCCCTGGAAAATGCCGGCGCCACCCGTGGCGTCCTGATGCTCCCCCGGGAAGATGGCCGCTGGTACGTCGAAGCGGAGCGGGATGTCCACCGCCCGGCGCCGGCCACGCCGACGCCGCGCCCGTTGGAAGAAGTTGACGCGCTGCCGTTGAGCATCATCCACGTCGTCCTGCGCACCGGTGAAGGTATTTTCCTCGAAGATGCCACGGAATCCCCGGACTTCAGCCATGACCCTTACGTTCAGTCCGTCGGGCTGCGGTCAGCGCTCTGCCTCCCGGCCCGGCATCGGGGGCAGGTACGCGCCCTGCTTTATCTGGAAAACCGCGCCGTCGCCAATGTCTTTCATGCCCAACGCCGCGAAGCCCTGACGATTCTCACCGCCCAGGCCGCGGTCTCGCTGGAAAATGCCCGCCTCTATGCCAACCTGGAGGAGAAGGTCCGGCAGCGGACGGAAGAGCTGGCCGAAAAAAACCGGCGCCTGGAACAAACCACGACCGAAATCCTGGATGGAATCCGTTATGCCGAGCGCATTCAGCGCGCCATCCTGCCCACACCCGAAGAACTCACCCGGGCCTTTGCCGAGCATTTCGTTCTCTGGCGACCGCGGGACATCGTCTCCGGCGATTTCTACTGGCTGCACTGCTGGTGCACCGCCGGGCGCGAGACACGCTGGCTGGCCGTGGCGGACTGTACAGGCCATGGCGTACCGGGTGCGCTGATGTCCATGATTGGGAATGAACTGCTCAACCAGATTGTCATTGAACGGGGCATCGAGTCGCCGGCGGCGATTCTGGAAGCCCTGGATACCGGCATCCGTACGGCATTGCGTCATGACGCGCGTCAGGATGCGCAGCGCGATGGCATGGACGTTGTGCTGTGCCAGCTTGAACCAGACGGCATTGTGACCTTTGCCGGGGCCGGGCGTCCGCTGTACGTCGTGGAACAGGGGCTTTTGCGCGAGATACGCGGCGACCGGGGCGGTGTCGGGAGCAGCAAACGGCAGCGTCTTTTCACCGGGCACCGCCTCCACCTGCCTCCCGGCGCGATGTTGTATCTGAGTTCGGATGGTTTTGCCGACCAGAACAATCCCCAGGGACAGCGTTACGGGTCTTCGGCGCTCAAACAAACGCTTCAGGAAGTGGCTTCCCAGGCGCTTCCTTTGCAGCAGCGGCACCTCGAATGGTGTTTTGACACGCACCGCAGCGGCGAGCCACAGCGGGATGATGTCACGCTGGTTGGCATCCGCATCTCGTAAGAGTTCGGGTCATGGCAGGACTGTGCGCTTTGGGATTGGAAATCGTTGCTCAGGGTTCTTCAGCTTCGAGGCGCTGCAAGAATCGCTCAACTGCTGATTTCAGGGCCGGTATGTCACGCTGCACGGTATGCCAAACAACGTCGGTGTCTATCTCGAAGTAGCCATGCACCAGGACGTTGCGCATACCGATGATTTTGGTCCAGGGAATCTCAGCCGCCAGCATCCGAACCTCTTCTGGCAAGGCGCGGGCTGCCTCACCAATGATTTGAAGATGCCGAAGAAACCACGTTTTTGACATACTCCCCTGCCTAAAGGCAGGGGATTCTTGTTCTTGGTTCTGCGAGCGCACTTACTTCATCAGGTTGCCCCTCTAAAGCAGCGGTGCATCTCTCCCCAAGCGTTCCCTCTTTCGAGGCAGTTCCCTTTTGCCCAAAGGTACTGTTTTGCCACTCCATTCCCAAGATGCTTAGTCCCTTCTTGAGGATGTTCAAAGCCGCATTCTGGTCTCTGTCTGATTCAAATCCACATTTAGGACAACTATGGGTTCTGGTGGATAGGGTTTTTACTACCCTATGCCCACAGTTACTACAGTCCTGTGTGGTGTACTGCGGTGGTACGCTGACTACTGCCTTGTCCCATACCTTACCGTAGTAGTCTAACCACTGGGTGAACTGCGACCAGCTAGCATCATGAATGGATTTGGCAAGATGATGGTTCTTGACCAGGTTCTTCACCTGCAAGTCTTCGTACACCACGACATCGTGAGATGCCACCACGCACCGAGCTAACTTAATCACCCAGTCTTTACGCTGGCGTTGGACTTTCAGATGTGCTTTGCCTAGTCTTTTCTTTTGCTTGTGGTAGTTCTTAGATTGAGGTTTCGCCCCTTTCTTGAACTTCCTACTCAACCTGCGCTGGTGGCGCTTTAGCCGCTTCTCTGCTTTCCGCAGATACTTAGGACACTCTACAGGGTTGCCGTTCTGGTCGGTGTAGAAAGCCTTCAAGCCCAAGTCAATGCCAATAACATTGCCTGTGTATGCTCCCTGCTCTTTGCGCTCCACATCCAAGCAGAACTGAGCATAGTACCCATCTGCCCTGCGTATCACCCGCACCCGATTGATTTTGGATTCAAGAATCAACCGTCTTGCTTCACCATTGCAGTACAGAGCAAACGAGCCAGCATTGAAGCCATCGGTGAACGAGATAGTCATCCCATCCCCTGACAGCTTCCAGCCAGATACCTTGTATTCCACAGAACGGCAATGCTTCTTGAACTTGGGATACCCTTTCTTGACCGCCTTGTTTCTGCAGTTGGTATGGAACCGGGAAATGGAAGCCCAGGCTCGCTCTGCACTTGCCTGCCTTGCCGCTGAGTTTAACTTCCTGGCAAAGTCAAACTCTTTGGCCAGGTCTTTGCAGTGGGCATAGAGAACAGCTTTGTTGACGCTCTTGTTGTCCATCCAGTACCGCACACATTTGTTTCTGACAAACTGTGCGGTACGGATGGCTTCATCCAGAGCCTGATACTGCTCTGCTGTCCCGTTGAGTAGCTTGGCTTCCATTACTCTCATACTGCTATTTTATCACAGGTTTGGCTTGATAAAACAGCGTGCGCCTTATATCCCTGCCCTAAAGTGCAGGGCTTTACGGCGTTTTTTCGGTAAGAGTTCATCTTGCTCAAATGGTTTCCTGTTCGCGATCCGCATAGCGCTCAATGGCAGCAAGGGATGTCAGTATGTCGCGCAGTCGCTCTCTCTCTGCTATCCCTCATACGGGCACGGCCTCCTGAAGGACGCGCTCCCGAATGCGTGACTTCAAGTCTCGTTCCGTCACCACATCCACGCGGCAACCCAAAAGCTGCTCCAGGTCATACTGGAGCCCTCCGAGATCAAAAAGCGACCGTCCGGTTTCCAACTCCGGTCCATGTAATCGAGGAAGCGGACGATGGCGGTTTGTTCGGGGAGGGGTGGAACAGGGACATAGAATGACCCAAGTCGCCCCTCGGCAATTGCCGGGTAAGCCGTGCCAACCGATTCGGCAGTTACACGATCAGTGAAAGTATTGCTCTGCACCAAGTAGCTCACGTATTTCGGCTGTGTGCTGGGTCCTGGCGTCAAAACAGCAAAGCCGGTCGAACACACTAGAGCCTTTGCGTCTTTGTCCACATAATAGACCGCCTTCAGGTAAGTTCGAACGGTTGAGATAATGGTAACTCCCATATGGAGAACTCGTCTGGCGCGGGAGGGGGCGTTACCAAATCGCAGCCGTTGTGGCTCTCTGGTTAGAAAACCTGTGCCCACCGTACCTATGTCAATGTACCGGAATTCATAGTCAGCAGGAGTAGTGTCTGGCAGGACACTCGCATTTAACCGTACCAACCGTTTGAGCGGCTTGAGCTCCCAATGCTCCGGCACCTTGCCAAGCCAGGGGACGCCAGAGTCTTTGTAGGCGGGGTACGGCTTGAGTTCCTCGATCATCAGAGCACCTCAAACCAGCGTTTGATGCGAAGGGCCATGAGCCGGCGTCGCTCGGCAAGGAACGTTTCATAATCCGGCACCTGGCCGTTGAGCAGACTCTCTGGCAGGCAGTTCTCCTCGAAGTTCTGCCGCAGAACCTCCGGGTCGGTGATGCCGCCGTAGCGCTTCGGGCCGCCGTTCACCTGCTCGGCGATCTCCTTGAAGTAGACTTCCGGTGGCTTGTCGCCAATAGCGATATTGATTTCACTTTGCGCCATGACGAAGTTGGCGATCTGGTTGTACTGGCCACGGCTCAAGCCCTGCTGCTGAAGGTATCGCCGCGGGAAAATGTGGTGCTTGTCGCCGCGGTTGAGCAAGAGATCGCGCACGGTGATGTCCTTGGAGAGGAAACCCTTGTCGCCAAGCCGCGCTTGGGCGGCAAGATAGGCGATGAAGTACGGGGACTGAGCCGAAGAGGTCTCCATGAGCTGAGGCAACATTCCCGTCCAAAAGCTGTCCGGCAGTTCGGTCGCGATGACGGCGTCGGCATAGCTTCGCAGTCCTTGCGCTTCGAGCTGGCGGATGTCGAGGTCAAAGGCCGTCTCGGGACTGCCGGTATAGCGGCTGGTAAGGATGGACATTGCATACCAGCGGCGCACCAACCGCTCGATGTCGTCGGCCGCAAGCCCTTCGCGCCGGCCGCGCAGGTAGACAATGTAGACGAAGTTGACCGCGTTGCGGGAGGTGATCAGGTCACTGGTGACAAAGCCGGCCGACCGCAGGATCATGGTCAGGCGATCGAAATGGGTTTTGTTCATGAAGGCCAGAATGCCCGACTTGAGTTTAGCGAAGGACTCCTCAGCAATTGATTCTTCATACTGCTTGGTCTCGAAATTGCGCCCCGAAAGCAGCGCCACCAGGTCCTGCAGCTTGCCGCGGCCAAACTCGTAGGTGAACGCCACGCGCAGCATGTCCGTATAGGTGGGGTCGTAGAGGTCGTCGTTGACGTCCTTGAGCCAGCGCATGGCCGGCCAGAACTCGGACCGTACGAAATCCGGATCACCATTTTCGATCTTCGAGGCGAATTCGGGAGCGACCGCGAGGTGGCAGAAATAGTCAATCGCCTTGCGCAGGAGGTTGCCCCCGTATTTTTCGTTCACCGCGATCTTGGACATGGCAAAGTCGGCTTGGGAAAGCTCCACACCCGCCGAGTTCACACGGATAAAAATCTCGGTGACCGTCTCGATGTCCAAATCGTCAGCCAGCTCGATCACGCCGACGTGGTTGTGAATGATCTTCCGTAGCCGCTCGAGGGTGGCGAACACGGCATCTTGTGAGGTACCCGCATTCCGTTGGCAATAATCTGTCACGATCTGGAAAACGCTCGCGGAGGGCGAGAACAGCTCGGCAATATCTGCCAACCACGCGGGATCTTTCGCGATGGCGGGGTTGCTGACCTCAAAGCGCTCTTCTTGCGGATGAAAAGCAATCCGGATGCGGACGGTATCGTAGTCCTTGGTGATGACCTTCCTGCCCAGGAGGGCGGCCATCAGCGCCGTGATCCGTTGCTGGCCATCAATCAGAATGCGCTTGCCGGCGGATAACGAGCCATCCTTGAGCTTGACCGTGGGGTTGCGCCAAGTGATCAAGTAGCCTACGGGATACCCACGGTAAAGGGAATCGAGCAGGTTGCGCACCTTGGTGGCATCCCAGACGAAGGGCCGTTGGATTTCGGGTATGGCGATCTCGCCGGATTTCACCCAAGTCAATAGGGTTTCAATGGGATGCGGGGTGACTGAGTAGCGCATCGCGAATATTCTCTCCAAGAAAGTTCACAGAGAAAAGAGCAATGCTGGAATGAACGTCCAGCTCTCGACCTTCTCCGAAATTATGCCATCGCCCATTCTGCAGAAAGCAGCTCCGCCTGCTCCAGCACGGTCTCTGTCGCTTTCTCCTGCTTGTCCGGCGGCAGAATGGTTCGTCTGCAATCAGGACGCTGACACGAGGTCATCTAAAGCTTCTGCTGCAGATCGATCGAATTCGGCCTGATTGATTCGCGCGTAGCGCCACACCGCTCCGGTCGCCGTGTTGATTCGCTCGCACCACGTCTTGAGTGCCTCGTCCTTCGTCGCTGTGCCTTCCCACACGCGGCCCTTCGTCTCGATGATCCAGTTGACCTCACCCGCCTCGGTCTTCTGCACCACCACCCAGTCCGGATGATAGAAACCAATGGCGCCGCTCGGCTTCAGGTAGTCCACCCGAAACTGGGTACCGGACTCGCCCTGCTCGGTCGTGCCGAGCGACGCGAAGCGGTCCACGTCGTTCGCCTTGTCGAGGAACTTCGCGAAGCTCCGCTCGAAGCCGTTATACGTGGCGACGTAGTTGAAGACGGTCTTCTTGGCTTCGAGCAGTGGCAGGTTGCGCCGCCAACTGAAGGGCTTCGTCTCGGAAAGCTTGAAGTCGGCCTTGTCGAACTCCACTGCACGGCGTTCGACCGTGAGCTCGGCGATTTTGCGGGCGAGGTACTTGGCGATGCCTTCCTGCAACTCGAGCCGCGAGAGATGGGAGCGAAGCGCGTCGGTATCGAGGTTGACCGTCTTGCCGAAGCAGCGGGTCGCGACGTAGCCCCGCACTGCCGGGTACAGCTCGGCGAAGCGATTCGGCAGCTTCGCGCGGTCAATGGCCTTGTTGGTAATGCTGGCGAGCAGCTCCTGCGCGGGCGGCAGCTCGCCGGCTGCGATGTCGGCCTGGTGCACCTCGGTCTCGGTGGTGGCGAACTCGAGCTTCAGCTTTACCCGGAACGGCTCGGCGAGATCCTCCTGCTCGTAGATGGCGTCGAGTGCCTCCACCTTCAGTTCGGACAGCTTGCGGATGTCGTGCACCAGGCTCGGCTTCGTGATCGGGATCGCGATGTCGTACTTCAGGCGCTCCTGCAGCGGCGCGATGATGACCGGCGGCGGTGGATCGGTCTTGGTGCTGGCGACACCCACGCCTTCGGCTTCGAGCTGGCTGCGCAGCACGTTCAGCAGGTTGCGCGTGCCGAGCACCTCCAGCGTCTGCGTCCGGTCCGGGCTCACCTGGGTCATCAACCGCAGGCCGCGCCCGATGACCTGCTCGGGCAGGATCTCGGCCTTCGCCGTGAACGGCCGCAGGCCGAGGACGACGGTCACGTTGCGCACGTCCCAGCCCTCGCGCAGCATCATCACGCTGACGATCGCCTTGATCTTGCTTTCGGCCTTGTCGATGTCGCGGGCCGCCTCGCGCGCCTTCTCGAGGTCCTTCTTGGTGATCTCGCCCGTGCTGTCGGTGTGAATCACCAGCACCTCGGACTCTTTGAACCCGAACTCCTTGGTCTTCCACAGGTACTCGCCGATGGCGTCGGCGTACACGTTCTTCTCAGCCATGATGAAAAGCACCGGGCGGGTGCCAAGCTTCCTGTAAACCTCGTAGTGCTCCTTCCAGCGCTGCACAGCGGCCCGCAGCCAGTAGCCGTACTTTTCGGCGATATTGTCCGCGGTGACGCCGTCCGGGTCGTCCTTCGGCTGCTTCGGGTCGTCCTCCTTGGTGACGATGAGCGGCGCCTTGACGATGCGGTCCTCCACGGCCTGGGCGAGCGGGTAGTCGCACACGGTCCAGGGGAAGTACATGCCGTTCTGGTCCTTAGGCGTCGCCGAGAAGTCAAGCCAGAGGGCGAGGCCATTGGGCAGCGCGCGGTGGATCGCGAGCAGCGACTGGTTCCAGGCGAGGTCATCGTCATGGACGTGGTGCGCCTCGTCGTTGATCACCACGAGGTCCTTGAGCGATTTCACCCGCTCCAGCATCGAACGCTGGCCCGAAGCAGCGAGGTCTTGCGCAGGCTTCTTGCCGAGCAGCGCCTCGATGGCGTTGGCCGGTGTCCACTCCTCGTCGCGCCACTCGTAGAGCTGCTGGATGTTGGTGAGGAACAGGTTGCCGGACGGGTCGGGCTCCGTCGCCTCGCCACGCAGGATCACCTTCTGCGAGAACGCGCCGCGCCACTCCGGCGGAATTAGCGGCAGCTCGTAGAAGATACGGTTGGCGGCAAAGTCCTTTTCGAGCCGCTGATACACGATCACGTTCGGCGCGACGATGAGGAAGTTAGTCGAGAGGTCGGAACGAGGCACCTTCTTCTTGTGGAAGTAAGACCAGACCACTGCCATCGCCATGACCCAAGTCTTCCCCGAACCGGTTGCCATCTTGAAGGCGAAGCGCCGGAGGTTCTCGGGCGGGAGGTCCTGCACACCCTCGGCGTTGAGTTCCGGCACGTAGCGGCGGAGCTGTCGCTGGCCGTCCATTGTAGTCTGGAAGGTGATGTTCTTGGTGAAGAGGTCCTTCTCGAAGGTCGTGGCGTAGGCCTGGATGAGCTTCTGAGCATCAAGCTTCTGAGCGTCACGCTCCTGAGCGTCACGCTCCTGAGCGTCACGCTGGCCGGCGATCTCCACCAGCCACGCCAGCGTCTCGATGGCCTCCCGCTGACAGAAGTAGTAGCGGAAGGGAACGCCAAAACCGGGGACCTCGTGGTCCTCCTCGAACCAGTACTCGAAGAGTCGCCGTGTGACGTCGGACGCACGCTCATAACCGCTTTCCCGCCATGTGTCCACCTGCTCGCGGATCTTTGGGACGAGCAAGAGCTTGCTCGGGCGGCGGCCATCGGCGACGGCCCAGCCCGTGGGTGCGTTCTGGTCCTTTACGAGGTGCTGTGTCGGCTTCTCCCAGGGCTGGCGGCCCGGGATCTCCGGCAGGTCTTTGTCGTAAGAGATGACGGACTTGGCCATGGCTACTTCACCTCCACATCAAACGCCTGCGATGTATCATTACCGAAGATGTCGATCACCTTGACGAGGATGCGGTACTTGCCCGGCTTCTCGTAGATGTGCGTGTCCGAGACGAGCGGGAGCCCGCGCTCCCTGCGGGTGCGGTAGGCCACCCAACCCTGCATGAAGGTGTCGTTCTGGAAGTCCCAGTCCACCGCCCAGTAGTCGATGTAGTCCGACCACTTCTTGACCTTGCTCCGCACGTCCTCAGGGATGAGGTCCGCGTTGGGCATGGCGAAGTCCGTGAGCTCGACCTGGACGGTCAGCGTCTTGGGCTGGATGATCTTCGCCTCGAAGTACGCCAGTTCAAAGAAGCGCACGTCCCCTTTCTCCACCGCCTGCTGCTCCATCACCTCACGCGGGATCTGCAGGAGCAGGAGCTTCACATCCTTCTGCCTGGCGATCTCGTGCATGGGGCTACCCTTGCGCACTTCGTTGTTCGGGCCCGCAAGGCCCATCTCCCATTCCCAGCCGAGCACGTGCAGCTCGGTTTGCTTAAGGGCAACGCACTCGTCGAGCGCCTGGTTGATTTCGTCAATGGTCACCGGCGCGTCCACGGCCCCGATGTGGACCATGGCCTTGCCCTTCTTGCCGTGCAGGTGCGCCATGCCCGCCACCGGCTGCGCGCCGTAGAGCTTGAGGATGAAGGCCAGGTACTCGTAGAGCGCCCGCTCGGCGAGCGGCTTGTCCTTCGCCTCGCCGAAGGTCACGCCCTGCCAGTACTGGCGCTCATACTTGCCGAGGTTCAGCACCTCGAAGGGCTTGCAGTTGGGGATGGAGAGCAGCCGCTTGCGGGTGACGTGGATCGCCCAGCGCCCAAGGTCACAGCCGATCCACCGCCGTCGGTGTTGGGCAAGCCCAAGAGACTTCTCGCTCTTCTCGCCTCGGAGTACGCGAAGACCCTCAGCGACCACGAGGGTGGTCCCGCTGCCGCAGAACGCATCAAGTACAAGCCCATTGGGGGGCGCTGAAGAGTCGACGATTCTCTGGAGAAGCTCAACGGGCTTTTGCGTAGGATAGTAGCAGACACTTCTCTCTTGTTTCTCGGAGGGCATGATTGGCTGGATGGTCCACCAGTCCTCAGGATGCTTGCCGAGCTCGTTTGGTTCGTAGTTGCGGTAGACCTTGTCGCCGCGGAAGACATTCGCCTTGTTCTGCAGACGCTCAGTGCTCGCATCCGAGTAAGGAATCCGCACTGGATCAACATCGAAATAGTAGGTCGGCCCCTTGCTGTACCGAAAGATCACGTCGTGCTTCTCCGCGAAGTCATTTTCCGGAGTTCCTCCGCCCCGATAGCACCACACGATCTCGTTTCGTAGGTTGTCCTTGCCAAACACTTCGTCAAGCATCGCCCGCATCAGATAGTTCACTCGTGAGTCGCAGTGGACGTAGATGACGCCAGTCGGTGCCAGAAGGTCGCGCATTACGAAGAGGCGGTCGTAGATCATTGAGAGGTATGATTCGATGCCTCGTCCCCACGTATCCCGATATGCCTTCTCCTCAATGACCGACTGTTCTTTGAACACTTCCTCGCTGGCTTCACCAATCGGCGCAGTAAATGAAAAATCCGCCCCCGTCGCAAACGGCGGGTCGATGTAGATGAGGTCGATTTTCCCCGCGAACTTCTCTAAGAGCGAGCCCATCACCAGCAAGTTGTCGCCCCAGATGAGCTTGTTCCGCCACCCCGCCTCGAAGGTGTCGCCCTCCTTGCCCTCCCACACATCGAAGAGCGTGCCTTGCACGCCGCTCTTCTTCGCCTCGCGCGTGGCACGGCTCTCGTTCACGCGCTCGACGACCTGGAAGGGCAGGCTCACGCGCGGCACTTCCTTGAGCGTGCCGTCCTCGTTGTACTTGCCGGGCCAGACCAGCTCGGTCTTGGTGATTTCGATCTTTGCCATAAACTACTCCTTACTTTGCAAGATAGTATTTCCGTTTCGGATCCTGGGGCCCTCGGCCCACTTCCTGCACCAGCCCCCGGGCAACCATGGAGGCCAGGCGCGCCCGCGTCGCGCGCGGCGTGCGGCGGATGACTTTCGCCACCTGCGCGGTGGTATAGCCGCTGCCATCGGCCAGCAACTCGAAAATCGCCTTTTCGATGGGGTCGGGCGCCTCGGCAGGCGCCGGCGTCTTGTAGAGCGTGACGCGAAAGTGCAGGCCCACTTCTTCAAAAACCGGTTCGGGCAGGCCTGCTTCCTTGCATACGGTGATCATTCGGCCGATGCCGCTGCCCCACTGCTCGATGAGTCCCAATTCCTTGAAGACGCGAGCGATCACGCGGTTGCGCAGCTTTGAGACGCCCGCCCGGATGTCCTCGATGGTCAGGCCGAAGGGCAGGAGGCCGGGATTTTCGACCTCGATGCGGTCATCGAAGACGGCCAGGCGGATCGGCGCGCCCCGCTGGGCATAGTCGGCGTGAACCAGCGCGTTGATCAGCGCCTCGCGGATGGCGATCAGCGGAACGGGCCACCGTTCCTGATGACGGGGCGCCTTGATTTCGATGGCGACGGCCTCATGCTTGCGCAGAAAGCCGATGGCTCGATCCGCCAGGGCCGGAAGCGGTCCATCGAAATCCGCCGTGTCGTGAATGCGTGTCCGATTGGTTCCACCGAAGCGAGCGGCCTGAAGGTAGGCGTCCGGGAACAGCCGCAACCGGTTCTTGCCGAACAGCAGCATGCCGCCCACCGTCGGGACTAACTTGCTACGGTGGCGCACGGTGAGCCCCAGGATTTCAAGGTCCTGCTGCGAGAGCCTCCGCACAGGCGCAAACAGCTCGGAAGCAGCTCGGAAGTCGATGGCTTCCGAGTCAAGATCCAGCAACGGTTCCTCATCGAAGGAACGTTGAGCCGCCAATCGGCGCATTTCGTCGAGGATTACGCGATCGGCCTGGCGGTTGCTGGAGCCTACACGGATGAAAACGCCATTTTCCGGTCCGAGTGCCCGCACATAATGCGGCATGACAGGGCTCGGGTAAACCCGGACCACCAGGAGGTGCGTGCGCCGCCAGGGATGAATCTCGATGTCAGGGGCAAGCTTGGGACGGATGCCGTCACTGACCAGGTTTGCCAGCCTGGCTTCCAGCTCGAGCGGGTCGTCCACTCCCAACACGCGGCGCGTTTTATCCTCAACTCCGAAAATGATCGTTCCTCCTGCGGAATTGGCAAAGGCAACCAAGGTTTTCAGAAAAGGCAACGGCTCGGCAAGACAAGCCTTGAACTCCAGCGTCTTGCCCTCGTGCTGCGCCAACAATTGTTCGACCTTGGCCGTCATGGATCAGTCCGTTTTACTCGGAAGAGGTCGTGAAGGTCGAGTTTTAGAGTTGTTTGAAGCGCGACCCATGTCACCGGCGCCCACGATACCCTCCGCATGGCACAGTAGCCTCAAGTCGCATTCTCTGCAGATTGCCGGCTCGGGCGGCGTGGTCACCACGAACTCGCGCGCCTGGATGCGACGCACAGTTTCGTCGAAGTAGCGGCCGGCCTCCTCGACGCGCTTCGGGTCGTAGGGCAGGACCATCAGCGCGTCCTCTTTGCGCGGTTCCGAAGTCCAGTAGAGCATCAGCCGATCCACGCGCTTGCCGTGCCGCCGTTCCAGAATATGGGCGTAGGTGCAGAGCTGGCGCTCGTAGGCGGCAATCAGCTCAGGGCTGTCTTTCGGACGTGGCGAGGTCTTGAAGTCTAAAAGCTCCAGTTTCCCATCCCCGCCGAGCAGGAGGTCCACCTTGCCGGCGAGGATGTAGCCGTCCTTCTCTAGGGACACGTCCACCTCGGTCTGGATCACGCGCCGCATCTCGTCGCGGTTCTGGCGAAAATAGTTCAGCACCTGCGTGAACGCCGCCTCTTTTGCCGCGTCGCCGATGGGCCGCACGTCGCTGAGGCACAGGAAGCGGAACGTGCGCTCGAAAAGCTCGCGGATGCGGGGCTCGTCGAGTGTGTCGAGCTTGCCGTCAAGGGCGATGCGGTGGATCTCCTCGATGGTCTGGTGCACGAGCAGACCGAAGAAGATTACCGCCGAGCGCGAGGGCGTGAAGTCGTACTCGCGGAAGAACTGGTATTGGCGCGGGCAGGTCTCGTAGATCTTGAGGTCGCCGGTGAAGCTGTAGGTCTTCTTCACCGGCATCCGCTCGCGTGCCTCGAAGCGCTGAGCGGCCAGCAGGTCCTTCTGTACGTAGGGCCACTGCGGCAGTCCCTCCCAGATGGGTGCGAAGTGGTCCTTCGGGGTCTCGTGGGCGGTGAGCACGAGCAGCTTCTGCGGCCGCGAGAAAGCCACATAGTGCAGGCGCATCCGGTCGAAAAGGGTGATGCGATTCTCCGGCTCGAAGGGCGGCCGGTGGTAGAAGGGTGTGAGGTCGCGGTCGATCTGCTTGGGACTTGAGAGCTGTGTGCTGAGCGAGCCGACGACCACCACCGGGAACTCAAGCCCCTTAGCCTGGTGGATCGTCATCACCTGCACGTGTCCCTTGGGGAAGGGCTGGTCCGGGTCTTCGTACTCGTTGATCCCGCCGTCGTAGAGCAGGCGCAGGAAGCTGTTGAAGAAGTGGAAGCGGAGGAACTCGCGGTTCTTGTGGGTTACTACGGTGTAGTGGTAGTAGCTTTGGAAGATGCTGAGGAGCTGGGAGAAGATCGCGAGGTTGCGGGCGGTGTTCTCGTTCCGCACCGCAGTCTTAAACGGGTCGAGCGCGAGCAGGCGGTAGAAGTAGTCGGCTGGGCGAAGGTCGAGCGTCTCGCTTTTCTCGGGCGTCTCGATCTCGCCGGTCCATCGTTGGAGGGCGTCGGCCAGAGGATGCGGAGCGCCGAAGCGACGGCCGAGTTGGACGATGGCGTCGTCCACGTAGGCAGCGAGTTCGGCCACTGCACCGCCTACCTGCCCGCGGCCGTTGCCGTGCCATCCGAACAGTACGGCGAAGCAGGCAACCAGGTCACGGACTTCCGGAATCTCGAAGTACGCGCGGGCACGGGGGCAGAATGCCGGGATCCCTTTGGCCGCGAGCGCGGCCAGATAGGGGCCACTGTGCTCCTCACGAACGCTATGCAACAGGAGCGCAACCTGGCTGTAGTCCGCGATGACCTCATTTTTCTTAAGGAAGTCAACTAGGTCGGCGAAACGGGCGGCCTCGTCGCGCCTGTCCTTGCCCCAGATCGCGATGACGGCCGGATAGGAGGGATGGGCGGCCGCTGGATCGGCCTCGATGGTCTTGTCGTACCGGAATGACGGGCCGTGTGGGTTGGACCAGTCGGCCGAAGCCATCCAGCGGTCATAGCGCTCTACGATCGCGCGGTGCGAGCGGTAATTGGTCGTCAATTTCACCACCTTGCAACCCGGCATCCGCTGCGGGAACTCGAGGATGTTGCGCACGGTGGCCCCGCGAAAGCGATACAGGCTTTGGTCCTCATCCCCCACTACGCAGAGATTGCGTGTCTTCTCCGTGAGCTTGAGGAGAAGCTGCTCCTGGATGTAGTTGGTGTCCTGGTACTCGTCCACGAGGACGTAGCGCAGGTCACGAGTCACGGCGTCCGCAGTGTCTGGATCGCTCAGCAGGTCGTACACGAGACGCTGCAGGTGCGCAAAGTCGGTCCGGTTGGCGTTGAGAAGCGCGCGCTCGTAGCGACGGTATGCATGGCCGATAGCCACATGGAACGGGTCAGCGGAGGCGATGAGCTGTGCTGGATCGACGAGCTCTTCAGTAATCTTGTTGAAGTAGCCGCGTGCGCCCTCAATCGCGGTCCAGCGAGTCTTCCAACGCCCAAGAAAAAAGCCGTTCTCCGCCGGCCCGATGATCTCATCGAAGTGTTCGAAGATAAAGAGAAGCTGCGTGAGCTCGTCGAGCGTATCGAAGCCATGACCAAGGTTGGTGCGATGGCGATGCTGCAAGAGGATGCGATTGCAGAAGCCGTGGATCGTGGAGACGGTCAGCTCCGAAAGATCGCCGGTGTAGCCGACCTTGCGAGCGGCGGTGGCCAAGCGGTCGCGCATCTCGAAAGCGGCCTTCTCGGTGAACGTGCAGAGCACCAGTTGCCGCGGCAGCGCTTTCCCCAACAGCAGCAGATTCAGCGCACGAAGCACGATGCTGTAGGTCTTGCCGGAACCGGGGCCGGCGATCACGAGGAGCGGGCCGTCGAGATGAGCGACGATGGTCCGTTGTGCGTCGTTGAGGTCTTGGTAGTGTTTCGTGATGGTGGGCGCGATGTTCATAACAGTCCCGCCTTCCGAAAGCTGAATGTGTCTTGTGCCGATACGATCAGATGATCGACCACTTTGAGATGCACCGTCTCCGCGGCGAGGACGATGGCCCGAGTGAGCACCTTGTCGTGCTCGCTCGGCTTAAGGTCGGCGTTCGGATGGTTGTGCGCGAGCACGATCGCTGCAGCGCCGCGCTTGAGCGCCGCTTCGATGACCTTGCGTGGGTAGACAGTCGCGCGATCGATTGTGCCCTCCTCCAGCCTTTCCACGCCGTCGCGCAATAGCCGATAGCCCGAGTCCAGATAAGCGACCTCGAAGACCTCGTTCTTCAGTGCGCCGATCCGCATGCGCCAGAACTCGGAAAGCCGTTCCGGATCCGCGAACGAGTCAAGCCGCTCGGCACTCTGCTGGAGATAGAGCGTCGCAGCCGCCTTGATGATCTGCAGCGCAACCGGCGTGACGCTGCCGATGCCGGGCACCGCCCGCAGCTCCTCAATGGGCGCGTCCAGGATGCCGCGGAGATTGCCGAACCGCGCGATCAGCGCCTTGGCCGGCTGCTTCACATCGGCACGAGGAATCGCCAGCGTCAGCAGCAGCTCGACCACCTCATAGTCGGCAAAGCCAGCCAGCCCTGACCTAAGGAAGCGATCACGAAGACGCTGTCGGTGACCGCGATAGTTCCGTTCGCTTTCATTCATATTTCCCCCACGCGAAGTTGGCGTTGCCCGTCGGTGGCACACCGTATTTCCAGCGCTTGTCGTCGCGGAGGCACTCGCCGCCCCACTTGGAGACGTTGGAGGGCGGGGTTGTCGCGTTCGATGGCGGTCATGGCGTCGGCCATCCGCCAGAGCTGTGCTTCGTAGCCCAGCGTCGCGGTGCTTGAAGCTCCATCTCGATTGCGTTGCGATGTCATGGTGTGTTTTCTTCGAAGTGCAATGCAAATTTCGCCACAAGAGCTATTGCTGTTCCCACTTCGGGCACAGGACTATGGGGATGCAGCCGAGATGGTGCTGTCCCGCACCACTAAGGTAATGCTGTAGCCCAAGCGCGAGAATTAAAAGTGGGTGTACTTATCATTGAAGTGGCTTTGGCTATAAATGTCGTCACCGTGAGGCATTTGTGGATGCTGAATCTCAACGTTGAGCGCTCGGCCATCATCTACCGTGGTGTCGTAGGTTCTCAACCGATTCGTGATCGTTGTCTCGTGCCTTTGGGAGTCACGGGTAGTGAGCGAGAGCTTAAGTTCTCGAATGTAGGCGCCAAAAAATTCCATCTCCTCAAACCGCGCGGAAATGGTAATTTCAGCCTTGTGCTTTTTGGGTGGTTGCATGGCTATGCAAATAGATGGTGGAACAACGATAATGGCAATTGTGAAACGAACAAAGTAGGATTCCATTGAGAGAGCGCTTTCGCACCCACTGTCCGATAGGAGCAGCGTGGATATGCCGCGGTAGGTTGTGTTCTGTGCGTTGGCAAAATGAAAACGCTCACCGGCATTGATGCTGACCGAAAGGGTACTCCACAGGCAAAATTACCCGAACATGTAGAGAATTTCGCAAGTAGGCACGTGCCAATCCGAATGGAAGGGGATAGTGCACCAGATAGTGGGAGGAAATCGCAAGTGGTGGGAGAGAGTGACGCGACCCTTCCGAACAGGGCGCACTCTACGCGAGCAGAACACGATTATGCACGATCCCACCAGGCAACGATGTGGGCAGGCTTGGGGAGAATCCTGTTGGCGAGCCAATCGACGAGTCGCCATAGCCAGTGTGGAACGCATCCGAGCAGAACATGCGTCCGTGCAATGAGCAAGGCTTTGTTCCCAAACGTTGTATAGCCGAACCGTCCCTGGCGCAGATACGAGGCGAGTCGGTGTTCGTCGAAACTGTTCAAGTGAGCGTGGATCGGTGTGGGCTGGTTGCAGTGGATGCAGAGGACGTAGCGAATGCGCTCCCGATACGGTGTGGAGATGAGCACACGTCCACCCGGCCGGACAACACGCCACATCTCGTCGAGCACTCGCTCCGGTTCTGGGAGATGTTCGATTACTTCGGACGCAACAGCACAGTCGAACGTAGCGTCGGCAAACGGGAGTCGCTCGCCGTGTGCGACGACTGCTTCGAGCTGCGCCCATTTCGTCTTGAGTCCTTCCTTGCGCTCGATTTCCTCGCCCTCGGTCACCTCCTCAAATTCCGCGTCAAGCCGCGGCTTGAGTTCCTCCGGCAGATCGAGCTTGGCCAAGCGGCTTTCGTAGTAGATGGGCACGGTCGCGCCGTCCTCGACCGCGCGCTGAATGTCGTAAATGCTGATGTAATCGCCGAACACGGCCCGCGTGTTGGCGTCGGCCAGCTCGATCGGCGTGCCGGTGAAACCTATGAACGAGGCGTGCGGCAGGGCGTCCCACATGTGGCGCGCGAAGCCGTCAATGAAGTCGTATTGGCTCTTGTGCGCCTCGTCGTTGATGACCAGGATGTTTTGCTTGTTGCCCAGCTCTTTGAGCACCCGCCGAAGAACGCTGTATCACTTTCCACGCCGCGTTGCACGACGCTTTTCGAGCGGCTGTCGTCCTGCGGCTGGAAAAGATGCCAATTGGTGATTTGGAAGCGCCCCTGCTGCAGCCGTTCCAGCATCGCGCGCGGCACCAGGTCGAATTTTTCGTAGTAGTTACCACTTTTCCAGGGGAGAAGCACTTGCAGGCGTTCGCGGATGGTGAGATTGGGGCATACCAGGAGCACCGCATCGGAGAATCGCCGGTCCTGAGGGTTGGCCAGCTTGTTGAGCACCTGGTGGGCGATCACCAGCCCATGCTGGGAACCGAAGCTGATGGCAACGCGCAACACATTCCCATTCTGCCGACATTCGGCTTCGGCATGCAGGTAGCCCAGGTTGAGCGGGCGGATGCTCTCCAGCTCTAACCTCTTGCCGGTGGGAAAGAGCACGTCGCCCTGCTGTTTGAGCAGGTTGATCATCGGCGTGAGATAGTCACCGCCGCCCTGACAGTTGCTTGGAAAATGGATGGCCTTCACGGCTGCGTGCTTGAGGTCCCGGTGCTCGAGATGGAACTTGCGTGGTGGCGTGACCAGATTTACTATCGCATAATCCCATTAGTCTTGAATTCCCTCTTGCAAGTACGCTGGACGCGGGAACCGGATTTTCACCGGCTGACGAAATGTGGCGTGGCTAATCACGAGTTCGCCTTTCTGCAAGCGTGAGACGTTGGCTTTGACGGCTGGGTCAAGAAAACGGTACGCTGGCGAGGAAAGTTCAGCCGAGCCGCTGCGACCGATGACCATCGTCGAACAGTTGCCAACGACGCGCTCGTGCACGGCGCTCATGAATTGTTCCGCACCTAAGAGCACAACTCCAAGCGAACGCCCGCGCTCGGCAATGTCTAACACCTGCTCAATGATGGGTGATCCTTTTTCGCGGGCAGGCGCATACTTGTTCAGTTCGTCCACAAAGATGATCACCTTCTCCGGCAAATTCTCGTTCTCGCTCCCTTCCTCGGCGTAGAGGGCGTAGATGGTGCGCAGGATGTCTCCGAAAACGAGCGTCTGTTCATCATCGGCCAGGCGGGCGATGTCAACGACGATTGTCTCCCCGCCGCGTATCCTGGCGATCTCCTGGCTCAGATTCTTGACGTCCCGGGGACGGTGGTCGACGAAAATCCCGGTCTGGCGGGTCTCTACGGTGCGCCTCAGCAGGCGTCGAAACCGGCCGACGGAGACGGCGCGGACGTCGCCTACTTGCTGGGCCTGGCCGTCCTTGACCAGTGGTTCGCCGTTCAGCAGGCTGTTCCAATCGGTTACACCTTTCCATTTGCCTGTTGGCCCCCACTGTCCCGTTTTAGGATCGGAAAGCCCCTGGTTAATCTCGCCGATCAGTGCGCCGACGGTGTCCCACGGATCGGGAATGTTGGAGAGGAGCAAATCCAGTTTGTTGTACGTGTCCGCCAGCGAGTAGGCATAGAGATACCAGTCGCGCTCCGGGAGGCGGAAACTGTTCGGCCTGCCGTCATTGTGCGTCGTCTTGCCGTGTGGCAACAGATAGCGCACGTTGCTGAACGGCTGGGGCGTTAGACCAAGCGCTTCCCAAAGCTGATGCTCCTCCGGAGGAAGCCTTGCGCGCGGGGGCTGGTCAATCGTGAGCAGGTCGCCGTGCTTGACGTTCAGAATGATGACGCCGATGCGATCGCGGTTTTGGGCCTTTTGCAAGATGGACTGAATGAGAAAGATGGCATAGGACGTCTTCGTGGCCAACCCTGAGATGCCGGTGATGTTGACGTGCGCGCCCTCGGGTCCGAGAATGTAGCGACTGTCGAGATAGACGACGGCACGGGTTCCGTTGGACATCTCAATCAGCCCTGCCGGCACGCGATACCGCTCCGGCACCTGGTCAACGCCCAACGCCGTGTGAATGCCCGTCTCATCGGCAAAGCGTACCGGCCGGTCATTCATCACAGGCATGTAGATGTCTCGATCGTTTGAGAGGACAGCCGCGTGCGCAACGGTCGTGCCTTGGCGCACCGTGTTCGGCTCAACCGACACCTGCCCAAAATCGTTCGAGATGAAGTTGGACAGATGCGTCGGCGCATCGGTGCTGTGCTCCAGCGTGGTGACGATGCCAAACGTGCGACTTGTCCCATCAGGAGCCACTTGCTCTGCCTCCACAATATCGAAGGGGTTGACGATGACCCCTGGCGCAAGCCAGAAGCAGAAACTATCGGATGTGGTTGGCTGATTGGCTGTTGCCGAAGAAAGTCCAATCACTGGGTGCTCTGCGGACATGGCGATTCACCTCCATTTGAGAAACTGTTGCACGGCCTCTCGTGAGAAGAGGCTCTCTTTGACGGCGCGCTCGGAGAGAAAGATGGGGTACAGATGCGCATGCCAGCGGCGATCTTGTCCATGTGGAGTGACGTTGCGCTCCGCTACCAGGGCGCGCGAGATTTTGTCAATCAGATCAGAAGGAACCGGCTGCTGAGAAGGGTTCGCCAGTTCGACTTTGACGACGCCCATCAGCGGGTAATCCAGGTACGTTTGCTCTCGCAGACGGACGTACCAGAATACCACCTTGCCGCCGCGCGCACTGAATGCGGCGGTGCGGTGTTCCGCTTGCAACTCCGATAGCAGTTTGTAGATAGAGCGGCGCTCGGCGCGCGGCCCTCGACCAAATACGAACTGCGGGTCTTTGCGGAAGTTCTTGGCTACGCCGACTACAGGCTTGATTTGGTTGCCGCTGCCTAGCTGCGCCAAGGTCGGCTCAAACAGCAGAGAGCCATCTACCACGAGCCACTGCTCTTGTGAAAGTTGTGGCAAGATCTCCTTGATGATCTCTGCTTCTAACTTGTGCATAGCGAAACGCACTTTGCCGGCCGCCTTATTTCGTAGATCGAAATCCGTCAGCACGCCGCTCACGATATCGCGCTCGGTGAGGTCCACCAGGTCTATCTCCGCCTGCTGGGCAAGTGTTTCCAGCTTCGTCCACACTTCTTGGGAAAGGCGGTCTTTACCCGCGAGCAGGATGTTTCGTATCTGGAGAGCCTCACGGCGCACCGAGCCGTCGTCCTCGCGGCGCAGCACGCACGCGCCGATTTGCGCATAGTGCACTGGCGATTCGCGCTCGTTTTCCAGTACCGTGCCCAGAAAGTACGAGCGGAACGAGCCATCGAGGAAGTAGCGAAAGAGATGGTGCTCGGTGCGCTTGAGCGGTGGCACAGGGCGATACAGACGCGGAGGGCCCGAGGGATCGCGCTCGAAAATCGTCTCAAAGACTTTTTCCTCCTCGTTCAGCGCCTGGTCCTCGCGCTCCTCGAAGTCGGGACGTTCCAGGTCTTCCACGGCACCGCCGACGGCGGGGAGCGTCTCCACGTCCTGAGCGATTTCCTTCAGCATGTGACGCAGGTGTTGCAGGGCTCTCATGGTTGCTCCTCGGCTTGCGGCTCTTCTTGTCCTGCCAGCTCGCGCAGGCTCTGCTGGATTTCGCGCAGCTCGTCATCGCTCAAGCCCCAAAGTTTCGCCGCCTGGCGGTCAATCTCCGCCTCAATCTCCCGCAACCGCATCTCATCGCCGGCTTTCGCCGCCTTATGTGCCTGCTTGGACAACTCCGCTAACTGAAGGTGCACGGGATTTTTCGGGTCAAAACGAGGGATGCGGATGTGTTTAAGGATGTGGGGGTCTCCGAAACTTTTTCCGCCTTCTTGCGAATATGCCCTCGCAGCAAAGTTAGCCGAAGAAGAGTTGAGCAGCGCACAGATATAATGGGCTTCCTCTTCGCTCTCGCAGGCAACCAGTGTCACGATATGCTGGGGGACAATGATTTTGCCTTCAGCCGATCCTACAACAGCCGCCTTCAACGCAGAAGCTATGTTCGGCCACACCACCTTCCACGGGGCGAAAGTGTAGTCGCCGACATCAAACAGGGAGTAGAACGGTCCTGTTTCCACGATGCGACCGTTTTTGTCCTTGCGGGTGAAGTAGCGCTTTAAGGCGGCGCGCTCCCGCAACACCTCCTCAAAGCGCTTCAGGTAGCCGTAGGTGCGGGGGTATTGAGTCTGCATCTCATTTTCGGGGATTGCCTTAAGCCCCATTCCCGGCAAGTGAGTAATCAAAATCCATGCCGACGGTTGGGCTTTCCAACGACGGACATCCCGCCCGCGCAGGAGCGGGTAGAGCAGGTCAGGCTCAATCGGTTCGGTCACCTCCTGCACTTTCACCTTTGCGCCTTCGGTGATGTTGCGAACTACTACCAACCCATCGGGACGCTTATTGATATTAACCCAATAAACGGCGTTGGCACCGCCGGTGTAGGCGCCTGCGTGGGCCTGGTAGTCCGACATACCAAGCACCCTGCGGATGGCTTTGAGCGCCTTAGGGCGTGCGGTCAGCCAGGGGGATGTTGGGTCCTTTGGGTCAACGGGTTCAGCTTTAAAATGCAGGCGTTTCGTGGCAGCTTCGACTTCGTTCAGCGTGCTGTCGTATGTAAAACGAGCCCCTTTGGTCTTGCGCCACAACGTGTAGGCGACGGGATACTGGGTTGGCTTCCCTTTCTCCAACACCATCACCGCCGTTCGGTTGGAAGCGCCCTCGAACGGATTGAGGCTCACCATGTCGTCCACGTGCACCACGCGCAGAGGCGTCGCCTTTCCCTTGCCTTGGGGAATCTGAAGGCGGCGGAAGCCTTGTCCTCCCCCACCTGTCTTGAACACAGACTGGGTGATGACAAAACCGAGCCGGCCATTGTCCTTGAGTAACCTGTCCATCACAGTGTACGTCATCAACACTGAGATGTCGTCTTTGGACTTGCCCAAAATGGCGTCGAAACCCTTATGGCGAAAGAGGTCATAGCGTGCCCACAACGGCACAATAGATCGCCGATACCCATCGGGTAAATGCTCCCAATTGACCCACGGCGGATTGCCGACGATGTAGTCGAACTGTCCGACGGCGAGCGGGGCAAAGTTGTTCTTCAAGAGGCGTGCCCACAGCCCGTTCATCCCGCGGCGGTGGAGCTCGAGCATCTTCTCGTAGAGCTCGCGTGTGAGGGAGACGGCGCGGTCGTCCCACCCCCACTCCGACCCGCTACTGGGAGACACTCCGTGCTCGACCCGTTTGATGAAACTATCCGCCCCCAGACCGGCGCGCAGGCTGTCTTCCAAGATGTCACAGAAGCGATCAAAACGTCCCGGCACGCAAAGAACGGCGGGCACCAGGAACTGCCCGACTGCGGTGGGGAATTCATAGGCGTCGTGGCTAAAGAGTTCCTCGCCCAGCGTCGGTGTGCGCACCGAATCGGCCAGATAGATTGGGATGGTGACTTCGCCTTTGCGATATTCAAGCAGGTCAGCAATCGCCAGCAGATAGTTCACGCGCGCCGTCAGCACCGCCAGCGGGTTTAGGTCAAAGCCGACGACGTTGTGTAGGATGCTTTCCAGCAAGTCGCTTTCCTGCACCAGCAGCGTCCGGCCCAACTCCAGCATCCGCGCGATGATGAGAATCGGAAATGTACCGGAGCCGCAAGCCGGGTCAAGGAAGCGCGTGCGTAGGACCTTCTGGCGCAGCACAGCCTCTGTAACTTTCCTTCCAGGTTCGAAAAGGTCGCCAGCCACTTGCACGAGTAATCGTTGCGCCAGCCAGTCCGGGGTGTAATACTCGCCCAAATTGTGGCGGATCTCGCGTGGCAGGAGGTAGTGATAGAGTTTCTTAAATAGGTCGCGCGTCTCTTCTGGCAGCAGGGTCAGCGTTGTGGGATCGTATTCGTCCAATCGTTTGATGATTTCCCGCAAGGCAGCTTCGATTTTGTCGTTCCAAGCGTAGAGATACCAGGCGAAAAAGTCTCCTTCGAGCAGGTTGAGGATGCCATAGGCGCGGAAGATGCCGCCGGATTCCATCTCTTGCAAACTGCGGTAAATCGTCTCGCCATCTGCGGAGGTCAGGCTGGCAAACGAAGGCGCGCCCATTTTGCCCCCCATGTGCCGCGAGAGCGCCAGCCAGGCGAGCAGTTTGACGAGCAGGGCGAAGTAGGTGTGCAGAACAAAAAAGAAACGTTCTGCCTCTGCCGGGGTCTCGATTTTTAATCCAGCCTTGCGCACCCACTTTTTCAGCGGCTCCAGCTTGCGACCGCCGAATGCCTCAGAATAATCAATCGCCTCGCTGAAAAAGAGCCGCCACTGTTCGAACAATTTGGCAACCAAGCCATCGGTAGACTCGAGGGCGGGACCAAGCGCCCGGAACAAGCCTCGCAGGATATTCTGCGTGCGCAGTTGCTCGATGGCAAAATCGCGGGTGAGGTTTTCGGGGGTCAGGGCGATGCCTGACGACAGACCTGCTAACCAGGTCAGGAAGCGCTCCAGTGAGTGCAGGTTCACATCAACAGGGGTCTCTTCTGTCAACCTCCCGTTGACGTAGCGGACGAAGATAAGGAGGCAACCATCAAAAGCGACCCCAGCCAGACGCTCGATTTGATGACGCTCTTTTTTCGCCAGCCCTTCAAGATAGTCTTTGACCTGCTGGACCGCTTGGCGCGTGGCGGCGTCGGGAATTTTCTTGAGCTTGCCGGGGCGTTCATACTCGATTACCATGCGATTAAAGACGGCGTCGGCTCGTCCGGTGGCAAGGGTATACTCCGCACGGGCCAGAGAAGTGTCACCGATCTGCTCGCAAAACTGCACTAACAGCGGATCAATCACCCGACGAAAATCCGCTTCGCTCAGCTTGGAGCGGTGCACGTCTTGCAATGCATCGTGCATCTTTCGGCTCCATTGACGAACCTTTAGCTCTAAGGCTTCAGGCTGCATAATCCTCTCTCCTCTCAGCAGGCACCTGGAGCAAGGAGTTCGCACAGCCAACTTCACGCTTGCAGAATTGAATCTGTCTGTCAGCGGACAGGGACGTCTCACCGAAGAGGTCGAGTTGCGGCTCCGGCTTCTTTACCGCCTCCACGATCGCCCGCGGGAGATGCGTTCGTGGATGTGGAGCGGCACCACGTCCACCTCGAACGAGGTGTGTTCGGCTTTGCCAGCCCAGACGAGCTGCGGGTCCAGGTGGGGCTCGTAAGTGTAGTGCGTGGTCTGCCGCTCGCGGACTTCGTACGTGGGCGCGACGCCAGCGGGCGGGTTGTTCGGGCGCCGGGCGTCAGCGTGGCGGAAGTCGCGCACGCCGTTCGGGTCTATCTGATGCGTCTTCATTTTGCGTGGCATTGAACTCACTCCATGGCAAAACTATGGCACTGCAGTCTCATTGCACGGATGTTCCTATCCAGAGTTATCCCAAGGTTGCGCTCGAAGCAAGCGTTTGAGCACCTCTTCGTGCTGTTGCATCGTCGAGAGCAACAGGCCGAAGCCGCGCACGATTTCCTCCCGATTAGTTTTTCAGAAGCTTCTCACCCGCCATAGTCCAGTTCCTTGGAGTTGGCGGCGCGGATCGTCGCGCGGCCACAGCGGCAACCCACGTTGCCGCAAGAAGTCCTCGTAGTCTCGGCGCAGCTCCTCCAAACTGGTGCGGGCAACGTTGGTCAGTTTCATTTCCATGTTCTTCGATGTACCGGAGACGACGCTGCCTTTGGCAATAGTTTGCACGCCCGTTCGCGCTGCTTGCACATTTGATCATGAGTGCGGCAGGGCGTCGCACATGTGGCGGGCGAAGCCATAGCTGAAGTCGCACTGGCAATCACACGCTGTGGCCTTCGCCGCTCAGTGCTCGCCGGTCCGCAAGCGTGGAAACCAACCGGATCGTCTGTTGCAGTTCCCTGAGGCGGCGCTCATTGACCGTGTAGCCCTTGAGGATGTGGTCACGCAGCACCTGAGTAGCTCAGATACGGAACTGGGTGCCGCGCTTGGAGTTGACCCGGTAACCGACCGAGATGATGGCGTCCAGACTATAGAACGCGACAGGCTTGTCCGAACCGGGAATGTGCATTTTTTGCACATTGCTTTTTTCTTCAAGCTCTCCGCTTTGAAAGATGTTGCGCAAATGCTTTGTGATAACACTTCGTTCCGTATCGAAAAGGAGAGCCATTTGCTTCTGGCTGAGCCAAATGGTATCCCTTTCCAGGCGGACGTCCAGCTTGACCGAGCCGTCGGGCGCCTGATAAAGCACAATCTCGCCGCCTTGGGCAGCCAGCGGTTCTCGGATCACCTGATGCTTCGATGTTGATTTACTCTTCGCCATTCGCCTCTTCCTGCGAATCTACGGTTGCGAGCTCTTCGGCAACAGGCTCTTCTTCCTCAGTTCCAGCCTCCTCCTCAGGCGGCTCATAGGGCAACTGTACCGCGACCTCGCGCACATCCACCTTGCCGGTGACCACGTCGGCGATGAGCCGCTCGCGGTATTCGCGCAACAGTTCGATTTCCCGGCGGGCGGCGGCGATGGCGGCGTCGAGCTTGGATGTCTGGGCGTCGAGGTACTCGACGATGGCGGTTTGTTCGGGGAGGGGGGGAAGAGGCACACAGAATCGGCCAAGCATGCTGCGGCTGACACGGTCTCTAGTACTTCCGCGAACAAGCGAGCCTATCCACTCTAGGTAGACTGGTGATGACATCGCATACACCAGGAATGCCGCGATTGCACTTTCGTTCGGCTTCAGAATGCACACATCGACCGACGCGATCATGCGTACTCCGAGGTTGGGCGCCAAACACGCTCGCCCAACCGGATCACCGAGGCGGCAAATTAGAACGTCTCCCGGCATGATCTCAGTGCACCTGAATGCAACAAACGTCTCTTCGTCGATGAAGCGGAATTCCTTCTCCCTGTAGTGACCGATACCAATGTTTCCTGTCTGAATCAGTCGGATTCCTTCAGCTCTTATATATGGACTCTCGATCCAGTCGCCGTCTACAAAGGTCTTGTATCCCTTTCCCGCAAGGCTCTTGATTGTGCGTACCTCCCAATGCTCCGGCACGTGGCCCAGCCACGGGACGCCGGAGTCCTTGTAGGCCGGGTACGGCTTGCCGGTGCGGACGTCGATCTTGCCGGTGACGGCCTGGTGGATGAGGGCCTGACGGTATTCTTCGAGCAGCTTGATCAGCTTCTGCTTGGCGCGGGTGTAGCGCCGAATCCTCCACGAGAAAATCAATATCGCTTCGTTCGTCAGCCTCACCCCGGATAACGGAGCCGAAAACCCGCACATACCGTGCGCCGTGCCTTGCCGCAATACGCAGTATTTCTTCCCGCTGGGCTTTCAACCGTTCTCCCGGTTTCATGGACAGCTTCCTCATACAGGCGACCGGACGGCCGTGGCCGCGCTGGCGGAGCGTGGCGGCGGCGTGGACTCGCGGTACTGCAACTCGTACAACCGGCGGTAAATCCCATCCGCGCGCACCACGAGTTCCTGATGCGTCCCCATGTGACGAAATCTCCAAAGACACAACACGGTTCATCCCCATGGATTGACTATGGTTCGCCCGTGGCGGCCTGCTCAAATAACTTAGGCGCACCCGACAGGTCCACCGGGATAGACTTCTGACCTGCGGACAGCCGGGCAAAATAGTCCCTCACTTCCTGCTCAGAAAGATGGTTCAGGAACCGAAGCGCCGAACTGGCAACATACTGCGGATTGATTTCCATCGCCATCCACCTCCGTCCAAACTGCTCGGCCACACTTCCTGTGGTGTTTGATCCGGCAAAGATGTCCAGCACCAGATCATCTTCCGTCGTGAGGAACCGGATGAAGAATTCAGGCAAGGCAGGTGGGAAACGGGCTGGATGGGTTTCCGCACCTACAAGCTTCGAGAGGCGCAGGTAAGGAGAGTTGCTTTCGGTATTGGGAATCTGGAGCAGATTCGAGGGGATGGCGCCACCATTGTCCACGGCAAACCCTTGGCTGATGTCGTGACCGGATGGCCGCTCCTTGAGTTGGTAAAACGCCTGCGGATTCTTCAACAGTGTTTTCATACGCCCGGAGTAGGGAACCAGAACCTGTCGGGCGTCCGCCTTCGGCCACTCAGATTTTGAGAACCACTACACGGTGTTGACGGCGTCCTTCACGCGGAGCCGGACTCTAGCTTGCCGTATAGTACGCGATAGTGTATAATAATGCTCATGGAAAGCACTATAAGCACAGGCAAGGCGGCAAAACTCCTTGGTGTCTCGGTCAAGACGTTGCAGCGTTGGGAACGCGAAGGAAGGCTAATTCCGGTGGCCCGAACGGACAGCAACCGCCGCCTCTACACTGAGACGCAGATCCGTGAGTTCATCGGTTTGCGGCAGGCCAACCATGCGCCAACAAAGCTTGTCGCCTACTGTCGGGTATCGAGTGCGGCGCAGAAGCCGGACCTGGCGAATCAGCGCAAAGTGCTGGAAGCGTTCGTGGTGGCGAAGGGATTGGCGGGGGTCGAGTTTATCGAGGAAGTGGGCAGCGGGCTGGACTTCAGGCGCAAGCGGTTTCTGGCCCTTATGGACGAGATTGGGCGACGGGAAGTCAGGATGCTAATCCTCGCTCACCGGGACCGCCTCACCCGTTTCGGCTTTGAGTGGTTCGAACATTACGCCCAAACCCATGGCTGCGAAGTGCTGGTACTCAACCAGGAACGGCTGTCTCCCGAACAGGAAATGGTGCAAGACTTAATGACCATCGTGCGCTGTTTTTCGTCTCGGCTATACGGTTTGAGGAACTATCGAAAGAAGTTGGATGAAGCGCTGAAACAGGATGCGAATGACGTCAAAAAGGCCCAACAATGCAACTGACCCACAAGATTGCTCTTTGTCCGACTCCTGAGCAAGTGGACTACTTCAAGCGCGCCTGCGGCACGGCGCGGCGTGTTTGGAACTGGGCGCTCAATGAGTGGAACAGGCAATACGCAGCAGGCGGCAGGCCAAACGCCATGGCGCTCAAAAAACAGTTCAACGCCATCAAGTACACCGACCCGCAGTGGCTCGATGAGAACGGTCGGCCTTGGTTGCAGGACATTCACCGGGATGCCCACGCCCAGCCGTTTGCCCATCTCGCCAAAGCCTGGGAAAGATTCTTCACCGACCTCAAGGCTGGCAAAGAGGCACACGCACCGCGCTTCAAGAAAAAGGGGCGCTGCCGCGACAGCTTTTACGTAGCCAACGACAAGTTCCGTCTGGTCGGTAAGACGATCCGCCTACCCAAGATCGGCGAAGTCGCCATGACCGAGGAACTGCGATTCAAAGGAAAGATACTGGGCGCAACGGTTTCTCGCACCGCGGATCGTTGGTTTGTGGCAATACAGGTCGAGGTGCCTGATGCGCAATTCTATCGGCGTCGCACGTCGCACGAGGTCAACGGCATCGACCTGGGCATCAAGGCTGCCGCAACGATCTCCAGCGGTGAAGTCATCGAGGCGCCAAAGCCGCTCAAAGCAGCGCTGCGCCGTCTGGAAATCCGTAGCCGACGTCTCAGCCGCAAGCTGGAAGCCGCCAGGAAGGCAGCCGGATTTGAACGCCATGCCCGCCTGCCTGAAGGAACGCGCCTGCCGGTATCGAACAACCGGCAGAAGTCCGCTGCGATATTGGCACGGCTCTATGCCCGCATGGCCAATATCCGAGCGGATTTCACCCACAAGCTCACGACTCGACTCTGCCGCGAAAACCAAGCGTTGGTGATCGAGGATTTAAACGTCAAAGGGATGCTGCAGAACGAGAAACTCGCCCGCGCCATCTCTGACGTGGGTTTTGGGATGTTGCGCTCGCAGTTGGAATACAAGGCCCGGCGCTACGGTACTCATCTTACCATCGCTGATCGCTGGTATCCAAGTAGCCGACTGTGCTCCATCTGTGGCTGGAAGAACGAGGCGCTGACATTGAGAGATCGAACATGGGTGTGTGCTCAATGTGGTGCGCACCATGACCGTGACCTCAATGCGGCGCTGAACCTGAAACGGCTGGCAACCGAAACTGCCCTACCCGTGGCGAGTCCGTCCAGCAATGGCGGCGCTGCGGCGGGGACCGTCCCCGCCGTAGTCGGGAAAGTCACGCCTGTCAGATACGACGGTGGTCAACAGGACACGTCGGGGCAGGAAGAGAACCGTGCGCACTTTTGCGCACATTCTTGATAGCAGAAGCCTGAGAAGGTCCAAGGCATCACCAAGATAGCAGGCACCCTGCCGTGTGGTATAAACCGGCGTCGGTAGCACCCGAAAAGGTGTCGTGGCGGCAATTCCGGTCATGGCATGGCTCCCGGCGTCCAGTCGGCAGCAATCCAGCTCTCCAGGAAATTCCAGAGCACGGAGACTGCGTAGTGAACCTCCGGCCGTTTGCTTTGCAAGGCGGCGACGTAGGGTGTGACGGCTTCCTTCGGAAAATGTGCCAGAGTCCAGGCGGGCCAAGTCGAGCTGGTTTGCTCTGCGAGTTCCGCAATCCTCCCTACTGGTATATTGGGAATCCGGCGCAATGCTTCGGCAACTCCCGCAGCGATGTCGGCAGAGGGATTCTCCAACCCTTTCACGAGCGGGTCCAATCCGATAGCTCCAAGGTCCTGCAGTGCGTGGAGTGCTTCCTGACGAATTTCAGGAGCCACATCTGCAAACGCCTGGACGAGAACCTCTGCGGCTTCTTTGGTTCCGTGACACCCGATTCCCCACGCACAGGCGCTCCGCAGAAAAAGTGGCTGATTGGTGTCGTGAAGGACGGTACACAAAAGATCAAAAGCCGTCGGTGTGTGCGTCTCAGCCAAGGTTACGACGGCCTCCAATCGCATTTCCTCATCAGTGTCTTTCAAGATGGCATCGAACTGTTCTTCAGCAGAGTCTCCAACCACTTCACAGAGGTAAGCTTTCGCCTCCATGCGAACATAGGCATCTTCTTCCCTGTCTTCTGCCAAAGCCCTGACAACACCCTCAAGCTCAGTGGCCTTTGCCAGCCTGGCGAGTTTGCATCCAGTAAAACGAACGGTGCGCTCGCGTGAAGCAAGCAGCCTTGCCATGTCACATCTGCCCGCACAGCGGGATTCGTCAGATGTCAGGGGTTTGACCTGACCGGCAAGTACCTGGTGACGCTGAAAGCGGTCTCCGGCCGCCAGGAATGGGCGTACGTCTTCGGCAAGCCTGAAATGCCAGCGCCTGCCTGGGTTGTCGTCCAACAGATATTCAAGGTGTTCCTTACCTTAACGACGTGGCTGCTGCCGGATGCGAAGCGGGCTTTCCACTTCACCTGAACCTCTGCCCCTTCGCTAATTCCCTTCGGCTTGAGCTGTTCCGGTGTGACCTGCTTGAAAGACTGTACTGTGAACAGGTTTATCCAGTCTTCGACCTGCCAGGCCGTCAAGTGACGTTCTCTCCAGAGGGAACGCTGTTTATGCAGACGGCCTGCGCTCCAAACGCTTTCGTCCGCTGACAGAATGGGAAAGGCAACCCAGTCCGAGTCAAGCATCCCATAGTGCCAGGCCCGCTCCGCCTCACCAGGTGAGTGCGACCTGCTCAACTCTGTCTTTGTCTTTGCTCGCGATTCGATACGAACGCCACATCGTGTGCAACACAGGTCCGGGATGCGAACCCGCTTTCGCTTCACACCACGCCAAATCCGGGTCGAGAGCGCCCCACGCTCCAGCTCAACGATGTTGTGCCCAAGGGAATTCAGATGTTGCTGCACTGCACGGGCGCCAACGGCGCCGGCTGCAAGCATCCGAAAAAAGCTGGAATCCGTCTTGAATACCTGACGCCGTGACACTGGCTCTTCGCGCTGGGTTCAAACAGAGGATCCTGCCGGGTTTCATGGACAGGCTCCTCATACAGGCGACCGGACGACCGTGGCCGCGCTGGCGGCGCGTGGCGGCGGCGTGGACTCGCGGTACTGCAATTCGTACAACCGGCGGTAAATCCCATCCGCGCGCGCCACGAGTTCCTGATGCGTCCCCATTTCACGAATCTCACCCCGGTGCAGCACAATGATGTTATCCGCCCGGCGCACCGTGGAAAGCCGATGGGCAATGACCACACAGGTGCGCCCCACCAGCAGACGCTCAATGGCTGACTGGATGAGCGCCTCGGTTTCACTGTCAATGCTCGCCGTGGCTTCGTCGAGAATCAGAATCCGGGGATCGAACGCCAGCGCCCGCGCCAGCGCCAGAAGCTGCTTCTGCCCCACCGACAGCGTTGCGCCCCGTTCTTTGACTTCCACCTGATACCCACCCGGCAGACGCCGGATGAACGCATCCGCCTGCACCTCCTGCGCCGCCGCAATCAACCGGTCTTCGGAAATATCCTTCGCGCCCAACCGGAGGTTGTCCGCAATCGTGCCGGCAAACAGCGTCGGGTCCTGCAATACCACTCCAAAGTAACGGCGGAGTTCTGTCAGGTCGAACTCCCGTACGTCCACGCCGTCAACCAGAATCTGCCCGCGCTGCACATCGTAAAAACGCATCAGCAGACTCGTGATGGAGGTCTTTCCCGCGCCCGTCGCCCCAACGAGCGCCACGGTCTGCCCCGGCGCCACGCGAAACGACACGTCCCGCAACACCCAGTTTTCCCCCTTGTAGGCAAACCACACGTTCCGAAACTCGATTTCGCCACGCATAACGGCCGGCCGTTCGGGCGCCGGCGGAGAAGTTATCACCAGCGGCTCATCGAGCACCTTGAACACCCGCTCCGCCGCAGCCATCGCCGCCTGAAGGATGTTGTACTTCTCGCTGATGTCCTGAATCGGCTCGTAAAAACGCTGCATCGCCTGAATGAAAAAGAAAAGCGCGCCCAGCGAAAGCGTCCCGGTCAGAACCTGCCCGCCGCCGTACCAGATGACAAGCGCCACGCCCAGATTGCTGACAAAACCAATCGCCGGATAAAACACCGCGTAGTAAAAAATCGTCTCGATGTTGATCTGCCGGTGCGCATCGTTGATGGCTTCAAACGCCTGCCCTTCGCGGGCTTCACGGTTGAACAACTGTACCGTCGCCATGCCCGAAAGATGTTCCTGCAGAAAGGCGTTGATGCGGGCCAGACGGGTGCGTACCTCGCGGTAGGTACGACTGGCGTGGCGACGAAACCAGGCCGTAATCGCCGCCAGCAGCGGGACGACAACAAGGCTCACCAGAGCCAGTTTCCAGTTGACCAGAAAGAGAAAGGTCAGCAGCCCGACCAGCACGACGACATCGCTCAACAGGGTGACGAAACCCGAAGTGAACAGCTCGTTGAGGGCGTCCACATCCGAGGTCAGGCGGGTCGTCATGCGCCCAATCGGCGTGCGGTCGTAGTAACTCAGCGGCAGCCGCTGAAATTTGGCAAACAGCTCCCGGCGCAGGTCGTACATCACGAACTGCCCCGTGCCGTTCAACAGCAGTGTCTGCCAGTAGGTCAGTGCAAAAACGACGACCATCAGGCCCAGATACAGGCTGCCGATGACGGCCACGCCGTCCATCGGTGCCGGACGCCCGCCCAACGCCTCGAACCCCGCCGCCAACAGGCGGGAAAACAACCCCAGCCGCTCCGGGGCCGGCGGCAGCAAAAACAGGTCAATCGCCGCCATGGTCAGGTTGAGCGCCAGCAACTCGAAACCGGCCGTAAGTGCAATGAGCGGAATGGCCAGCGCCACCCGTCCCCGGTAGGGCTTCAGATAGGTCAGAAGCCGCCGCGCCAAGCGGTGATCATAGGCTTTTCCAAGAACCTCGTCGTCGGGCTGACTCATCAAACAGGCTAATTTGCAGAAGGTCCGGGAAGATCGGGCCGGTGCTTTCTTCCTTTCGCTGGAACCAGACGCCGGCTCTGCGCTAAGGTAGCGAATCAACATTCCCCTGAACAGGCAAATCGCCAGCCCCCGGCGTCCGGTCGCCCCTGCTGAGGTATGTCTCCGCGAAACGTTGAAAATTTCGGTTTTCCGTGTATTTTCACGGTTTTTTCCAAGCTCTGTGCGGTTTTCAGCGGCAGCGGTTTGGTTTAGCCTCGATTTACACGGACGCCACAGAAAGGTTACGCAACACCTATGCCCGACACCCTGGAACTTCGTCACACCTACGACGCGCTGCTTGAACGCATCACCCACCTGCGGAGGTTTCTTTGACCCGGAAAGCAAGCGTCCGCGGCTGGAGACAGTAGAAGCGCGCATTGCCCAGCCGGACTTCTGGAATGACCAGGAGCAGGCCCGGAAAATCCTCAAGGAACGTCGCCGACTGGCCCAGGCCATCGAAACCGCGGCCTTTTATGACCGCGAGACAGCCGACCTGGAGGTGCTCTTCGAGTTTGCCGAAGCCGACCCGGCCTCGCTGACAGAACTGGAACAACGCCTGCGGGTGCTCCAGCAGAAAGTTGAAGCGGACGAAACCCAGATGCTGCTGTCGGGGCCGAATGACGCCAACAACGCCATCGTCCGTATTCAGTCGGGAGCGGGCGGCACGGATGCCCAGGACTGGGCCGAAATGCTGCTGCGCATGTACCTGCGGTGGTGCGAACGCCGTGGCTTCAAAACCAGCCTGCTCGATGTCCAGCCGGGCAAGGAAGCCGGCATCACTTCGGCAGAATTCACGGTCGAAGGCGACTATGCCTACGGCCTGCTTTCGTGTGAGAGCGGCGTGCACCGGCTGGTGCGGATTTCGCCGTTTTCTTCCGCTGGAACCCGCGAAACGAGCTTTGCCTCCATTTTCGTCACCCCAGAGGTCGAGGACGACATCGAGATTGAAATCAACGAAAAAGACCTGCGGATCGACACCTACCGTTCCTCCGGGGCCGGCGGCCAGCACGTCAACGTCACCGATTCCGCCATCCGCATCACCCACCTGCCGACCGGCATCGTCGTGTCGTGCCAGAACCAGCGGTCACAGCATCAGAACCGTGAAGTGGCCATGAAAGTGCTCAAATCACGGCTCTATGAACTCGAACTCGAACGCCGGCGGGCCGAGAGCGCCAAGCTGGAGGCCGCCAAGCGGGACATCTCCTTTGGTTCCCAAATCCGCAATTACGTGCTACACCCCTACCGCCTGGTCAAAGACACCCGCACCAAGCTGGAGCGTAGCGATGTGGAGAGTGTACTCGACGGCGATCTGGATGACTTCATCAAGGAATACCTGGTTGCCAGGAGCCGCCAACCCGATGGCGTCCTCGTGGCTGGCGATGACGAATGAGCCTCAATCGTGGTTGGGGTTCCCTCTGGCGGTCGTATGACGATGATGAACGCAACGACGACGGACAGTTTTCCACCCCCTGTAGCGCACAAAGGGCCGACCTGGTTCTTCTCCTCACGCTTTGGGGAAGCCCTTGGCATCGTCCTTGGACTGTGCGCCCTGACCCTGGCCATTGCCCTGCTGTCCTTTCATCCCGATGACGTGGCTTGGAGCGTCAGTGCCCGGACTGACCAGCGGCACAATGCCGTCGGCGTTGTTGGTGCCAATCTTGCCGACGTGCTCTTTCAGGGTTTAGGGCTGTTAGCCTACGGCTTGCCGGTGCTGCTCGGCTGGCATGCCATTCAGGTCTTTCGGGGGAAAGCCCTGCTGGTGTCCGCCGAACAGGCAACCGGCATCTGTGGTGTTCTGCTGTCGCTGGCCGGCTTTTTGTCCCTGTTTCAGGAACTGCCGCTGTTTTATGACCGCATCCGTCTGGGGGGCTTCATCGGTTTTGCGCTTGAAAAGTGGCTGGAATCAGTGCTCAACCCGGTTGGTACGGGGCTGCTTCTGAGTGGGACAGCGGTGCTGTCGCTGATGCTGGCGACGACCTTCTCCCCCCGCCGCTGGTTGCTGCGGTGGTGGCAGGAACTCCCGTTTGGCCGGGCCAAGCCCGCCCCGGAGACGAATGACCATCCGGCAACGGTGACGACCAACGGCGTCCCTTCGCTCACTTCCCTACGCCAACGCACCAAGGTCAGCGGTACTACGCCCTCCACTGAAACGACGGACGACAAAAGCTGTGATGAGCAGCGGATTGCTGAAGCTCTCTATGGCGACGAAGCGCCCGGCATCGTCTCTCCGGTCAAGCGGACGCCACACGGGATACCGGCAGTTGATCCGGAAGCCCTGTCACCGTCCCCGGCGACGCCTCCGGCCGCGGATGCGCCGGGTGGCGCACCACCGGGCGCGCCCATTGCCCCTCCCCTGCCCGCCACACCACCGGTTGCCCCGCCCGTCCCGGCTGCGGCGGCATCTCAACCCCAGCCGGAGCCACCGCAGGGCCCCGTTTCGGAAGTCCGGCGACTGGCCCGTGAAGCCATCGAACGGCGCAACAGCGGCAACAATCCCCTTGTCCGCGATAAAGACCGTGACAGAAACGGCAGTCCGGCCGAAGTTTCCGCCGCCCGCCGCCGGCTGGCCGCAGCCGAACAACAGCTTGCCGCCAACGCCGAGCAGGAAGTGGCCAAAATGGTACAGGCGGTGCACATCGTCCGCCGCCAGATGACGCCGCCGACGCCAGCACCGGCCGTGCCGGCGCCACCCCCTGCCGCCGGACAGCGCCCGGTGTCCACCGGTGCGGCCGCGGCGGCGGCTGCCGCGGCCAAGGCCGTCGAAGAAACGGTCTATGCCCTGCCGGCCGTGGAGATGCTGACCCCGGCGCCGCCCCAAACCAGCCAGTCCGATGAAGAACTCCGCGCGCGGGCCCGCCTGCTGGCGGAAAAGTGCCGTGAATTCAATGTCATCGGTGAAATTCTCGAAATCGAACCGGGTCCCGTGGTCACGACCTTCGGTTTCAAACCTGACCCCGGCGTGAAGTACAGCCGGGTGGCCGGACTGGTGGATGACCTCTGTCTGGGGCTTCAGGCGGAGTCGGTACGCATTGATCGCATCCCCGGCAAGGCCACCATCGGGATTGAAGTCCCCAACGCGCGCCGCGACACCATTTACCTGCGCGAAATCATCGAATCGGACGTGTTCCGCGACAACCCCGGACGCCTGCCCATCGCGCTCGGCAAAACCATCAACGGTGAGCCATACGCGACCGATCTGGCCAAAATGCCCCACCTGCTCATTGCCGGTTCGACGGGTTCGGGCAAGTCCGTCATGATCAACTCGCTCATCTGCTCGATTCTGTTCAAATCCACGGCCAATGATGTACGGCTCATCATGGTGGACCCGAAGCGTGTCGAACTGGAGCTGTACGCCGGGATTCCACACCTGCTGACACCCATCATCACCGACCCGAAGCGGGCGGCCAACGCGCTCAATTGGGCCGTGGGTGAAATGGAAAACCGCTACAAGCTGCTGGCGAGCGTCGGCGTACGGAACATCGAAGGCTTCAATCGCGCCGTGACGGAAGCCCCCGATCCGACGCGCTTTCCCGACGGGCCGCCGCCGCGCCTGCCCTACATCGTCATCATCATTGACGAGCTGGCCGACCTGATGATGGTGGCCTCGAACGAAGTCGAAACCGCCATTGCGCGGCTGGCGCAGATGGCACGCGCCGTGGGGATTCACCTCGTCATCGCCACGCAGCGGCCCTCCGTGGATGTCATCACCGGCCTCATCAAAGCCAACTTTCCGGCGCGGATTTCCTTCCGGGTTTCTTCCAAGGTGGACTCCCGCACGATTCTCGACACCAACGGGGCCGAACAGTTGCTCGGTCAGGGCGACATGCTCTTCTCACCCGGCTCCTCACGGCTCATCCGCATCCACGGGGCGTACGTCAGCGAAACCGAAATCAACCGCATCACCGACTTCATCAAGCAGCAGGGCGCGCCGCAGTACGACGAAAGCGTGCAGATGTCGGAAGAGGAAGTCGAAGCGGCCGAAGCCGGCGTGGGCGAGCGCGACGCCCTCTATGACGAAGCCGTACGCATCGTCGTCCAGATGGGAAAAGCCTCCACGTCGGTGCTTCAGCGCCGGTTGCGGATTGGCTACGGCCGGGCCGCAGCCATTCTCGACATGATGGAACGGGAAGGCTTCATCGGCCCGATTGACGGCAGCCGCCCGCGGGTTGTCAAACAGGCGGCTTACGACTACGTGGAAATGCTCGATGGGCACGCGCTGATGCCCGAAGACGATGAGTGACCGGCCTGGAAGTCACCCGAAAGTCGTTGGGGAAACGGCTGGCTTTTCCGTTTCCCCAACCTGGCCCAGACGGCATTGCCGACAGTGCCTAAGCCCTAGAGACCCTTTTCGGCCATGAACTTGATGAGGTCGCGCACGCGGCAGCTATAGCCCCACTCGTTGTCGTACCACGACAGCACCTTGACCAGATGACCGCCGATGACGCGGGTGAAAGAGCCGTCCACGATGGATGAACGGTCATCGCCCCGGTAATCAATCGAAACCAGCGGTTCTTCGGAGTAACCCAGAATCCCCTTGAGTGAACCTTCGGCGGCTTCACGCAACGCGGCATTGACGCCGGCCTTGTCGGTTGCCTTGGCGACTTCAAACGTCACATCCACGAGCGAGACATTTGGCGTCGGAACGCGCACGGCAATGCCATCGAATTTGCCCTTGAGTTCCGGCATGACGAGTTCGACGGCCTGGGCTGCGCCCGTCTTGGTGGGAATCATCGAAAGGGCTGCGGCCCGCGCCCGGCGCAGGTCGTCGTGCGGCAGATCGAGAATCCGCTGGTCGTTCGTGTAACTATGCACGGTCGTCATGATGGCTTTTTCGATACCAAATGCCGTATGGATGACTTTGGCCACCGGAGCCAGGCAGTTCGTCGTGCAGGACGCATTCGAGACGACGTGGTGCTGCGCCGAATCGTAAGCCGACTCGTTGACCCCCAGCACGATGGTCAGGTCTTCGTTTTTAGCCGGGGCCGAAATGATGACCTTCTTGACGCTGTCACGCAGGTGGCCCACGGCTTTGTCCTTGTTGGTGAACAGACCCGTGGACTCGACGACGATTTGCGCCCCGGTCGAAGCCCAGTCAATCTCGCCCGGACTGCGCACCTTGAACACCCGGATGGGATGCCCATCCACGGCAATGGTGTTCTCATCGGGCGCCGTCACGGTGTGGTTGGTCAGGTTGCCCAGAATGGAATCGTACTTGAGCAGGTGTGCCAGGGTTTTGGCGTCGGTCAGGTCGTTGACCGCCACGAACTCGATGTCTGTGTGCCCCAGCGCCGTCCGCAGAATGTTGCGCCCAATGCGCCCGAACCCGTTGATGCCGACTTTGACTGCCATAATGCCTCCGTGTGGGATGTAAGGGGTTGAAGCGTCAGGAAAGGAACTCATGCTCCGTGCCGAAACTAACACATCCGGCCGCCAAATGCGGCCTTGCGGGGAGATTCCCATCCGTAGCCTGCCGGAGGTCTGCTGATGTCCGGTAGTCTGGCCTGGTGGGTGCTGAGCCTCAACACGGCAACAGCGCTCTACATGACGGGCGTGATCTGGCTCATACAGCAGGTTCACTATCCGCTGTTTCGCCACGTCGGGATGGACGCCTTCACCGACTATCATCACCGGCACGTGGCGGCCATTTTCCCGGTCGTTGCCCTGCCCATGCTCATCGAAGGACTGTCCGCGGCCTGGCTTGCCTTCCAGCCGCCGCCCGGCATTGCACGCGGGCTGCTCTGGGGCGGGCTGGCCTGCGTCGGGCTGGCGTTTGGCGTCACCGCTCTGGTTTCCATACCGTGCCATGACCGGCTGGCTGCGGGCTTTGATGCGACGACGCTCCAGACGCTGGTGGCCACGAACTGGTGGCGTACCCTGGCCTGGACGCTCCATGGCATCCTGAGTCTGGCGGCGCTGGTGCAATTCGGTTGCCAAAAACCGCCGGCCGACTGACGATGCGCGCCATACATCGGGGACGCCGGGACGGTTGCCCCGTTCGTCAATCTGCGTTCTCTTCCTGCCCCGACGCGTCCTGTTGACCACCGTCGTATCTGACAGGCGTGACTTTCCCGACTACGGCGGGGACGGTCCCCGCCGCAGCGCCGCCATTGCTGGACGGACTCGCCACGGGTAGGGCAGTTTCGGTTGCCAGCCGTTTCAGGTTCAGCGCCGCATTGAGGTCACGGTCATGGTGCGCACCACATTGAGCACACACCCATGTTCGATCTCTCAATGTCAGCGCCTCGTTCTTCCAGCCACAGATGGAGCACAGTCGGCTACTTGGATACCAGCGATCAGCGATGGTAAGCTGAGTACCGTAGCGCCGGGCCTTGTATTCCAACTGCGAGCGCAACATCCCAAAACCCACGTCAGAGATGGCGCGGGCGAGTTTCTCGTTCTGCAGCATCCCTTTGACGTTTAAATCCTCGATCACTAACGCTTGGTTTTCGCGGCAGAGTCGAGTCGTGAGCTTGTGGGTGAAATCCGCTCGGATATTGGCAATGCGGGCATGCAGCCTTGCCAATGCCGCAGCGGACTTTCGCCGGTTGTTCGATACCGGCAGGCGCGTTCCTTCAGGCAGGCGGGCATGGCGTTCAAATCCTGCTGCCTTCCTGGCGGCTTCCAGCTTGCGGCTGAGACGTCGGCTACGGATTTCCAGACGGCGCAGCGCGGCTTTGAGCGGCTTTGGCGCCTCGATGACTTCACCGCTGGAGATCGTTGCAGCAGCCTTGATACCCAGGTCGATGCCGTTGACCTCGTGCGACGTGCGACGCCGATAGAATTGCGCATCAGGCACCTCGACCTGTATGGCCACAAACCAACGATCCGCGGTGCGAGAAACCGTTGCGCCCAAAATCCTGCCCGCGAAGCGCAGTTCCTCGGTCATGGCGACTTCACCGATCCTGGGCAGACGGATCGTCTTGCCTTTCAGGGTGAACTTGTCGTTGGCAACATAAAAGCTGTCGCGGCAACGGCCCTTTTTCTTGAGCCGTGGCTCGTGCGCTTCTTTGCCCTCCTTGAGGTCGGCGAAGAACCGTTCCCATGCTTTGGCGAGATTCCTGAACGGCTGGGCGTGGGCATCCCGGTGAATGTCTTGCAACCAAGGCCGACCGTTCTCATCGAGCCACTGCGGGTCGGTGTACTTGATGGCGTTGAACTGTTTTTTGAGCGCCATGGCGTTTGGCCTGCCGCCTGCTGCGTATTGCCTGTTCCACTCATTGAGCGCCCAGTTCCAAACACGCCGCGCCGTGCCGCAGGCGCGCTTGAAGTAGTCCACTTGCTCAGGAGTCGGACAAAGAGCGATCTTGTGGGTTAGTTGCATTGTTGGGCCTTTTTGACGTCATTTACATCCTGTTTCAGCGCTTCATTCAACTTCTTTCGATAGTTCCTCAAACCGTACAGCCGAGACGAAAAACAGTGCACGATGGTCATTAAGTCTTGCACCATTTCCTGTTCGGGAGACAGCCGTTCCTGGTTGAGTACCAGCACTTCGCAGCCATGGGTTTGGGCGTAATGTTCGAACCACTCAAAGCCGAAACGGGTGAGGCGGTCCCGGTGAGCGAGGATCAGCATCCTGACTTCCCGTCGCCCGATCTCGTCCATAAGGGCCAGAAACCGCTTGCGCCTGAAGTTCAGCCCGCCGCCCACTTCCTCGATAAACTCGACCCCCGCCAATCCCTTCGCCACCACGAACTCTTCCAGCACTTTGCGCTGATTCGCCAGGTCCGGCTTCTGCGCCGCACTCGATACCCGACAGTAGGCGACAAGCTTTGTTGGCGCATGGTTGGCCTGCCGCAAACCGATGAACTCACGGACCTGCGTCTCAGTGTAGAGGCGGCGGTTGCTGTCCGTTCGGGCCACCGGAATCAGCCTTCCTTCGCGTTCCCAACGCTGCAACGTCTTGACCGAGACACCAAGGAGTTTTGCCGCCTTGCCTGTGCTTATAGTGCTTTCCATGAGTATTATTATACACTATCGCGTACTATACGGCAAGCTAGAGTCCGGCTCCCGTGCCCCTACTCCCGTGAATGAGGAAAAGCGATGCCTTCACCGCAAACGTGGTTCATCACCGGCGTTTCGACCGGTTTCGGTCTGGAACTTGCCAAACTTGCCCTTGAACAGGGCCACACCGTGGCCGGAACGGCGCGGCGACCTGCTGACCTGGCCGCCTTTGAAGCACTCGCGCCCGGTCGCGCCCATGCGTTCCATCTCGATTTGACAGAAGCCGGCACCGTGCCGGGGGTCGTTGCCCAGGTCATCGAACGGCTCGGACAGGTGGATGTTGTCGTCAACAATGCCGGCTACGGAACGGCTGGCGCCATCGAGGAAGTCACCGACGAGCAGATTCGCCGCCAGATGGAGGTCAACTTTTTCGGCGCGTTGGCCGTGATGCGGGCCTTTCTGCCCTACCTGCGCCGCCAGCGAAAGGGCTGGATTCTGAACCTGTCTTCGATTGCCGGTGTGCTGGCCAATCCCGGACTGGGGCTGTACTGCGCCAGCAAATTTGCCCTTGAAGCCGTCTCGGAGGCGCTGGCGAAGGAAGTTGCGCCGCTGGGCATCAAGGTTGTCATCATTGAGCCGGGCCCCTTTCGGACGGATTTTGCCGGGCGCTCGCTGGTTGTTGCGCCGGCCATCCCGGACTACGCCGCCACGGCCGGTGCCATGCGCCGTTACTTTGAGCAGGCGAATGGCAGGCAGGCAGGCGATCCGGTCAAAGCTGCACGCGCCATGCTGGAACTGGTCACTATGGAGAACCCACCTCTGCGGCTGGCAATGGGCAACCGTGCCGTGGACCTCATTCGGAACAAGCTCGAAAGCCAACTGGCCGAACTGGCGCAGCATGAAAGCTGGGCCCGTTCCCTTGATTACGACGCCTGACGCACGGGAGGAGCCATCATGCTTTCAACATCTGACTTCAAACGCGGGGCCTACATTCTGGTGGATGGCGAACCCTACACCGTCCTGGACTGGACGGTTCAGACGCCCTCGGCGCGGGGCGCGGCAACGCTTGTCCGCACGCGCGTGCGCCACGTTCTGACCCAGGCCGTCCTGGAAAAAACCTTCAAATCGGGTGACAAATTCGATGAACCCGACATTGACCAGCGGGAAGTGCAGTTTTTGTACGAATCTGGCGGCGAGTATGTCTTTCTTGACCAGGAAACCTATGAGCAGTACACCCTGCCGGCTTCGGCGATGGAGCGGCTGACGCCCTATCTGACCGAAAACGCGCAGCTCAAGGCGCTGTTTTACGAAGGCAATCTGGTCAGTGTGGAACTGCCGCAGTTTATGGAGTTTGAGGTTGTGGAAACCGAACCCGGCGCGCGCGGCGACACGGCCGCCGGCAAGGTGACGAAACCGGCGCGCATCAGCACCGGCGCGAGCGTCAAAGTGCCGCTGTATATCGAAGTCGGAGAACGTATCGTCGTGGATACCACGACCGGCGAGTTTGCCCGCCGCGCCAAATCCTGAACGCTTTGTCCGGCAACGTTTCCGGCAACATCACCCGCCACCGGCCGCGGCTGGCGGACGTTTCGCCCGAAAGCGTGCCGTTGTAAAAAAATGTTTTCGGTCTGGTCAGGGGGGAGCGGGTGCGCCATACTGAACATTTCCCACCCCCTGTCACACACCCAGGACGGGGCTGAATCTCCAGTCTTTTCTGCTGACCAGAATCAATGCGCACATCCACGTTTTCTGTCCTGCTTTGTCTGGCGTTGGGCAGCGCCCTGCTGACGCCGGCCGCCGCCCAGTCCGAGCGGCCCGGTGAGGTTGCACCGGCGCGCAGCTATGCCATCGTCAATGCCCGCCTGGTTCCGGTTGCCGGTCCGCCCATTGAACGGGGCACGGTTGTCATGCGGAATGGCCTCATTGTCGCCGTTGGCGCGGATGTCAAACCGCCGGCCGATGCGCGCCAACTGGATGGCACGGGCCTGACGGTCTATCCCGGTCTCATGGAAGCCGTTGGGCACCTCGGTTTTGCGCCAGCGCCGCTGGCCACACCGCCGCTGGCGGGACCCGTCCGGGCCACACCGGGGGCGACGCCTCCGGCCGTACCGGTTGGCGGGCTGGCCAACTCGACCCGTCCAAACGGTTTCCAGCCGGAGCTTCTGGCGGCCGAACTTGTCCGCCCGAACGGGGACGGACTGGAAGCCGCCCGGCAGGCCGGCTTCACCACGGCGCTGACCATTCCGCGCGACGGCATCGTTCTGGGGCGGTCGGCCGTCATTGCCCTGGCGGCCGATTCGCCCCGCGAAATGGTCATCCGCACGCCTGTGGCGCTGCATATTGCCTTCCGGGTGGTTTCCGGCAGCGGTTATCCCAACTCCCTTATGGGCGTTTTTTCCATGGTGCGGCAGGCATTTCTCGATGCCCAGCAGTACCAGGCGCACTGGGCGGCCTACCGCGCCAACCCACGGGGCATGAAGCGGCCGGCGGATGACCCGTCGCTCGAGGCCCTGCTTCCGGCGCTCAACCGCGAACTGCCCGTGGTCTTCCACGCCGACACCGAACGTGAAATCATCCGGGCACTCGACTTTGCCCGCGAATTCAACCTGCGCCCCATCATTGCCGGTGGGCGTGAAGCCGAAAAGGTGGCCGACCGCCTGAAGGCGGACCAGGCGGCTGTGCTGCTGTCGCTGAATTTCCCCAAGCGCACCACGGCCTTTGCGCCCGAAGCTGATCCGGAACCGCTTTCCCTGCTCCGGGCGCGCACAGCGGCGCTCAAAACGGCGGCGGCACTGCACAGCGCCGGCATTCCCTTTGCTTTCCAGACCGGCGGGCTGTCCCCGGCGGAAGCCCTGTCAAACGTCAAAAAAGCCACTGAGAACGGCCTGCCGGCTGAGGCGGCGATTCGCGCGCTGACGCTTCGGCCGGCAGAAATGTTCGGTCTGGCCGACCGCCTTGGAAGCCTCGAAGCTGGTAAGGTCGCCAACCTGGTGGCCGTGCGGGGAGACCTTTTTGATGCCAGGCGCAAAGTGGCCTTCGTCTTCATTGACGGGGCCATGGTCAACCTGCGCAGCTCCAACGTCACGCCAGGCGAGATCGCCGGCACGTGGGAGACAAAAGACCTGAAGCTCACCTTCAGCCGTGAGAACAACGAACTCAAGGGCAAGGTGCGCGTGGGTGACACCGACGTTGAGGTACGTGAACTGCGTCTCGGTCTGGATGAAGACGCTTCTCTTTCCACCGTACGGTTCGTTGCTGACCTGCCACGGGATGGCGCAACCAGGGCGGCGATCTTTACCGGCAAGTACACGAGTGACGAACTGCGCGGAACCTTCACCGTGGACGGGAAAGCCGAACCCGAACGCCTGTTCAAACGGGGCACGGCTCCGCCGGCGACGCCGGGCGCAGCGGCAACCGGCACAGCCAATGGGTCGGGAGCGGTCTTTGACTTTACCGGTACCTGGAACCTCACCATTTCCTTCGGACCGCAGAGCCTTCCGGCAACGATGACGCTCCGGCAGGAAGGCACGAATGTGTCAGGGACGTTGAGCCTGGGGCCGGTCGGCACCGTGGAGTTGAGCAACGGACGTGTCACCGGCAACCGCATGGAAGCCACGGCCCGCGTGGATTTCGGCGGCCGCAGCGTTGAACTCCAGCTCAGCGGCACCGGCAACGGCAACAGCCTCGAAGGGACGGTGACTTCTCCGCAAGGTACAGCGGCTTTCAGCGGCACACGCCCCCAGTAATGACGGGTAAGCCGCCCGCAAACCAGAGAGCAATGCTTGGATCGTGGCTGAAAACGTTTCTCCCCGGACGCCGCAGCATCCCGGACAAGGCGGCGGAACCTGACTTTGATCCCCAGACGCTGCCCTGGATTGACCGCCCGGAAGCCGATCTCGAAGGCTATCTTCGCGGCCTTTCCAAGGCGGAACAGGACATGTTCGGGCCGGCACTGCGGTCGTGGCGCGATCTGGGCTATGCCATCTTTCCCCAGGCGGTCAGCCACGAGTTGATTGACGCCTACCTGGCCGACATCGAAGAACTCTATGCACAGCGGCGCTGGCGGGCGCTCGTTCTGGGAGAAAGTTTTGGCGTCCAGCCGGTGCAGGCGTTGTCCCGGGAAACACTCGAAGGCGAACATCACCTTCGGCTCATGGACTTTCACAACCACTCGGTGGCCGGGAAGAAACTGGCCCTCAACGCCAAGGCCGTGACGTTTCTGCGCCATGTGTTTCAGGACGAGGTTGTGGCCATGCAGTCGCTGACCTTCATCCACGGCTCGGAACAATGGACGCACCAGGACTTTCCCTACGTCGTGGCGCAGATTCCCAGCCACCTGGCTGCTTCCTGGATTGCGCTGGAGGACGTGCACCCGGACGCCGGCCCGCTCGGTTATTTCCCCGGCTCCCACCGGCTGCCCAAGTTCAACTTCGGGAACGGTCTCTTTCTGACGCCGGAATCGCCGCTCCGGGAAGATGCTTTCCGGGAACACCTGGAAAGACACTGCGCGGCACGGGGCATCGAACGCCAGGTTTTTCTTCCCAGGAAGGGCGACATGTTCGTGTGGCACGCTGCGCTGGCCCACGGCGGGACGAAGGTCAACAATCCCAACCTGACACGCAAATCGTTCGTGACGCACTACTCATCGCTGCGCGCCTACCCACGCGACCGCCGCGCGCCGGAGGTTATCCCCAGGCGTTGGACATGGAATGGCGCACACCTGTACGAAAACCCCCTGCTCCCGGAAGAAGAAAACGCCTTTCGGCGCGGAGAAGCCGTCGAATGAGGGAGCTTGTCAACAACCTGACGAACCGGCCGGCCCTACGTGGCGGCATGACACCGCCCCGGTCTGGCAACCTGTCTATCCCCCTGCTCGGAGGTCCGAGGACGTTTGTATGCTGAACACCACACCCTTACGCTTTGCCCTCGCCTGTGGGCTGGCCACGGCGCTCGGCTTCGGAACGCTGGCCCAGACACCGGCCCGGCAGCAAGCCCAGACACCAACGCTCATCAGGAACGCCACCCTGCTGACCGTCACCAAAGGCACGCTGGAAAACAGTGACCTGCTCATTGAGAACGGCAAGATTGCCAAAATCGGCAAGGGTCTGACGGCTCCGGCCGGCGCGCGGGTCATTGACGCCACGGGGAAGTATGTCCTGCCGGGCATCATTGACTGCCACTCGCACTCGATGCTCGATGCGGTCAATGAAGGTTCGCTTGCGGTGACTTCCATGTGCCGCATCCGCGATGTGCTCAACCCGAACGACGTGGATTTGTACCGCGCTCTGGCTGGCGGCGTTACGGCGCTGAACCTGCTGCACGGCTCGGCCAACGCAATTGGCGGGCAAAACCAGGTCGTCAAGATCAAGTACGGGCGGCCCATCGAGGAATTCCTGTTCCCCGACGCCCCGCCAGGCATCAAGTTTGCCCTCGGCGAAAATCCCAAGCGGTCGAACTTCCGCTTTCCGGGACAGACGCAGCGGTATCCCAACTCACGCATGGGCGTGGAGGAAACCATCCGTGATGCCTTCGTGCGGGCGCGGGATTACAAGCGCCAGTGGGATGACTACAACGCCGCCAAAGCCCGTGGCGAAAATGTCGTACCGCCCCGGCGGGACTTGCAGCTTGAGCCGCTCGTTGAGGTGCTGGAAGGCAAACGCTACGTGCATGCGCACTGCTACCGCGCCGAAGAAATCCTGATGCTGATGAATCTGGCCGAGGAGTTCGGCTTTCGGGTGCGGACGCTCCAGCACGTGCTGGAGGGCTACAAAATTGCCCGTGAAATTGCCAAACACGGCGCCGGCGCTTCCGCCTTTGCCGATTTCTGGTCCTACAAGGTCGAAGCCTACGACGCCATTCCGCATGACGCCGCCCTGATGACCCGCGCCGGTGTCATTGTCTCGCTCAACTCGGATGATGACGGACGCGCGCGCCGGCTCAACATGGAAGCCGCGCGCGTCATGAAGTACGGCGACCTGACCGAAAACGAGGCGCTGCGGCTCATCACCATCAACCCGGCCATTCAGTTGGGCATTGACCGGCGGGTTGGCTCACTGGAAGTCGGCAAGGATGCCGACCTGGCGATCTGGACGGCGCATCCCCTGAGCGTCTATGCCCGTGTTGAGACGACGTTCATAGACGGCGAAGTGTTCTTTGACCGGCAAGCCGACCTGGCGCGGCGCGAGGCACTGGCCAAGGAGCGCGCCGAACTCGAAGCGGCGGAAGTCAACCGTCCACAGGGTGGCGGCGCACCGCCGCCGGCACCGGCCCGCCGTCGTCCGGCCTACAGCTTCGGCGACAACTGCATGCAGATGACAAAGGAGTAAGCGCGACGATGAGAGCTGTTGGTCAACTTCGTTGGTTTCGTCTGGCAGCGGGACTTGGCTTTTGCCTGGCCCTGACACTTGACGCCCTTGCCCAGCAAAAGCTGGATATTGCGCCGCGCGTGACCGTGGCCATCCGCGACGCCCGACTGGTGACGGTCAGCGGAGAAACCATCGAGCGCGGCACGCTGGTCATCCGGGACGGCCGGATTGCCGCCGTCGGTGCCACGGCGGCCATTCCCTCCGGGGCGCAAATCATTGACGGCAAGGGATTGACGGTCTATCCCGGCATGATTGACGCGGCGACATCGCTGGGCCTGGTTGAAATCCCGGCCGTAGCCGCCACGGTGGATCAGGGCGAAGTCGGCGATTACAACCCGAACGCGCGCGCCATCGTGGCCGTCAATCCGCACAGCGCCCACGTGCGCGTCACCCGCTACAACGGCATCACGAGCGCGGCGACGATGCCCGATGGGGGCGTCATCTGTGGGCAGGCGACCTTTATCAACCTCTACGGAACGTCGCCCCAGGAAATGGCGGTTGTACCGTCGCTGGGGTTGGTCATCAACTTTCCACGGCTGAACCTGGGCGGCGGGGGGCCGTTTGCAGCGTTTCGCCAGCCGCCGCCGGCCAACATTGCCGAGGCCATTGCGACGCGCAACCGGCGTGTCGAGGAACTCCGGCAGGTGCTGCGCGAAGCGTCTGATTACGGCCGCGCCAAAGCCGCCGCAGCCGCCGACCCGAACATCCCGCGTCCAGCGACGAACGTTGTGTATGAAAGCCTGCTGCCGGCGCTGCGCGGTGAAATGCCGGTGTTTTTCCGGGCTGACCGGGCGCAGGACATTCGCGCCGTGCTGGCCTTTGCCGAGGACATGGGGCTGCGCCCGATTATCGTTGGGGGCAATGACGCATGGATGTGTGCGGCGGAACTCAAAGCCAAAAACGTCCCGGTCATTCTGACAGGCGTGCTCGACCTGCCCAGCCGGGAAGATGATCCCTACGATGTGCTCTATGAAAATGCGGCCAAGCTGCACCAGGCGGGTGTGAAGTTCTGCATCTCGACAGGCGACAACGGGGCGCACGTCCGCGATCTGCCCTATCACGCCGGGATGGCGGCGGCGTTTGGCCTCAGCCCCCAGGCGGCTCTGCGGGCGGTGACGCTTTCGGCGGCCGAAGTGCTGGGCGTCAGCGACCGTCTGGGATCGCTCGATGTGGGGAAAATGGCGAACGTCGTGGTCGCGGATGGCGACCTGCTCGAACCCCGGACGCGCGTCAAATATGCCTTCATTGACGGCCGTCCGGCACAACTGACGAGTCGCCACACGGAACTCTACGAGCAGTTCAAGGAACGGAAATAGCGCCAGTTTCCGATAATCATCGGATGTGTCAGGATTTGGTGTGCGTCCGCCACAGGGCTTATTCCAAATCCCCGCATCCTGTGGATTCGCGGGACTGAGGGCAGGCATGCTGGAACCCGACGCGAAAGGCAGCATCCATCTGGCTGACAACCTGGACGTGCTGGCTTGCCTGCCGTCGGCTTCGGTGGACCTCATCTACATTGACCCGCCGTTCAATACCGGCCGGGTTCAGCGCCGGACTCAGCTTCGGACGGTACGCTCGGACACCGGCGACCGGATTGGTTTTCAGGGGCGGCGCTACGCCAGTCAGGTCATCGGCAGCCGGTCTTTTGGCGACGACTTTGACGATTACCTGGCCTTTCTGGCACCGCGTCTGGTGGAAGCGCACCGGGTGCTGGCCGCGCACGGCTCGCTGTATTTCCACGTGGACTACCGCGAAGTTCACTACTGCAAAATCCTGCTCGATGGCATCTTCGGGCGGGAGAACTTCCTGAATGAAATCATCTGGGCGTATGACTACGGCGGCCGTCCGCGCCGCCGCTGGCCCGCGAAGCACGACAACATCCTGTTCTATGTCAAAGACATTGAGGGGTATGTGTTCAATCAGGAGGCCATTGAGCGCATTCCCTACATGGCGCCGGGACTGGTTGGCCCGGAGAAGGCGGCGCGGGGAAAGCTTCCCACGGACACGTGGTGGCACACGATTGTGCCGACGAACAGTGCCGAAAAGACGGGCTACCCGACCCAGAAGCCGCTGGGTATTCTGCGGCGCATCATCCAGGCGTCATCGCTGCCCGGCGCGCTGGTACTGGATTTCTTTGCCGGCAGCGGCACGACCGGCGCAGCGGCACTCGAACTCGGCCGCCGTTTCCTGCTCGTGGACAACAACCCGGAGGCGCTGGCGGTGATGGCGCAGCGGTTTGACGGCGTGGAAGGCATCACGTGGGCCGGCTTCGACCCAACGCCATACCAGAAAGACCGGACAACAGCCACTCCGGTTTTGAGCAGCGGGACAAACGGCGGAACGCAAACCGTACGGGCGAATGTTCATTTGCCCCAGAGACTTCCCGGCTAGGTATCCATTGGATGCCGCCGTTCAGCCAGAAGGGCCAATCCAAAGGCCAGCGCCGCCTGAACCAGAAGCCACGTCCGGGCGGTGTCCCCCCGAATCAGAAACGCATCCGGCAGAAAGACAATCGGCGTGCTGGGGCTTTGTGTAATGGCGTCCCAGGCGAGATGACTCGCCACACCGACGGCCAGACCATAGCCGACCGCACGCCACAGCCGATGCTCGAACGTCAGCCCAACGACAATCAACGGAATGAGCACCGAGTGCGTCAGAAACCACCGGTGCCAAGGCATTCCCAGCCACAGAATGTCCCAGTCCGGTACGGGGTAGTGCGTAAACTGCCAGAGCCAGTCAGCCCACGTCCCCGGACGGTCAATGTGCCCCGGCAGAAAAAACAGCGCACTGGACCCCATCAGCAGCGCCAGCCAGAACCCTGCCTGTGACAGCCGTACGGGCGAGGGGTCTGCGTCCGCACGTGCGGAGGCGGCTTCTGACGCTGGCTCCAGCCGTGGTGATGCGGTCGCCTTCAGTTTCTTCGCCAGCGCAAAAAAGCCCCACGCGCACGCCAGACCAGCCAGCGCGTGTTGCAGCCCGTTCCAGAAGTAGGGGTTCATGGCAGATGCCGTTCCCTTGCCAGTCCGGGTCAGTAGCCAAGCCCACGGTTCGCCAGCGCCGAATTCAGAAACAGCTTGACGCCAATTGCCATGAGGAAGGCAGAGACGAGAAACTCAAAAAGTGTCGTCGGGAGCAGTACGGCGCGCCCGGAAAAGACGACCAGAATACCGCTCAGCCCCAAAAGACCAGCTCCAATCCAGCGGGCCTGCCCGCGCAAAAACACCACGGCCAGCAGTCCGGCCAGTGCCAGCAGCACCGTGCCGGCGGCGGCAATGCCATACCACCAGCCATACCACCAGCCGCGGCCACTGCTGTAAAACAAGCCCCCGCTGCCGGTTGTCAGGACAATTTTGCGTCCGAGTCCGTAAATACCCGCCAAAAAGCAGCCGATGCCGATCAGTCCAGGTATTCCGCGCATAGCCGTTTCCTTTCAGGATGATTCCGGGCCGTGCCCGCGAGCGTTGAACTTCGCCCAGTACAAGCTGGAAATGTGTCGCCATTATGACGGAGGGACAAGACGGATACAACCGGAGAAACCTCCCGGCGCCGGAAAAACCGTGACCCGACCGGCAAGCCAGGCCGACAACGGGAAAGCTTCAGGAACGACACCGCTACGGCTTGCGTTTTCCCGCCGACCGTCATTAGCTTTTCCACCTATGACGCAGCCGGAATCTGCCGCCCCAACCCCCGCTGCCCTGGCCGGTGAAGACTGGTTCGGAAGCCCATACTACGCCCTGCTCTACCACCACCGGGACGAAACCGAAGCCTGTTTCTTCATTGCCAACCTCGTACGACATCTGGAGCTGCGCCCCGGCGACCGCGTGCTTGACATCGGCTGCGGACGCGGCCGCCACGCCACCTGCCTCCACGAACACGGCCTCGAAGTGGACGCCTTCGACATCTCCCCGGACTGTATTGCCGTCGCCCAACGCTATGCTGATGAAACTCTGCGGTTTCACGTCCACGACATGCGGCTGCCCTTTGCCCATGGCGGCTACCGCAGCGCCTTCAACATGTTCACCAGCTTTGGCTACTTTGCCGACGACAACGAAAATGCGCGCGTCGTTGCCGCTGCCGCCCAGGCGCTTGATGCGGGTGGCTGGTTCGTCCTCGATTTTCTCAACGCCCACTGGGTTGTTCCCCGCCTGACGCCCTTCAGCGTACAGGTCATCGGCGGCATCCGCTTTGAAATCCAACGCGAATACCGGGATGGCTTCATCCTCAAGACGATTGCCTTTGAAGATGGCGGCCGGTCGTTCCGCTTTGTCGAGCGCGTCAAGGACATCCGCCTGCCCATGCTGAAGGATTTTTTTGCAGCCGCCGGTTTGCACGTCCAGTCCATTTTCGGCGACTATGACCTTTCGGCATACGTGGCAGATGCTTCGCGCCGGGTCATTCTCATCGGCCGCAAACCCTGACCTTTCCCGATGCTGTTTCAACTTGTCTGGTCAAATCTACGGCACCGGCCCGTGCGGACGGCGCTCAGCGCCTTTGGCGTGGCGCTGGCCGTCACCCTCATTCTGGTCAATGCCGGTCTGGTCAACGGCTCCCAGCGCGGACGCGCCCAGCGGGAAACAAACGTCCGGGCGGAACTGATGTTCTGGCGCGATTTCAACCTGACTTCCACCTCGGCGCTGGTCATGCCGATCCAGTACACCGACCGCCTGCGGCAGATTGCCGGCGTGGCCGACGCGGCTCCGGTAGGGCAGTATCTCAAACCAAGTGACTATGGTATCGGCGTGGAAATCATCGAGGGCATCGAGTGGGAAAGCTACCAGCGCCTGACCGGTATCCGCCTTCAGGCCGGGACGCCGCCGGTTGATGAGTACGACGCTGTTGTGGATGCCGAGTTCATCCGTACCCGGCGGGCTGCCATTGGCGATACGGTCCGGGTTTTTGAACGTCCCTTCCGGATTACGGGCGTGTATGCGCCGGAAGCCGGTACGGCCCGCTTCAAAATGCAGCTCGCCACCATGCAGAAACTGCTGGCGGCCCCGGAACGGTGCACGTTTATCTATGTCAAGTGCACCAACCCGGCTGAACAGGAAGCCGTCGCCGCCCACATCGTTGAGGAACTGCCCGACAACACGGTGATTCTCATCCGCGACCTGCCGGCGGCTTACGAGCAGGGCATTCCGGCGCTCAACACCTTTCTCAAACTGGTCATCGGGCTGGCGGTGGCCGTCGGCATCACGTTTGTTTTTCTGACGATGTACACCACGATCGCCGAACGCAAGCGGGACATCGGGATTCTGAAATCGCTTGGCGCGTCGCCGTGGTGGATTATTCGGGCCATCGAAGCCGAGGCGCTGTTTGTCGGCCTGCTTGGTCTTCTGCTGGGGATTGGAGCCGCGTATCTGGCCGTTGCCGGCATCACGACGTTTACGGCCCTGCGCCCGGAGATCGAACTCCGCTGGCTGGGCCTGGCGGCGCTCATCAGCCTGCTCAGTACGGCGCTGGGCGCACTGTATCCGGCCTGGCGGGCGGCGCGGCTTGACCCGGTGGAAACTCTGGCTGAATAACACTGGTTCGGAAAACGAAAGGCTGCCGGAACAGACGGACGGGAAAGGTATAAACGGCACTCGTGCGTCCGGCCGGACGCTACGCTATAGTGACCGGGCCAGGCGTAACCTGTCCTGCGCTCCCAAGTTCATCTCCACACAACTGAGGACCTTTTCTGATGGGCTTCATCTCCGGCAATCCACCCCTGACCCGCCCGGATGCCACGTTTGCCGTTCCGACCGAAATCAAGTACGGGATTGGCAAAGTCGGCAACCTGACCGTTGAACTCCAGCTTGCTCCCGATTTGGCCGAACGCACCCGCCTTGCCGTCTTTACGGACGCTGGCGTGGCGGCTGCCGGTTTGCTTGATGTCGTCCGGCAGGCCTTTGCCGATTCGGATTACACCATCGTGGCCGTCATGGACGACGTACCGGCCGAATCGGACACGGAGTTTGTCAAGCGTGCGGCCGCCAAACTCAACGAAGCACAGGTGTCGCTCATCGTGGCCGTGGGCGGCGGCAGTGTCATGGACACGGCCAAGATTTCGGCTGTCATTGCGGCTTATGGCGGGGAAGCCAGTGAGTATGAAGGTGGGTTTATGGTGCCCGGCCCCATCACCCCGATTCTGGCCATTCCCACCACGGTTGGCACGGGCAGTGAAGTCACGCTGGCAGCGGTTGTCAAAGACAACGTTCAGCGCCGCAAACTCACCATTGCCAGCCCGTTCCTGTTTCCGCGCATGGCGATTCTCGACCCCAACATGGTGGCGACGCTACCGGCCAGACTCGTCGCCTGGACGGGATTTGACGCGCTCACCCATGCCATCGAGGCCTATTCCTGCGTTGAGCGCGAACCCATTTCGGCCGCGCTTGCCCTGAGCGCCATCGAACTCATTGCCGACAATCTGGAAGCGGCTGTCCGGGAGCCAGGGCCGACCGAAGCCCGCGCCAAAATGCAGTATGCGGCAACCATGGCCGCCATGGCGTTTTCCAACTCGCCGGTCGGCGCGGTGCACGCCATTGCCCACTCCGTCGGCGCGCTGTTTGGCGTGCACCACGGGCTGTCCAACTCGATTGCCCTGCCCTTTGTCATGGAGTTCAACCTGCCGGCGGTGGCGACCTACTACGCCGCCGTTGCCCGCGCCATGGGCATTGCCGACACCGGGCAATCCACCGAGGCGTTGGCAACGGCCGCCATTGCCGCCGTACGTGAGCTGAAGCAACGGTGCGGCGTCCCGATGCAGTACCGGGAAGTCGGCGTGCCGACGGATGCCGATACAGCGGCGGCAATTACCGACCTGACTTTGGAAGACATCTGCCTGTCCTTCAATCCGGTGAAAGGTGAACGTGAGGACATTCTCGCCCTGGTGATGCGCACCCTGTAGCCCCGCGCCGGCGCGGGTGGCCGAACAGTGAATCGAGGGAGCACCGCCCCATGAGTCAAACCCTGGATGATCCCTTTGCCTTTGATCTGTTTGCCCAGCCCGTGGCCCCGGTTGAACCGGAAGCGACGCCCCCACCAACGGAGGAGCCGCTGGCCCGCGAGCGGCACTGGACGGACGCGCTGCCCAAATGCTCCCGGGCCGAGGTCGAGGCCAGCCGCAGACTGGGCAGCGTTCCGACCTGGCTTTTCGGAGCGATGTTCCGGGCAGCCGCGCCCCGGTTGCTGACCATTCTCCGTACGCCGCCGGAACTGTTCGGGATGACTTCCTTCGGTTGGTCTGAAGTCAGCGCAGCCGAACTTGGGCAAACCACGGACAGTCACCGTTTCTGCGCCACTTTTGGCGTTGGTCAACCGGAAGCGACTCTGTTTCTGCAAACGGACGCCAGCTTTGCGGCGGCGCTCGTGGAACGCATGCTGGGCGGCAACGGCACCCCGCCGGACGGTCTGCGCCAGGTCACTTCAGCCGAGGCAGCGGCGCTGGAGTTTTTGCTGCTTACCCTGGCCTGGGATGTCAACGCCTTGCTTGGCGAGCCGACGCTGCGGCTGACATCCTGCGCGCGCTGGCTGTCCTTTGGACATTTCCAGTCGGCCGCCACGTCCGACACCCCGACCCGCTATCTGGTGGGCACCGTCAGCCTGAAGTTTGCCGAAGCCGTCGGATTTGCCGAATTCATCCTGGACGCGGCAACGCTCGAAGCATTTCGCCAGGTGGGCAGCCACCTCTTGGCGCGGCCGGTTTCCGACCCCACACTGGCGCTCATTCGCCAGAAGCACGTGGCTGAGCTGGCCAGGGTGCAGCCGACGTTTTCCGCCGCACTGGTCATCGGACTGGTCGAAGCGACCTACGGAGAGCTTCGCACGCTCGAAATCGGCGACTTTGTCATCCTCGAAACAATCCAGTCGGTGCTCCAGCCGGGCGGCATCGGGAGCGTCACGGTAGGCGTTCCAGAAACCCTGATGCTGTTCGGTGAACTGGATGACGAATTTCGCTTGACCATCCAGGACATCGTTCCCACATTACCCATGCTTTCGTCCGAGGAAACTTCCATGCCGACTGAAGAAACGGCCACGCCACCGGCCGTATCCCTGGATGACCTTGCCGTGACGGTACGCATTGAGCTGGCGGCGCGCCGCCTGCGCCTTGAGGAAGTGGCCCAGTTGCGCACAGGGTACGTCCTCGAACTCGGTTGCAAGCCGACCGATCCGGTGACGCTGACGATTGATGGCCGTCCCATTGCGCGCGGTGAACTCGTGGATGTCGAGGGCCGTCTGGGGGTACGCATCACCCAGGCACGGAGCTAAGCCATGCTGGCGCTCATCGGATGGCAGGCCACCACCGAACCGCTTCCGCCAACCGGCGGCGGTTTCTTTTGGGCACTGCTCCAGACCCTCGTCGCGCTGGGGATTGTCTGTAGCGTCGCTTATGTCACCCTGCGGGTTGTCCTGCCGAAACTGGGCGGCCTCGGTCTGCGCCGGCCGACCGGGTTGATGCACATTGTGGACGTTCTGCCGCTCGAACCGCGCCGGACGCTGTATGTCGTTGAAGTCAACGGAAAGTACCTGCTGGTCGGCGTCTCGGAAGCCGGACTTCAGGTTATGGAAACCCTTGATGCGGCTGCCGTCGGGAAGCACCTGGCAGCGCGTGAGACCTCCCAGCCCCCGCCGCTGCTGGCGCAGTCCGTCGGGCGGTGGCTGATGCGAAAGTGAGGCGCGGATGGCATTGCGTTCTGGTCTTGTGAAAGCCGTGGCGACGCTTTCCCTCTTTGCCGGGATGGGCATCAGTTCGTCTCTGGTGGCGACGGCGCAGGGGGCGCTTCAGGCGAACCCGGTGGTGTTGGTTGTCACCCTGGGCGCGCTGGCGCTGGCTCCGTTTGCGCTCATCATGATGACCTCGTTCGTCAAAATCTCGGTTGTCCTTTCCATCCTCAGAAACGCGCTGGGCACGCAGCAGGTGCCGCCCAACCAGGTTATCACCGGGATTTCGCTCATTCTGACGATATTCATCATGGCGCCTGTCGCTGAGAAAATGCTGGAGGAAGCCGGCCTGTCGGACGCCACCGCGCCGGTTTTCACGGAAATGCGGGCGGATACGCTGTTCAAGGCGCTGGACAAGGGCAAGGAGCCACTCCGTGCCTTTCTCGAACGCAATGCCCACGAGGCTGACCGCCGCCTGTTTCTGGGGCTGGCCCAGCGTCTGGCGCAGAAAAACGGCAAGGACCCGAATGCCATTACGGTACGGGATTTCCGCGTCGTCGTGCCGGCGTTTGTCACCAGCCAGTTGACCGAGGCGTTTCAGATTGGCTTCCTGCTGTTCATTCCCTTCCTCGTCATTGACATGCTCGTGTCGAACATCCTGCAGGCGATGGGGATGTTCATGCTGTCGCCGACGATGATTTCCCTGCCTTTCAAACTGCTGCTCTTTGTGCTGGTCAAAGGCTGGGTGACGCTCATCCAGAATCTCGTGCTCAGCTATGCCTGACGGCTTCGTGTATGCCTGACGGCTTCGTGCAACAGGTGCGCCTATGCAGACATTTTTGACGCTGGCCAACCAAACCCTCTGGCTGATTCTCATTTTGTCCCTGCCGGCGCTGGTGGTGAGTCTTGTCGTGGGGCTGGTCATCAGCCTGCTGCAAGCCCTGACGCAAATTCAGGAGCAGACGCTGACGTTCGTGCCCAAGATGATTGCTACCGTACTGACGCTGATTTTCTTTGGAAGCTGGACGTTTACCCAACTCATCACCTTTACGCAGCAGGTGATGTCCTACATTCCGAAGGTCAGTGCACTGCCGTAGGACGACCGCCTCATCCGCCTGTGGAGCCGTCATGGCGCGAGCGCGGGCAGGGCTGGAAAAGGCAGGGAGCCGGCAGCATGCGGTATGACCCTGAAAGGCATCACCGCCGTTCAATCCGCCTGAAGGGCTACGATTACACCCGGATGGGGGCGTATTTTGTCACCCTCTGCACGCAGGGGCGGGTGTGTCTGTTTGGGGAGATCATGGCGGGTGAAATGCGGTTGAATGCGTACGGGGAAATTGTTGCCGAATCCTGGCGGTGGCTGGCGACGCAATACGATTATGTGGAATTGGACGAATGGGTGGTCATGCCCAACCACCTGCACGGAATCATCGTGATCACGGGCGATGGCCGGGGCGGTTCCGGCGGCACGGACGGTTCCGATGGCAGGGGCGGTGATGATGTTGCGGACGGTTTTGATGTTACGGGCGGTTCGCATGGTAGGGGCGGTTCGCATGGTAGGGGCGGTTCGCGAACCGCCCCTACCACCATGGCACCGACCGCCGCACCAACCACCCCCACCACGCCGACCGTTCCTGCGGGAAAACGCAAACCCCTCGGCCGTTTGATCGGCGCATTCAAAACGGTATCCACCAAACGCATCAACGATCGCCGTGGCACGCCCGGCGCAACCGTCTGGCAACGCAATTATTACGAACACATCATCCGCCACGCGGAATCCCTCAACCGCATCCGCGCCTACATCCTGAATAACCCCCTTCAATGGCATCTGGATCACGAACACGCGCCGGCAACCGACGCTCCCCCGTGGGCGGACGAATGAGCGGTGTGGCTTGGCGTACAGGCCGGACGTGGTATGGTTTGAATGTCCCCAGGAAACGAATGTGTGTCAGTGTCACGCGCGACTGAAATCTGGAGAACTCACATGTACTGGCTCATCAGCTTCCTGCTTCTGCTGTATCTCGCCGTTGGGATTTACACCTTCATCCGGGCGCTCAAGATGCCAGGCAACCTGGTTGCCGCAGCCCTTGCCGGTGCGTTCTGGCCCATGTTCTGGCTGGTCGGGAAGCAGGAAAAAGAGCGGCGACTGGGCGGAAGGCGGGGCGGCTATCTGCCTTGAGCCAGTGGGCATTCCACAGCCGTGGCGTCACAGCAGTGCCTTTCTGGCTGGCTTGCCAGACAGTTGTTCACGCCAACCGGCCAGGCCAGTGAAGGGTTCACCCGACACCCATCATCGTGTATGCTTTTGACAGGCATTCACCTCCCTCGCGTTTACGGAGAAGTCTCACATGAGCTCGATTGAAGGCAATTTCTCGAATCTTCCCCTGTCGGAAAAAATCTTCCACCTGCACCAGATTGGTGTCGAAACAACGCTTTCGGTGCTGAAGTTCATCCCGGGTCTCCCATTCAAAGGGATTGACGCCATCGGCGAACTGACGGCGTTGCCGGTTTCCGCCATGCGCGGCATCATGGCGGGCCTGTCCGGGACACCGGCCACGACCGATACGCCGGCATCTTCCGCCAAGAGCGCGGCCAGTGAAGAGCCAAAGCGCATCGTCCTCACCACCAAGTCTTAGGCCAGGTCCCGGGGCCAGGTATCCCCACGTCACCATTGAGCCCCAAGGCAACGGAAGGGCGGGTGGCAGCCTGTCCAGTGCACTGCCGGGTGCTGCTCACTTGCCTTGTCTCTTGCAACACGGCTGTTTCGGGAGCGTTCGTTGACAGGGTTCGCCGGAATTCAGTAAAGACCAAGGTAGGTCACCAATCTCCACCTTGTAAGTGATGAGGCGTGCGGTCATGATCTTTTTGACAGCCAAGGCAGTTGAAGAAGTGAAGAAGTTTATGGCATCCGAGAACATTGGGGCGGACGGTGGTTTGCGCGTCCGCGTCATGCCCGGCGGGTGCTCAGGCTTCCAGTATGGACTCGATGTCGAGGATGCCCCACGTGAAGATGATGAAATCATCGTTCACGACAACAATGGTGGCATCCGCCTGTTCGTGGACCCCTTTAGCGGGCAATATCTGGAAGGCGTGGAAATTGATTATGTGTCGAGTGTGATGGGTTCAGGCTTCACGTTCAAGAACCCCTCGGCAACCGGCTCATGTGGCTGTGGCACTTCGTTCACGGTGTAGGTGGCAGACGCATCCCGCCGCCACGTCAGGCGAAACGCCACTCAAACACCAGTTCAAACGCAAAAGCGCCAGAGTGATTTCTCTGGCGCTTTTCCTTTGTGGAGGGCAATCGGGCAGGTGGTCTTCAGAGCTTGGTGATGATTTCCCGTCCCCGCTGCTCAATGGCAATACTGTCGAGCGTCCACTGGATGAAGTCGCGCGCGGCATCGGAGTTGAGGCCGAACACACCGGCAATCTCGACAAGCTTCAAACGCTCTTCATCCGCCAGGTGGCCATCTGCGACGGCAACTTCGACACAAGTCTGATACAACGCCCGGCGCAGGAGCGGATTGGTGACCGGTTTGATGACTTTCTCAATTGGCGATGGACCGGCGAGTTCGGCTTCGATGGCCGCCTTGACGTCCTCATCGAGAATGGAAAGACCGGTCTGGTGAACAAGGCCGTAGAGCATCACACGCTCTTCTTCAGCCACCTTGCCATCTGCGGCCACGATGTTGGCCACACCACGCACGAAGGCCAGCAACTCCTCCCGTGGAAAACCGGCAAAGGGCTGGTCATCTGTCGGGACTTCAGCCGCAGCCTCAGTTGAAGGTACGTCGGGCATCGTGTTGTCTTCCATAGTCATCGGCAACCCCTTCAGAGCATTCAAAAAATCGGCATACAAGGCACCCAAACCGACGGGACGATACTTGACTCACCATATCCGAAACAAGGTGTTTCCGTCCGGCGGCGAATGGGCAAAGCCCGTACGAACATTGCCGGCCCGGCGTCGGTTCACAGCCCCGTGCAGTCGCGGAAACGGCCCTCCGCCCGGCGGGTGTCACGCCAGGCACTTTCCAGTAGCGAGCGGTCTCGTCCAAGTTCCTGCCGTTCTGATTCAGCGAACCGCTCACGGGGCTGGGACATGTCGAAATCCGTTCGCGAAAAGGCGTTTCCCAGGTTACGGACTGAAACACCGTAGTTGTGCAAGGCGTCCCGAAGCTGCTGGTAGCGCTCTCCCAAAGCACGACACTCTGCCGCGCAGGTATCTGGCACTTCTGCGTTCAGCCACTTTTCCGCAGCCTGCGCCACCTGGTTTTCAGCCGCCTCAACCTGTTGTTGATGTGAGGTAATGGTGGCCGGATTCAACGCCGTCACCCGCCGCAGCTCACGCAGCAACGGGTCTTCACGGTCATCCAGCGCCAGCGGCTCGACCGCCTGGTAAACCTGGCGGGAGACCTGGTCAAAGCGGCTGCGCAGGGCATCCGACACCCGTGCCGGGGCTTTGCCCGTCGCCTGGGGCGCCTCACCAACCTGGGGAACGGCACCGGTCGCGCCAGAAGCTTCGGCCCCCGAACCTGCCGCACGTCCCCTCATGACATACACGCCCACGGCCAGCAGCAGCCCCACGGCCAGCAACGCCGCCACGGCCACGGTCCACACCGGCACGCCCAACCGTGGCGATGAAGGCGCAGCATAAGGCGTGGCATATCCAGCCGGGGGAGGTGGGGTGTCCTGGTGCTCCGTCTGACTCAGGGTGAGCGTCCGGGAGGCCGGAGGTGGCTGGCCTGGACTGCCAGCAGCAGGAAGCGTTGGAGACAGCCCTGAAGAACGTGTCGGTGACACCCGCGAGGTCGTGATGTTGCCGGTTGCTTCAGGGATACCGGGCGGCGTCGTGGATGGCGGGGTGGGCAGGGGCGTATCAAGCACCGCAGCAATGAGGTCCGTGCCGCTGCCAAGCAGCGGGGCGCTCATCTCCCCGATGACGCCCCCCTGCCGTGCCGCCCGGAAGCCAGCCAGAAAATCCAGGGCCGTTGCGGGACGCCCATCCGGTTTTTTGGCCAGCGCCCCAATCACAAAAGCCTCCAGCGACTCCGGCAACTCCGGCGCGTGCGTGCGCAGCGGCGGCGGCGGTGCCGTCAGGTGCATGGACACAATTTCGCCAATGGTCTTGCCCTGAAACGGCAACACACCGGTCAGCATGCGATACAGAATCACGGCCAGACTGTAGAGATCAGCGCGGGGATCAATGTCGCCGCCGTGAATGAACTGTTCCGGGGAGGCATAGAGTGGCGTCCCGATGGCCTGACTGACTTTGCCGACGCCTTCATCCAGTGATTTGGCAATTCCGAAGTCGAGAATTTTGACCTGCTCGGTCGGCTGGCCCGCCCCCACGAGGGCAATGTTGGCCGGTTTGAGATCGCGGTGTACCAGCCCCGACTGGTGGGCATAGTGGAGGGCGTCGCAGATTTGGCTCAGGATGCGTTCAATCCGGTCGAGCGGAAACGTCCTGCTCCGCTGGAGTTCGTCTTCGAGCGTCGGCGATTCCAGCAGCTCCATCGCCATGAAGGGTGTGCCGTCCGGCAGGGTATCGGCATCGGTGACGGAGATGATGTTCGGATGGGACAGTCCGCCGGAAATTCTGGCTTCCCGGTGAAAAGCCTCGGCAATCGTCACATCGGCGGCGGCCACGTCGGGCTTGAGGACCTTGAGCGCCAGGTTGCGGTTGATTCCCGTGTGCTGGGCCAGATAGACAATCCCCATGCCTCCAATGCCCAGTACCGCATCCAACCGATACTTGCCGTTGATGACGGTGCCCACCAGGTGATAGGGGTCAGACAGGTTTTGACGGCGTGGGTTGGACATCACAGCCCCCGGAATGACCACGGGCCGGCAGCAGGTTCACGTCCGGCGTGCACCACACCAACGGCTCACAGTGGGAATCGAAAAATCTTTGTGGCCTTGGCATCCGTGAATTGGACTTCCCGGATGCCACTACTGCGCAGCAGCGGGAGGTTGCCCCCCTCACTGACGGACAAGGCGCGGTACAACTGCTCGGCCGTCGGCTGGTCAATCAGATCATGCGAGATGCGCAACACGTCCCGTTCGTCGCCGACCACTTCGATCCGTGCGCCAGCGCGTCCGAACTGCTCATTCATCAGCTTGATCATCTCAGCCCGAATGCGTTCGAGGGAAACCGTCCGCGGAATGTCATTGCGCCAGCGCGGCCCAAGCTCCCGGACACGGGCATTGTCGCGCGCCGTCAGCATTTCCGATTTGTATCTGTAGTCGTAGTCAATATCCACATCGGCAATGCCCCGCGCCACAATCTGCAGGTTCAGCAAAGCACCGTCCGGCAGGAAGGCATACACCAGCAGCCGCCCATCCCGGTCGCGGTGGTCGCGGGCGGCATTGGCCGGGTCATACGCGAAGCGCAGCCGCTTGCCCTGCACCAGCTTGACGGTTTCAAGCCGGGCCAGTTCACCGGCTTTGGCCGTGCTGTTCTGGACCCCAATGAGGGCAACCGGCCCCAGTGTCGGCACATCGAGCACCGCGCAGCTTTCCACCCGTATGTTGCTGTAGGTGGCTTTGGTGTCGAGTTCTGGAGCCGAGGTCGGGCGTGGCGTCCCCGACGAGGCACGCTCCATGGCGCCGCCGCTGGACTCACTGCCCATGCTGGTCATACCCGTCGCCCCGGAACGCGCCCCATCGTTCGGGGATTCCCCTTCCGCTGGAGGGGCAAAGTCCGGCTCTTCATAGACACGCCCTTCCCGCTTGGCGATGGCTTCAGGTGATTCCGTAGCCTGCGCCCAGACGCCCAACCTGGCCTTCCGGGCCTGGTATTCCGCGGCCAGCAGAATGTTTTTCGTCCGCACGTCAATGAAGTGCTGACTGAAGTAGTAGGCATCGCCATCGCGGAGGATTTCGGCATTGAGCAGCTTCCGGTTTGGCAGCAGGTAGATGTAGGACAGTTGCCGTCCGTACTTGTCCCGGTGCCCCAGATCGAGGTTCTGGTTTTCAAGCCAGACTTCAACGGTTTTGCCCAGAACGAGCTGCCGGACCCGTTCCCGCGCCTGCTCGGCCGCCGGCCCTGAAGGAGGGGCGAGGATGCCAATCAGGCGTACAATCGTCCCATCTTGCAGCACAATGGTATCACCGGTCAGAACCTGCTTGATGGTTGTAATCTTCGTTGAGGTTCCCGTTGCCACCTGAGCCACTGCCGGCAGAGACAGCCACCCGGCGATCAACAGCCCCAGCGACGCAGCGACGCAGGGAAACCTGCCTGAAATCCAACGCTTCACCATGGATGCAAACCTCACTTGGGCAGAACACTGCCACGGTTGGTTGGCGTCACGGCCTGTCACCGGGAGTAAGGGAGACAGCCGCCGGCGCCGTCACTTCGGACCATAGGCATGAAAGAGGCGTGGCACATAGAGGTCCAGCATGCGCCGCCACCACGGCCAGTCATGATTGACATCATAGCCCCACAGATCGAGCGAGTGCGGAATCCCACGGCTGTACAGCACCCGTGACAGGTCACGCGACCGCTCCGGTGCCTCATAAGCCCCCTGCCCTGAAATGATGTGAATGTCGGTGTGGTGCCGCAGCAGCGGCAGGAAGTAGTCGTCGTTCAGGTGCTGCAGATACTCGATGGGATTGTTGAAATACACATCGTCATTGTGAAAGCCATCGCACCAGGGACGGATGTCATAGGAACCGGACATGGCAATCAGGGTGTCGAAACTGCCCGGATTGCGAAACACGGAGTTGGCGGCATGATAGGCCCCGAAGCTGGCTCCGGTGGCGGCAATTTTGATGGGCGAACCACCGCAGTCGCTGCGGATGAACGGGCATACTTCATGAGAGATGTAGTTGCTGTAGGCCATCTGGCGCGCGGCCCGCTGGGCCGGATACAGGTTCTCATTCATCCAGCTTTCACGGTTGATGCTGTTGATGGAGTAGATTTTGACGATCCCGGCATCGAGGTAGGGACGCAGCACATCAATCACCAGAAAACGCTCGTATTCCTCGAAGTCGGCCGCCGCCGTGGGGAACATCAGCAACGGCTTGCCATAGTGGCCATACACGGCAATCGGCATTTCCTTGCCAAGGTGTGGACTGAACCAACGGTGGACTTGTTTACGCACGGATGTATGATTCTCCAGGGGAAAGATGGATGGTACGGAATGAAGCGGATTTGGGCGCGACGATACCATGAACCCAAACCGATGTGCAGGCTGTTTTGAACATGGCGGTGCGCCGGGTTGGTGTCACTACGACCGGGCTGAAGCCGGGACGAGCAAACCTTCACGGCGTAATTCAACCACCATCTGCATCGCTTCCAGGTCTCCCTCCAGCGACTGCAGGCACTCCCGGAAGGTACGCTGCCCGTCAAACAGCGCCTTGAGAAAGCTGATTTCCGAAGCAAAATCCTCCGGGACGACGAGCGAGGCAAACCGGTCACTGACGATGTATGGACGGTCCAGGTCCGGCTCGGCATCGAGCAGGGATTGGGTCTCGTCATAGCGGCGGACGGCTTCCAACAGAAGCTGCTGGGTCGTCAGGGGAATCTGCGGCAGTCGGTCCACCGGAGCGCTCCGAAAGGAAAACTCGCCGCGCAACCAGCCGATGACGATATACACCACGCGCACTCCCTGGTAAGACGCGAGTTCGGTATCCAGCACTTGTCCCTCGCGGACGTACAACGTGGCCTCACGCCCGGCGGAAGTCACCTTGAGCAGCCCGGTTTTACGGCCCCCTTCAATGATTTGAAGCACTTCAGGAAAGGAAACTTCCTGGAGCCTGCCGCGAAAATCGGCATTGGGTTGCAGCCGGCGCAGCAGGTTCTTGACGCAAAAGGTCAGTTCGGTGGCGCTGAAGGGCTTGACCCAGTAATCCTCGACGCCCCGCTCGAAAGCGGCCAGGCGCTCCTCCGGCTGTCCCTTGGATGACAGGCACACGAAGGGCACGTCCCGGAGCGTGGGATGCCGGCGCGTCCAATCGAAAAACTGGCGGCCGTCCATGCGTGGCATCAGCAGATCGCAGATGATGAGTGAGGGCTGGTGCCGCAGCGCGACTTCCTGCGCCGCCTCGCCATCCTCGGCGTGAGTACGGTGCAGCCCAGGCGGCGCAGACACAGATTCAGCACTTCACAGGTGCCCGGCTCATCATCCACCACCAGAATGGTCTGGTCGGGAAACTGCTCCCGGCGTTCGGAGCTGAATGACCGCTCCCCGCCAGGGTCCAGCCATGTACCACGCGCGCCCTGGGCCCATTCCTGCCGGTTGATGTTGACCAGATCAACGAGTTCCTTGCGGTACTTGGCATCCTGCTCGCCCAGCGGCGGCAGAGTTTCGACATAGCCACGGGCTGCGGCCAACTCGTGGTGGGTCAGAAGAAGTTCGACGACCTGTTGTGCGCGCTCAAAGGCATCACTGTAGCGCCCCAACTGGATCATCAGTTCCACCATCAACCGCAGGAGCCGGAGGCGTTCGTCGCTGGTGGCCAGGCGTTCCGCACGCCGAAAATAGGCCAGCGCCGTCTCAGGGTTCCTCTGGGAGCGATACAGTTCCCCAATGCGACAGAGCAGGTCCACCGCCTGCCGGCTCTGGCCGGCCTGCTGGTAAGCGTCACTCAACTGCTGCATCAGGAAAGTATCTTCCGGGGCAGCCGCCAGTTTCCGCTCCAGCTCCTCGATGTCGTGTCGCTGGCGGATGTCGGCAATCAGTCCAACGACCTGTTCGCGCATCGAGCGAACCTTGTCAAACAGGCCCATGCTTGAACCGCTCCGTGGCTTTCAGCTAGGTTTCCCGGCGGTATGCAAGTCTAGCACAGGCCCCCGGATGGGAAACCAACGCCCCTGCCATCCAAAACGCCCGGACGAGTTTATTGAACGCTGTATTCAAACCCCAACGGCATAGCCAGACATCACATGACCAGACCTCATGAGTGACGTGATCCCTGCCATTGAACATCCACGCGGGTTGGAACGCGCGTTGGAATACGACCGGCGCCCCTGGGGGCAGTATGTTGTTCTCGACGAAGGCCCAGGTTACAAGGTCAAACGCATCGAAGTTCTGCCGGGCCGGCGCATGAGCTACCAGAAGCACACGCGGCGGCATGAGCACTGGATCGTGGTGCAGGGACGCGCCCAGGTGACACTCGACGGCCACGAACACCTTGTCCACACCGGCGAAGCCGTGGATGTGCCGGTAGGCGCAGCGCACCGCATTGCCAACCCGGATGACATCCTGCTGGTGCTCATCGAAGTTCAACGTGGCGACTACCTGGGCGAAGACGACATCATCCGGCTTCAGGACGACTACGGGCGCGCAACCTAGCGACACGACCGGCAGCCACGGCAGCCTGTCCACTGTCCCTGGCTTCGGCTAGTGACCACCGTTGCGCGCCTGCAGAATCAGCCGCATCTTCAGGTCGTAGAGGGATTGTTCCAGCCCTACCGGGTAGATGTGCGGATTGACAAACCGCTTCAGCCCCGGCGCCAGCCGGGCCAGCCCTGATTGCGCCCGCTGCCGGACGGCTTCCAGGGACGGCATCCCATACACACACTCACCGCGCCGAAAAACCGGCACGAGCAGGTCTTCGTACGTCGCCTCAGCCGGGATGCGCTTGCGCCGGGTCGGATCAAGGGGGTCAATAATGACGCACCCGGAAGCCGGCGGTGAGGGAAGGTCATAGATGGCGTCGCCGAGGAGTTCGCCATCCACGCTGTAGCGCCGCACCTGGTGAATACCCGGTGTCGAAATCTTGATGGACTGCTCCGACAGCTTGATGCAGTAGCGCCAGGAGTCGTCACCACGGTCACGCAGCGCCGTCAGCTTATAGACGCCGCCCAACGTCGGCTGGTCGTAGCCAGTCACGAGTTTCGTGCCCACGCCCCACACGTTGATGCAGGCTCCCTGCTGCTTGAGGCTGTTGATGATGGTTTCATCGAGGTCATTGCTGGCAACGATACCGGCGTCCGGGAAACCGGCGGCATCGAGCATTTTGCGCGCCTCGATGCTCAGGTAGGCCAGGTCTCCCGAATCAAGCCGGATACCGATCATTTCATGGCCCTGCTCGCGCAGCCAGCGGCCAACCTCGATGGCGTGGCGTACGCCGTCGAGCGTGTCGTAGGTGTCCACCAGAAAGACACAGTTGTTGGGCATCGCCGCCGCATAGGTGCGAAACGCCTCCAGCTCGTCGCCAAAGGACATCACCCAACTGTGGGCATGCGTGCCGCGTACCGGAATGCCATACACCTTGCCAGCCAGGACGTTCGAGGTCGCCGCACAGCCGCCGACATAGGCCGCCCGGCTGGCCGACAGCCCCCCATCCGGTCCCTGCGCCCGACGCAGCCCAAACTCGATGACCGGTTCCCCCTGCGCCGCCAGGCAAATCCGCGCCGCTTTCGTGGCGATGAGGGTCTGGAAGTTGATGATGTTGAGAATGATGGTTTCAAGCAGTTGGGCCTGCACGAGCGGCCCCGTCACCCGCACGAGTGGCTCGAAGGGAAAGACAATCGTGCCTTCGGGGATGGCGTCTATGTCACATGCCAGCCGAAAGTCGCGCAGTGTCGCCAGAAAGTCAGGCTCAAACAGCGGCTGACCATCCCGTCCCGGAAGGCTGGCCAGATAAGCCAGGTCACTGTCATCAAAAGTGGCTTCTACCAGCATCTCGATGAGTGAGTGCAGCCCACAGGCAATGGTAAAGCCACCGTCGAACGGGTGCCGGCGGAAAAACATCTGGAAGACGGCTTCCTTTTCGCCACGCCCCGACTTCCAGTAGGCTTGCGCCATGGTGAGCTGATACAAATCGGTCAATAATAGGGACGGAACGGGCCGTGTCGTCGGCATACGGTTCAACTCTCCATCGCGCTGTCAAACTCCCGACTGTGCCAGCAGGGGCTGTAACTGTTCCGCGTTGGCGTCAATTTGGCAAGCCATTCTTTCCCGTACTCAAGGCCTATGCTTCCAAAACCCATTCCGCCACAACCCGGCCAGGAATCCGTCTGGGACTATCCCCGTCCGCCGCGCCTCGAACGCACGGCGAAACGGCTGCGCGTCGTCTTTGCCGGCACAACCATTGCCGAAACGACCCAGGGCTGGCGCGTCCTCGAAACCAGCCATCCGCCGGTCTATTACTTTCCGCCGGCGGACATCCTTCCCGAGGCCCTCGTGGCCACGCCCCGCACGTCCTACTGCGAGTGGAAAGGCATGGCTCAGTACCACAGCGTACGGGTCGGGCAGCGGATCGCACCGGATGCGGCCTGGAGTTACCCGCGGCCGACGCCTTCGTTTATGCCCATTGCCGGTTACGTCGCTTTTTACGCTGCCGCCATGGATGCCTGCTACGTGGACGATGAACTGGTCGTCCCCCAGCCGGGCGGTTTTTACGGCGGCTGGATTACCAAGGACATCGTTGGGCCGTTCAAAGGCGTTCCCGGCTCATGGGGCTGGTGATGCGCCAACTTGTGAGGGCCGGCGCATGAGGTATGACGGACCCGATTGGCTTCATTGATGCACTGTTGCGCCTGCTCGACGTGCAGGTGTCAGTGGCGGCGCTGCTCGTGCTGGGCGGACTGGTCTTTGCCCGCATGCTGGCCTTTGTGACCGTCGTGCCCTTTTTCGGCGGACAGAGCGTGCCCAACCAGATCAAGGTCGCCGAAGCCGTGGCGTTCGTCCTGCTCATCGTGCCGGGTCTGAGCGCGAGCGTGCCGGAACTTGCCCTGCGCGGCGGGCCCTTTGGCTTTGCCATTCTCGTCATCAAGGAAGTGGCCGTGGGGTTTACCCTGGGCTTTGTCGCCTCGCTGGTTTTTGAGGCCATTCAGGTTGCCGGGCGCATCATTGACGCGCAGCGGGGCGCGATGATGGGCGAGATGCTCAACCCCATGCTTCAGGAACAGGTCTCCGAACTGGGGCAGTTCAAGCTTCAGGTGGCTATTGTCATTTTTCTGGCGCTGGGCGCGCACCGGTTGGTCATCGAAGCCCTGTTTCGCAGCTTTGACCTCATCCCCGTGACGGACTTTCCCAAGCTGGGCACGGGCCTGTCGCCGGCACTGACCAGCATCATCCTGCTGACAGGTGAAATCCTGACGCTTGGCGTCCGCCTGGCCGCGCCTGCCATGGCTGCCCTGCTGCTGACCGATGTGTTTTTCGGACTCATCAACCGCGTTGCGCCGCAGTTCAACGTGTTCTTCCTCAGCATGCCGGTCAAGATGGCGCTTGGTATTTTCATCGTCATGCTGTCGCTGGCCATCTATGCCGAACAGTATCAGGCGGCTTTCAGGGAGGCACTGCAAGCCTTCGAGGTGCTGATGCGGCAGCTTGCGCCGTAGGTTACTATGGCGGATTACAGTCCCCCCAGATACACCCGGCCTGCCTTCACTGCCGCACACCTTGCCCGTTATGCCTTCCGATCCCTCCTGGACTCCCGACAGTGCGGCTCTCCAACGTAACCTGGCACAGGTACGGCGGCTTCGGTGGCTGTATGCCGTTCTGCTGCTGACGCTCACGGCTCTGATGATTGCCGGGCAGGTTGCCGTACAGACCTTCATTCACCGGCAGCGCGACGACGCCCGCATCATCAACATTGCCGGTCGCCAGCGCATGCGCAGCCAACGGCTGACCAAGTGCCTTCTGGCCTGGCAGGTCGCAGCGACGCCAGCGGAACGCCAGGCTTACCTTGACGAACTGCGGGACACCCTCAAGCAGTGGAAAGCGGCCCACCAGACGCTCCAGGATGGCAACTCCGAAACCGGCCTGACGGCGTGCAGCACGCCGGCCTCCCGTGCGGCCCTTCAGTCCACCCTGCCCCACTTCAACGCCATGGTCAGCACGCTGGAGCAGGTGTTGGCCACGACGGATGCCACGGGCCTGCCCCGCCCACCCACACCGGAGCAGTTTCAAACTGTCCTGAAACACCAACGGCTGTTTCTGGCCAGGATGGAAACCGTCGTTGACGAACTCGAAGCCGGATCGAATGCGTGCCGCGTGCAGTTGCAGGTTTTTGGGTGGGTCTGGCTGGGCGTGGTGCTGGTCATCTTCACTCTGGAGGGGAATTTCATCGTCCGCCGGGCGCTGAAACAGACGACCGCCGTCATCCGTGAAATTTCGCTGGCGCGCGACCGTCTGGCCAGCCTCAACCGGCGGCTGGAACAGGCCCGTGATGCCGCCCAGGCCGCAGCCCGCGCCAAATCAGCTTTTCTGGCCAACATGAGCCATGAGATTCGCACGCCGATGAACGGCGTCATCGGCATGTCCAACCTGCTGGCCAGCACGCCGCTTTCCGGCGAACAGCGCGAATACCTGGAAACCATCCGCTCCAGCGCCGAGAGCCTGCTCGTCATCCTCAACGACATTCTGGACTTCTCGAAAATCGAAGCCGGCGCGCTCCACATCGAGCAGACGCCGTTTGATCTGCGTGAGTGCATCGAAAGCACACTGGATGTCATTGCCGAACCGGCCAGCCGCAAGCGGCTGGATGTGGCCTACCTCATCGAAGACAACGTCCCGACCACGATTGTCAGTGACCCGACACGCTTCCGGCAGGTGCTGCTCAACCTGCTCAGCAACGCCATCAAATTCACCGAGCAGGGCGAAGTCGTCGTGACGGTCAGCGCCGAACCACTCGACGATGACGAGCCAAGCCTGACCAAACTTACCGCCAACGACCGACCCCGGCGCTACGAACTGCGGGTGGATGTGCGCGACACCGGCATTGGCATCCCGCCCGAAGCCCACGACCGGGTGTTTCGGGATTTCGAACAGGCAACGGAAACGACCTACCGGGTTTACGGCGGCACAGGTCTGGGACTGGCCATCTCCAAACGCCTGGTCGAAATGCTGGGCGGCAACATCTGGTTTGAAAGCGAAGTCGGACGGGGGACGACCTTCCACTTCACCCTACTGTGTGAATCCGCTCCCAACCAGCCACGGGTGTACGTCCGCGGCTCGCTGCCCGAACTCGAAAACAAAATCGCCCTCGTGGTGGATGACAACGCGACCAACCGGCACATTCTGGAGTACCAGCTTCGCGCCTGGCACGCCACGCCGCTGATGGCAGCGTCGGCTGCCGAAGCCCTGCACTGCCTGCAACAACCGGGCACCAAAGTGGACATCTTCATTCTCGACGTGCAGTTGCCCGACATGGACGGTCTGACCCTGGCCAGGGAAATCCGCAGGCAACCAGCCTATGCCCGGACGCCGATTCTGTTCTTCGGTTCAACGATGGAAGAAAGTCTCAAGGCGCAGCTCAGCACGTTTGCGCCGTCCGCGATGATGCCCAAGCCCATCCGTCTGATGCGCTTTCAGCGCCAACTGGAAGAGCTGCTTGCACCGCGTCCCGAACCAGCGCCCAGCACGCCCCAACCGCTGTTTGATGCCACTCTTGGGCAGCAGCATCCCCTGCGGGTGCTTGTCGTCGAAGATAATGTCGTCAACCGGAAGCTGGCCGTGCGGATGCTCGAAAAACTGGGGTATCAGCCCGATACCGCCTCGGATGGCATCGAGGGGGTGGAAGCCATCCTGGGCGCGGTCGCCTGTGAAAAACCCTACGACCTGGTCTTCATGGACGTACAAATGCCGGGAAAAGACGGACTGGAAGCCGTCCGGGAAGTGCGGGCGGCACTGGCGCCAGATATGTGTCCACGCTTCATCGCGCTCACGGCGGCGGTGCTGGAGGAAGAACGCCGCGCCGCCTTTGCCGCCGGCGTGGACGACTACCTGGGCAAGCCCTTCACGATCCATGATCTGGTGGCGGCCCTCCAGGCCACATCGCCGCTGACCCGACGCCACCGGGCCAAATCCACCGGGGAGCCGGACTCTAGCTTGCCGTATAGTACGCGATAGTGTATAATAATGCTTGTGGAAAGCACTATAAGCACAGGCAAGGCGGCAAAACTCCTTGGTGTCTCGGTCAAGACGTTGCAGCGTTGGGAACGCGAAGGAAGGCTAATTCCGGTGGCCCGAACGGACAGCAACCGCCGCCTCTACACTGAGACGCAGATCCGTGAGTTCATCGGTTTGCGGCAGGCCAACCATGCGCCAACAAAGCTTGTCGCCTACTGTCGGGTATCGAGTGCGGCGCAGAAGCCGGACCTGGCGAATCAGCGCAAAGTGCTGGAAGCGTTCGTGGTGGCGAAGGGATTGGCGGGGGTCGAGTTTATCGAGGAAGTGGGCGGCGGGCTGGACTTCAGGCGCAAGCGGTTTCTGGCCCTTATGGACGAGATTGGGCGACGGGAAGTCAGGATGCTAATCCTCGCTCACCGGGACCGCCTCACCCGTTTCGGCTTTGAGTGGTTCGAACATTACGCCCAAACCCATGGCTGCGAAGTGCTGGTACTCAACCAGGAACGGCTGTCTCCCGAACAGGAAATGGTGCAAGACTTAATGACCATCGTGCGCTGTTTTTCGTCTCGGCTATACGGTTTGAGGAACTATCGAAAGAAGTTGGATGAAGCGCTGAAACAGGATGCGAATGACGTCAAAAAGGCCCAACAATGCAACTGACCCACAAGATTGCTCTTTGTCCGACTCCTGAGCAAGTGGACTACTTCAAGCGCGCCTGCGGCACGGCGCGGCGTGTTTGGAACTGGGCGCTCAATGAGTGGAACAGGCAATACGCAGCAGGCGGCAGGCCAAACGCCATGGCGCTCAAAAAACAGTTCAACGCCATCAAGTACACCGACCCGCAGTGGCTCGATGAGAACGGTCGGCCTTGGTTGCAAGACATTCACCGGGATGCCCACGCCCAGCCGTTTGCCCATCTCGCCAAAGCCTGGGAAAGATTCTTCACCGACCTCAAGGCTGGCAAAGAGGCACACGCACCGCGCTTCAAGAAAAAGGGGCGCTGCCGCGACAGCTTTTACGTAGCCAACGACAAGTTCCGTCTGGTCGGTAAGACGATCCGCCTACCCAAGATCGGCGAAGTCGCCATGACCGAGGAACTGCGATTCAAAGGAAAGATACTGGGCGCAACGGTTTCTCGCACCGCGGATCGTTGGTTTGTGGCAATACAGGTCGAGGTGCCTGATGCGCAATTCTATCGGCGTCGCACGTCGCACGAGGTCAACGGCATCGACCTGGGCATCAAGGCTGCTGCAACGATCTCCAGCGGTGAAGTCATCGAGGCGCCAAAGCCGCTCAAAGCCGCGCTGCGCCGTCTGGAAATCCGTAGCCGACGTCTCAGCCGCAAGCTGGAAGCCGCCAGGAAGGCAGCCGGATTTGAACGCCATGCCCGCCTGCCTGAAGGAACGCGCCTGCCGGTATCGAACAACCGGCAGAAGTCCGCTGCGATATTGGCACGGCTCTATGCCCGCATGGCCAATATCCGAGCGGATTTCACCCACAAGCTCACGACTCGACTCTGCCGCGAAAACCAAGCGTTGGTGATCGAGGATTTAAACGTCAAAGGGATGCTGCAGAACGAGAAACTCGCCCGCGCCATCTCTGACGTGGGTTTTGGGATGTTGCGCTCGCAGTTGGAATACAAGGCCCGGCGCTACGGTACTCAGCTTACCATCGCTGATCGCTGGTATCCAAGTAGCCGACTGTGCTCCATCTGTGGCTGGAAGAACGAGGCGCTGACATTGAGAGATCGAACATGGGTGTGTGCTCAATGTGGTGCGCACCATGACCGTGACCTCAATGCGGCGCTGAACCTGAAACGGCTGGCAACCGAAACTGCCCTACCCGTGGCGAGTCCGTCCAGCAATGGCGGCGCTGCGGCGGGGACCGTCCCCGCCGTAGTCGGGAAAGTCACGCCTGTCAGATACGACGGTGGTCAACAGGACGCGTCGGGGCAGGAAGAGAACCGTGCGCACTTTTGCGCACATTCTTGATAGCAGCTGATCGGTTGAAGCCATCCAATCCAAAACCGACGACAGCAACGTTGTTTGACCCAGCCTTTGCGCAGCGGCTGGTGCTGCTCAACGGACTGTTTCCGCTGGCGCTGTGCGGATGGGACGGATTCCGGGGCCAGCTTGGGGCCAATCCGCTGGAGTTCATCCTCCGCCTGACCGGCGGCCTGGCGCTGGTCTTTCTGACCCTGACCCTGACCGTAACCCCGCTGGTGGCCTGGTTTGGTCCGCCCTGGCTCATCCGGCTGCGGCGCACGCTGGGACTGCTGGCGTTTTTCCATGCCAGCCTGCACTTCACGGCTTACGTCTGGTTCGACAAGATGTTTGACTTGGCGGCCGTGGGTGTGGATGTCCTGCGCCGGCCGTTCATCCTGTTCGGCATGCTGGGTTTTCTCGTCATGATTCCGCTGGCGGCCACATCCACCAACCGGATGATCAAGCGGCTGGGCGCGGCGCGCTGGAAACGCCTGCACCGCCTGACCTACGTGGCAGCCGTGGCTGGCGTCATCCACTTCTACCTGTTTGTCAAAGCCGATACGACCATGCCGCTGGCCTTTGCCGCCATCGTCGGCCTCCTGCTGGTCTATCGCTGGTTGCGGGCACAGCAACTCACCACCCTGGGCCTCGACCCCAAACGCTGACACAGCCGCGTCGGAAAAACTTGAAAACAGTTTTCATTTCACTTACGGTTGACGGCTGCCATGGTGGCCTCCGGCCACGTGATGCCGACGACCGAGGTATGCCCTGACCTATGAAACGCTGGCTTGCCGCCTTACGCCCTTCCTCGGCAACTTCCGCCACACCCCAAACCCTGGCCGATGTCCCGGCCGGCGAGCGCGTGCGCGTCCGGCGGCTGCTGGACATGGACGGCGCGGAAACCCTGCGGGAGCGCGGGCTGTGTGAGACTTCTGAAGTGCGTGTCATTGCGGACGGCGATCCGCTGGTGTGTTCCGTGCTCGGCGTACGGATGACGCTCAACCGCCACACGGCGCAGGGCATTCTCGTGGAGCGCCTGCCATGACACTCGATGCCCTGGCCATCGGTGCGACGGCCCGCGTCGAGCGCGTCCGGGGCGGGCGGGCCATTGCCCAGCGCCTCCAGGAAATGGGTCTGACGACCGGCGTTGTGGTCAAACTCATCCGCGTTGCCCCGCTGGGCGATCCGCTGGAAATCGAGCTGCGGGGCTATCGGCTGTCGCTGCGCAAGGATGAGGCCGCTGCCATTGAAGTCTCCCCAGGTGAGTAACATTCGTGAGTGACGAAACACCTTCCCGCCGGCTGGCGTTGGTCGGGAACCCCAACTCTGGCAAAACGACGCTTTTCAATGCCCTGACGGGCCTGCGCCAGAAGGTCGGCAACTATCCGGGCGTCACGGTCGAGAAAAAGGAAGGCCGCCTGACCGTCGGCGAAACGGAAGTCACCCTCATTGACCTGCCGGGGGTCTATAGCCTTTCAGCGCGTTCGCTGGACGAACGCATCACGCGCGATGTCGTTCTGGGACGACAGACCGACACGCCGCCGCCGGAGGGCATTCTGGCCATTGCCGATGCCAGCAACCTGGAACGCAACCTGTACCTTGTCACGCAGGTCATGGAACTGGGGCGGCCCGTCTGGCTGGCGCTCAACATGATGGACCTGGCAGAAGCCAAAGGTCTCGTCTTCGATCTCGACCGGCTTTCCCAGGGATTGGGAATTCCCGTCGTGCCCATCGTCGCCAGCAAGGGCATCGGGCTTGAAACCCTGCGCCGGAAACTCGTCGGGCCGTTGCCTGCGGTACCCACCCGACAGTGGCGACTCCCGCAGGTCATCGAAGCCGAAGTTTCGGCACTCGCGGAACAACTGCGCCAGCGCCGGTGGGCAACGGATGCCGCCGCCGAAGGCGAAGCCATCCGGCTGCTGCTCAACGAGCCGGCCGAAGACGACACGCCGCCACCGGCGGACATCCAGGCGGCCGTTGCGGCGGCGCGGGAACGGCTGGAAGCCATGGGCATCGAGTGGTGGAGCGCTGAGGCCGAAGGGCGCTACGGCTGGATTCAAACCCTGTGCCGGGCGGCCATCCAGCAACCGGGCCAGTTTCAACGCACCACCAGCGACCGGATTGATGCCATCGTCACGCATCGCCTGTGGGGGCCGGTACTGTTTGCCGGCCTGATGCTGTTCATCTTCCAGAGCATCTTCACCTGGGCGCAGGTGCCGATGGATACCATCGGCTGGATGATGGACCGGTTGGGCGCGCTCGTCCGGGAACGTCTCCCGGCCGGCGAACTCAACGACCTCGTGGTGGGCGGCGTCATTGCCGGCGTTGGCGCGGTTGTTACCTTCCTTCCGCAGATTCTCATCCTGACCCTGTTCATTGCCCTGCTCGAAGACACAGGCTACATGGCGCGGGCGGCATTCATCATGGACCGGCTGATGCGCCGGGTGGGACTCAGCGGCAAGTCGTTCATCCCACTGCTTGGTTCCTTTGCCTGCGCCATTCCGGGCATCACGGCGACGCGCACCATAGAAAACGCCAAAGACCGGCTGGTGACGATTCTCATTGCGCCGCTGATGAGCTGTAGCGCGCGGCTGCCGGTCTATGCCCTGATGATTGGGGCCTGTTTTCCGGCCGACCGGCGGCTGTGGGGCGTGTTTTCCCTGCCCGGCGTCGTCCTGTTTGCCATGTATGCCCTGGGCATCCTGGCGGCGCTGGCGATGGGCTGGCTTTTCAAGAAAACCCTGATTCGTGGGGCATCGCCGCCGCTTATTCTGGAACTGCCCCCGTACCGGCTGCCTTCCCCACGGACCGTCCTGCTGACGATGTTTTCCGCCGGCGGTCAGTTTCTCTACCGCGCCGGGACGGTCATCCTGGCCATCTCGATTGTCCTGTGGTTTCTGGCAACGCATCCCCGGTCGGTGACACTCAGCCGGGACTACGCCGCTGAGCGCGCAGCCATTACCCAGACCGGGCAGATGTCCGGGGAAGAAGCGGCCGACCGGCTTCAGGTGCTCGAACGGCTCGAAAAAGCCGAACGGCGGGAACGCAGTTTCATCGGGCAGGCCGGCAAGCTCATTGAGCCGGTCATTGCGCCGCTGGGATTCAACTGGAAAATCGGCGTCGGCATCATCTCGGCATTTGCGGCGCGGGAAGTGTTCGTGGGAACGCTGGCTATTGTCTATGGCATCGGCGATGACGAAGACGCCGCCGGCAACCAGGCGCTCCACGCGGCGCTGCAAGCCGACCGTCACGCGGATGGGCGGCCGGTGTTTTCGCCTCTCGTGGCCGTGTCGGTGATGGTCTTTTTTGTGCTGGCGATGCAGTGCATGTCCACGCTGGCCGTCGCCTGGCGGGAGACAAACAGTTGGCGCTGGCCCGTGGTGATGTTTGCCTACATGACGGCGCTGGCTTACGTCGGCAGCCTGCTCGTCTATCAGGGAGGCCGGTGGCTCGGCTTGGGACAGTGACCCCGATCAGGGAAGCGGGGCGGCAACGGCCCGCGGCCGCCAGTGCAGCAGCCGCAGCGCATTCGTCAGCACAAACAGGCTTGACAGCCCCATGGCCGCGCCGGCCGCAACAGGTGAAAGTTGCAGACCGAACGCAGGGTACAGTACGCCTGCCGCCACCGGGATGAGCACGACGTTGTAGGCAAAAGCCCAGAACAGGTTTTGCCGGATGTTGCGCATCGTCGCCCGCGCCAGATCGCATGCCTGCAGAACGCCGACCGGATCACCGGACATGAGAATCACATCGGCAGCCTCGATGGCCACATCCGTTCCGGTGCCCAGGGCAATGCCCACGTCGGCAACGGCCAGCGCCGGGGCGTCGTTGATGCCATCCCCGACAAAAGCCAGCCGCCCGCGCTGCCGAAGCCTCCGCACGATGTCAGCTTTGTCGGCCGGACGCGCCCCGGCAAACACCTCATCAATCCCCAGGCGGGCGGCAACCGCCTGGGCCGTTGCCGGATGGTCGCCCGTGACGAGGACGACTTCAAGCCCCTGGGCGCGCAGGTGGGCCACAGCCGCGGCCGCCGTTGGCTTTATCTCATCGGCTACGGCCAGCACCGCCGCCAGGCGACCATCCAGCGCCGCATACATGGGCGTTTTCCCGGCGCGCGCCAGTTCAGCGATGACCGGCGCGCCGGCTTCAGTCGCCACGTTCAGATGCGCCATCAGCCGGTCGGTGCCCACCGCCACGTGATGTCCGGCCACGGTCGCTGTGACGCCCTGCCCCGGCAGCGCCGTGAAGTCGGTTGGCGTCGGCAGCGGCAGGCCGCGCGCCTCGGCCTCTGCCACGACGGCCCGGGCAATGGGATGCTCCGAAGGCTTCTCCACCGCCGCCAGCCAGCCCAGCAGGTCGGTTTCCGACACTTCCGGCGGCAGGTCACAACCGTGCAGGTCAGTCAGCCGAGGGTGGCCGGCCGTCAGCGTGCCGGTCTTGTCAAAGACGACCACCCGCAGTTCGTCCAGCATCTGCAGGGCGCTGCCCTTGCGAAAGAGAACGCCAAGCCGTGCCGCCTGGCCGGTGCTGACCAGAACGGAGGTCGGCGTTGCCAGTCCCAGGGCACAGGGACAGGCAATGATGAGAACGGACACGGCGTTGACCAGAGCCAGCTCAAAGGTTGCCTGCCACCACCAGACACCGAACGTGACCAATGCCACGCCGAGAACCGCCGGTACGAACCACCGTACCACCCGGTCGGCGACATCCTGAATGGGCGGCTTGGACCCTTGCGCCGCCTGCACCAGCCGGACGATGCCCTGCAACACGGTCTCTGCGCCGACGCGACTGGCGCATACCACGAGATAGCCCTGGCCGTTGACCGTTCCGCCGATGACCTCCGCACCAACGGTCTTGTCCACCGGCAGCGGCTCGCCGGTCAGCATGGACTCGTCCACGAAAGAAGCGCCTTCCACGACCGTCCCATCCACGGGAATGCGCTCGCCGGGACGCACGACGACTTCATCACCCGGATGGATCAGCGCCACCGGCAGCTCGAAGGTCTGCCCGCCGCGCCTGACCTGGGCCGTTTTCGGCTGCAATGCCAGCAGATGGCGAATGGCCGCGCCCGTTCGCCCTCTGGCGCGCGCCTCGAAATACCTGCCCAGCAGTACCAGTGCCACGACGGTTGCCGACGCCTCGAAGTACACGTGCGCCGTCCCGGGCGGAAAGGCCGCCGGAAAGCACACAACGGCGACGGAGTAGCCGTAGGCCGCCGTCGTCCCCAGCATCACCAGCGTGTTCATATCCGGCGACCAGACGCGGACCGCAGCCCAACCGGCGCAGTAAAAACGCCACCCCGGACCAAACTGCACCAGTGTCGCCAGCAGCAGGCCGATTCCACGCCACGTACCTTCATCCAGGACGGCCAGCCGGGCATGATGCAGCGCCGGGATGAGCATCGGCAGCATCTCCAGGGCAAACAGCGGAAGAGCCAGCAGCCCGGCAACAAGCGCCTGCCGGCCAAGCTGACGCTGCTCCAGCATCGCCGTCTCATCGGCCGCTGTCCCGTCTTCGGCTGTTGTCGGCGGGACGACCCCATAGCCGGCCCTTTCAATGGCGGCATGCAGGGCCGGCAGGTCGGTCATCCCCGGCTGGAACGTCACCACGGCCTGCCCGGCAGCCAGACTCACCGCCGCCGCCGTTACGCCCTCCACCCGCCGCAGCACGCGCTCGATACGGCTGGCGCAGGCAGCACAGGTCATGCCGTTGATGCCGATGACGGCCGTTTCAATTTCGGCCGCCGGTGTCGCTGGGTTTGACGACGCCGGTGCCGCAGAAGTCAGCGGCAGCATCACACCACCTGAAAGCCAGCGTCCTCGACGGCTGCCGCAATCTGCGCCCGGTTGACGGTTGCCGGGTCATAGGCCACGGCGGCGCGCCCGATTTCCACCCGCCGCACTTCGACGCCGGCCAGCGACCGCAGCGCCGTCTCGACCGCCTGTATGCAGTGGCCGCAACTCATGCCTTCAATTTCGATGGTTTCTTCGTGCATGGCTTTCACTTCCCCGGATGTACTTCCGGCCTTGTCAGACCGGCGGCGGCACAGCACCATGCGCCGCATGAAACGCTTGTGGCTGGTATGTTGTATCACGCTCCTGGGTTTTGTTCTGCCGACGCTGCCCGTCGCCCTGCCGGCGGCCGCGTTTTCACCGATGCCGGATTCACCTTCCCTGTCTCGTCCGACCCTGCAAATGGGCCCGGTCCGCGCGCCCGAACTGGAAGGCGGCATGGCCTGGTTCAACGTTCCGGGCCCGCTGTCGCTCGCCCAACTGCGCGGGAAAGTCGTCCTGCTCGACTTCTGGACCTACTGCTGCATCAACTGCCTGCACGTCATTCCCGACCTGAAAGCCCTTGAAGCCAAATATCCCAACGAACTGGTGGTGATTGGCGTGCATTCGGGCAAGTTCAAGACCGAAAAGGAAACGAACAGCATTCAGCAGGCCGTCGTGCGCTACGACATCCGGCATCCCGTCGTCAACGACGCCAACTTTGCCATCTGGAACGCCTATGCCGTTCGCGCCTGGCCGACGCTGGTGCTCATTTCGCCGGATGGCTACGTGGCCAGCCGGTACGCCGGCGAAGGCCACCGCGAGGAACTCGACCGCGACATTGCCGCCCTGATTGCTGAAGCCCGCAAAAAAGGCACGCTCAAGCTGGACCCCGTTGAAGTTGTCCCGCGGCCGTCCCAGGAAACCGACAGCCCGCTTCGCTTTCCCGGCAAGGTGTATGCCGACGCCGCCAGCCAGCGGCTGTTCATTGCCGACACCAACCACCACCGCATTGTCGTTGCCGGCTTCGACGGAAAGGTGCTCGACACCATCGGCTCCGGCGCACCCGGCACGCGGAACGGGCAGTACGACTTTGCCGAGTTCCGGTATCCCCAGGGCATGGCGCTCGATGGCGATTTCCTGTACGTCGCCGACACGGGCAACCACCTCCTCCGGCGCGTCAACCTCAAAACCAGGATGGTTGAAACCGTTGCCGGCACCGGCAAAAACGAACGCAGCCGGCAGACCGGGCCAGGAACGAGTGTCGGCTTGAGTTCCCCGTGGGACCTGGCCATCCACGGGCGCACCCTGTTCATCGCCATGGCCGGCGCGCATCAGATTTGGCAGTACAACCTCGATACCGGCGTGGTTGGTCCTTATGCCGGCACAGGCGCCGAAGGACGGCAGGACGGCACCCTGGAGACGGCTGTTTTTGCCCAGCCGTCGGGGCTGTCCACCGACGGCAAGCGGCTCTACGTGGCCGACAGTGAAATCAGCGCCGTGCGGGCCATCGATCTGGCAACGGGGCAGGTGACAACGCTGGCCGGCGGCGATCTGTTCGACTTCGGCGACGCCAACGGCAAGGGCGAAAATGCCCGGTTTCAGCATCCTTTGGGCGTGGCGGCCGCCGAGCGCAAGCTGTATGTCGCCGACACCTACAACCACAAACTGCGCACCATTGACCTGCGCACGCGGTTCGTCTCGAACCTCATCGGCAGTGGCGTGCCGGGGCTTCAGAATGACCTGCCGGCGCTGTTTCACGAACCCGGCGGGCTGTCCTACGCCGCCGGAAAACTGTTTGTCGCCGACACGAACAACCACGTCATCCGGCTTGTGGAGTTTGAGCCGACGCGGGTAAGCACCTTTGCTTTTGACAAGCTCACGGCTCCGACGCCCATCAAACTCAAGGCCGACGCCCTGCCCAACGAAGAGCAGATCGGCGTCCCGACCCAGCGCCTCACGCCCGGCGCGGGTGAAATCGTCGTGGACATTCTGCTTCCGCCGGGCTTCAAGTACGCGCCTACGGCCGAGCAACGGTATTTTGTCAGCATCGAGGCCGGCACCGAAGGCCTGACCATTCCGGCCAAGGCCATGGCGGTCACGTCGTCCAAGCTGCGGTTTCCCGTCAGCATCCCCTACACGGTGACGGCCAACGGCATGGGCGCGTTCGATGTCGTGGTTTCCGTCACCTTCTGCAAGGAAGGCAACGAAGGCTTCTGTTCGGTCGCCACCTACCGGTTTCACGTGCCGTTTATCGGGCGGCCCAAAGGCAGCACCAAACGGCCCGTCCTCCTGAAATCCATTCCCCCGCCGACGCCGTAAGTCGTGCGCCCTGAGTCACCAACTGAGTCACCAACGATGAAAGTCCAGCCATTTACGATTGGCCTCGTGCAGATGCGGTGCGCCGCCGACCGGGCGGAAAATCTCGACCGGGCGGCGCACTTCGTCCGGGAAGCGGCCGACCGGGGCGCGCGGGTGATCTGCCTGCCCGAACTCTTTCAGTCGCCCTACTTCTGCCAGATGGAGGACACGGCGCTGTTTGACCGCGCCGAACCGTTCGACGACAGTCCCTCTTTGCGGGCAATGCAGGCTGTGGCGCGGGAGACGCGGACGTACCTCTTCGTGCCGTTTTTTGAACGGCGGGCGGCCGGCCTCTACCACAACAGCGTGGCGCTCGTGGATGACCGGGGCGACATCCGCGGGCTGTACCGCAAGATGCACATTCCCGACGACCCGGCCTACTACGAAAAGTTTTACTTCACGCCCGGCGACCTGGGCTTCGTCGCCTTCGACACGCCCTACGGACGCTTAGCCTCGCTTATTTGCTGGGATCAGTGGTTTCCCGAAGGCGCACGGCTGGCGGCGCTGCGCGGCGCGACGGTGCTGTTTTATCCCACGGCCATCGGCTGGCATCCCTACGAAAAGGAAACCCACGGGGCCGCCCAGCGCGACGCCTGGCGGACGGTGCAGCGTGGGCATGCCATTGCCAACGGGATGTATGTCGCGGCGGTCAACCGGATTGGCTTTGAACCGTCGCCAACCGATGAGCTGGGCGGACTGGAGTTCTGGGGCAGTTCCTTTGTGGCCGACCCCCAGGGCGTGATCGTGGCCGAGGCGCCGACGGATGAAGAAACCATCCTGCTCGCCGAGGTCAACCCCTCCCGACTGGAAGACGTACGGCGCAACTGGCCCTTTCTGCGTGACCGGCGCATTGAAGCCTACGACGGGCTGACCCGGCGCTTTCTCGATTCGTGATGCAAAGCATGTGGCGCAGGGGTTGGCTGGCGGGCTTCTGGGTGCTGTGGCTCGTCTTTTCGGGTGTGGCCCAGCCGGAGACCCCGCCGGAGACGCCGCTCTCCCTGGATGAACCGGTGAAGCTTTCTGTCTGGAAATACCGGCCGGGTGATGATCCGCGCTGGGCGGACCCCAACCTGGATGACCGGGACTGGAAGGTGCTGCACCTCGACACCCAGGCTTTCACCGAAGCCGGGTGGCGCTCCGGGCCCGGCTGGTATCGCACCACGGTGGTTGTTGCCGACCAGTCCCTGTTGGGTCTCCTGGTCGTCCATGCCATCTCGCACTCCGCCTATGAAGCCTATGTCAACGGCCACAGGATCGGCCAGCTTGGCCGCCTTGCGCCGCAGCCGTCGTTCCCCAATGGCTTTACTTATGCACCGCTGCGGATTCCGGCGGAAGCTTACGGTGGTCAGGGCCGGCTCGTCATTGCCATTCGGACGTGGGAAAAGCTGAGTCCGCCGCTGGTCACGGGCGGGGCCTTCTACGGCGCCCAACTTGGTCACACTGACCGGCTTGACCGCGATCTCCAGAAGTTGCGCGCTGAACGCATGCAAAGGGATATAGCGCGGGTGGCCACGGCCCTGACCATTGGCTTTTTCGCCGTCTATCATCTGTATCTCTACTTCAGCCTTTATGTTTACCAGGGGAGAAGCAGTCAGCGGGAATACCTCTGGCTGAGTCTGTTTGCGGCCGGCTACGCCCTGAACTCGCTCTCGCTCGCCAATCTTTTGCTGGAGTACGTCTCCCTGCTGGCCTACAACCAGCTCAACGTGGTCTCCATCCAGTTTCAGCTCATCACGGGCACTGGCTTCCTGTTCAGCTTTCTCAAGCTTCCCCCGCCGCGGTGGGTGCGCTGGTTTCAGATCACGCTGGGCCTGGTGATTTTGGGCACGCTTGCCCTGCCCGGCTGGTTTTTGCAAGGTCTGGTCCGCAGTCTGATATTTGCCGTTCCCGTGGCCGCCCTGTTGGGCTTCACGAGCATTCTGGTCGGACGTGAGGCGTGGCGGGGCAACGTGGCCGCCCGAACCCTGTGTTTTTCCATGGGGCTGATCATACTGGCCGAAGCGGTCCAGATTACAAAAACCATCGTCCTGCCCATGGTTGAACCCCAGTCGGCGGTGGCCATGTGGTTCGCCGGCCCGGTTGCGGGCTACCTGGTGGAAATCAGTTTCGGGGCGTTGCTCCTGACCATGGCCGGGGCTGTGGCGCGGCGCTACCGGGACGAGATTGACGCGGTCAACCGCAATCTTGAACGTCTGGTGTCTGAGCGGACGGTCGAGGTGCAGCGGCAGCGCGATGAACTGGAGCAGAAAAATCAGGACATCGAAGACAGTCTGCGCTACGCACAAACCATGCAGCAGGCCGTACTGCCGGACATCAAAAACCTGCACGCGACCTTTGCCGAGGCCTTTGCACTGTGGAAACCACGTGACATCGTCTCCGGCGACTTTTACTGGTTTCACCAGACCGAACGGGCCTGTCTGGTGGCCGTGGCCGACTGCACCGGCCACGGCGTTCCGGGCGCGTTTATGTCGTTTATCGGCAACGATCTGCTCACTCAGATCGTCGTCGAGCGCAAGATTGACGACCCGGCCCGCATTCTGGCCGAACTGGACGCCGGTGTGCAGCGTGCCCTCAAGCAGGGCAGCCACGAGTCGGTCAGCGTGGAAGACGGCATGGACATCGGCATCTGTCGCTTTACGGCCGACGGAGTGACGTTTGCCGGCGCGCGCCGTCCGTTGTATGCCGTCGCCGACGGCCAGTTGACCGAATACGCCGGCTCACGGCATCCCATCGGGGGACGGGCGCGCAAACCACGTCACTTCGAGAATGTCGCCGTTGCCGTCACATCGCCGATGATGCTTTACCTGACCACGGACGGTTTCGCCGACCAACCGGATGCCCAAGGCAAGCGGTTCAAGACGGGTCCGCTTATGCAACTCCTGCGCGACATCGCCACCCGCCCGGCCGGGCAGCAACGGGTGGCGCTCGAAACGGCGCTGGACGAACATCAGGGCCACACCGCGCAACGTGATGACATCACGATTGTCGGTTTACGGCTTGATGCCTCACTGGTTCGCTGGAATGGAAGCACCACCCATGCAACTCCTTGATGCGGCCCCGGCTGCCCTTGGTTTCCGCCATCCGGCCGAATGGGAGCCCCAGGCGGCCACCTGGCTGGCGTTTCCCCATAACCGTACGGACTATCCGGGCAAGCTCCGGCCCGTGCAGTGGGCCTACGGGGAAATCATCCGCAAGCTGGCCGACCGGCAGCCGGTTCACGTGGTCGTTCAGGATACGACGCTCCAGGCACAGGCCCGGAATATGCTGCGGCGCATGGGGGCCAACCTCGCCCAGGTACGCTTTTTTCGCGTCCCCACCAATCGCGGCTGGCTGCGCGATGCCGGGCCGATTTTTGTCGTCCGCGACCGGGACGGCGCACGCGAAGCCGCCATCTGCAAGTTTCGCTTCAACGCCTGGGCCAAATACCCGGATTTCCGGCTCGACGACGAGCTGGCCCTGCGGCTGGCAAAGCAGCTTGGCTTTCCGGTGTTCGTTCCGCACGCCAAAGGGCAACCGGTTGTGCTGGAAGGCGGCGCCGTGGATGTCAACGGGCAGGGCGTGGTGATGACCACCGAGGAATGTCTGCTCGATACGGTGACGCAGCCGCGCAACCCGCACCTGTCACGGGCGGAAGTGGAAGCCGTGCTGCGCGACACCCTGGGGGTTTCGACCGTCTGGTGGCTTGGGAAAGGCATTGCCGGTGACGACACCCACGGCCACGTGGACGATCTGGCCCGGTTCGTCAATCCGACGACACTGGTGCTGTGCGATGAAACCGATGCCGGCGATGCCAACTACGCAGCGCTCAAGGAAAACCACGAGCGCGCGCAGGATTTCCGGCTGCCCGACGGCTCACGTCCCGAGGTCATCCGTCTGCCGATGCCGCGCCCACTCATCTTTGCCGGCCAGCGATTGCCGGCCAGTTATGCCAACTTTTACATCGCCAACGGGCTGGTTCTCGTGCCCACGTTCAACGATCCCAACGACCGCGTGGCGCTTGGCATTCTCGGTGAGTGCTTTCCGAATCGGACCGTGTGCGGTATCCATGCCGTGGATTTGGTCTGGGGGCTGGGCACCCTGCACTGCCTGACTCATGAACAGCCGGCCGGCGTACCGGCCGCTCCCGAACCGGCACCAACTTCCCCACAGGGTGCAAGTTTGGTTGAAACGGACTAGGATTGCAGGTCGTACCCGTGCGGTGTCTGCCCCCAGGCGCCGATACCATTGCCCGTCACGTGGAGTATCGAAAACCCCTATGGCAAGCTGGCAGGCAGCAGCGCTCGCGCGCTTCATCGCCTTCAAAATCAAGCGCAAGCCGACCTCGCAGGACGAAATGCAGATCGTGCGTCAGGCGCGACAGAAGCTGGGACACATGCCCGGCTACGTTCAGCCGGCGATTCCTGAAGACCTGCACATTCGTACCGTGTCCCTGACCACGCTGGACAGCGACATCATCCGGGGTGAATGGCTGGCGTGGAAGACGGACTATCCGCCTGCCACGGTGCTGTATCTCCACGGCGGAGGCTATATCGCCTGTTCGCCACGAACCCATCGCCCTATCACCGTAACACTGGCCACACTTCTGCGCGGACGGGTCTTCGCGCTGGATTACCGGCTGGCCCCGGAACACCGCTTCCCGGCAGCTCTCGATGATGCTGTTGCCGCCTACCGCTGGCTGATTGAAGGGCAGCGGATGGCACCGCGCCAACTCGTCCTGGCCGGCGACTCGGCAGGCGGGGGGCTGACGCTCTCCACCCTGGTCCGGCTGCGTGAGCTGGGTCTGCCCCAACCGGCTGGCGCGGTACTCTACTCGCCCTGGACGGATTTGGCCGGCACGGGTGAAACGCTCGAAACCAATACCGACCGGGATGTGATGTTTTACGGCGCGGGTATCCGCCTTGCCGGCCGCATTTATGCCGGGGACACACCGCCCGACCATCCGCTGGTTTCGCCGCTTTACGCCGACCTGCATGGGCTTCCCCCGTTGCTGGTCTTTGCCAGTTCCAGCGAAGTGCTGCTTGACGATGCCCGCCGCCTGGCAGCACGTGCGGAAGCCGCCGGTGTTTCGGTCGAGTTGCACATCGAAGCCGACCTGCCGCACGTGTGGCCGATTTTCTGCCGCCTTATCCCGGAAGGACGGCGCACGCTGGCAGCGACGGCGGCGTTCATCCGGCGCGCCGTCAACCACGCTTCGTCCTCAAATTCTCAGCTTCCAGGGCCTTCCATCCATGACTACCGCCTCGCTGCAAGCACTGCTGTCACGGCTCATTGACTACGCCGGGCTGTTCCCGCCGGCGGCGCTGGATTTGGCAAACGCCGTGGAGAACTACCGGCGTTTCCGCACCTCGGCCGATGCCTGGATGCTGGGGGCATTTGTGCTCCCGGCCGGCCAGGTCAGCGCTTTCCAGTCGGCAACCCAGATGGCGGCCTCGCCGGACGACCCACCGTTCCGCTGGCCGGTCAGCCTGCTCGTTGAAGCTACCGATCTGCCCCCGGACGGATTGCATGTGGTGGCGGTCGAAGCCAAAACCAACGATCCGGCCGTGGTACGGCGGTTCGTGGAACGCTGGCCCACAGCTCAGGTCTTCATCGAACTGAATCCGACGGACGAGCGCGAAGTGATGTGGGCGACGCTGCGCGAACTGGGGGCCGGGGCCAAAATCCGCACCGGCGGACTGACAGCCGAGGCGTTCCCTTCGCCTGAAACTGTGGCGAGCTTCATCCTCCGCGCTGCTGACTGGCGGGTGCCGTTCAAGGCCACGGCCGGACTCCATCATCCCATCCGCGCCATGTATCCCCTGACCTACGCCCCTGACAGCCCGCAGGGACTCATGCACGGTTTTCTGAACGTCTTTCTGGCCGCCGCCTTCGCCTGGCATGGCATGGCCCCGGACAACGTCGAACGGGTGCTCCTCGAAGAAGACGTGTCGAACTTTCAGTTCACGGACGCCGGTGTGACCTGGCACTGCCAGACCCTTCCAACGGAAGCTATCGCGGCGGCGCGGCAGAGTTTTTGCCGCTCTTACGGCTCCTGCTCCTTTGACGAACCACGCGCCGATTTGCGCGCCCTCGGTCTTCTGGACTGACCCATCTGGATTTGCCCTGCCGTATGTTTGAACTACGCCACCACCTCATGGCTGCGAAACAAGCCAGCCGCCGGGCCGCCACCCTCAATGCCAACATCAAACATCAGGTCCTGCTGGCGCTGGCCGATGCCATTGACGCCCGGCGCGCCACCCTGCAGGCCGCCAATGCGGAAGACCTGGCTGCGGCTGAACGCGCCGGGCTGGCCGCGCCGCTGCGGGACCGCCTCGCGCTGACCGACAAAACGTTGACTGCCATGGTCGAAGGTTTGCGGGAGATAGCCGCCCAACCCGACCCGGTTGGCGAAATTGCCGAACTGCGCCGGCAGCCCAACGGCCTGCTCGTGGGACGGATGCGGATTCCGCTGGGAGTTGTGGCCATCATCTATGAATCGCGCCCCAACGTGACCGTGGATGCGGCGGCGCTGTGCCTCAAGGCCGGCAATGCCGTCGTGCTGCGCGGCGGCTCGGAGGCGTTTCATTCCAACCAGGCGTTGGGGCAGTTGATGGGCGCGGTGTTGGAATCGTTCGGTCTGCCGCCGGCGCTGGTGACGGTCATCCCCACGCCCGACCGCGCCATAGTCGCCGAACTGCTGGCCTGCGATGACCTCGTTGATCTTGTGATTCCACGCGGCGGAAAGGAACTCATCCGCTTTGTTGCCGGGCACTCACGGATTCCGGTCATCAAGCACTATGAAGGTGTCTGCCACACCTATCTGGATGCCAGCGCCGACCCGGCCATCGCCGTTCCGGTTGTGGTCAATGCCAAGGCCCAGCGTCCGGCGACGTGCAATGCCACCGAAACCCTGCTCATTCACGCGGCTGCCGTCGAGACCTGCCTGCTCCCGACAGTTCAGGCGCTGGTGGCAGCCGGCGTCGAGCTGCGCGTCTGTGAGCGTACCCAACAGGCGCTGCGTGAGCGGGGCTATGCGTCCGACCGGATCGTGGCGGCGCAGCCTTCTGACTTTGGCTGCGAGTTTCTGGACAACATTCTGGCCGTCAAAATCGTGGACGACTATGCCGCCGCCGTGGCGCACATTCAGACCTACGGTTCACAGCACACCGAAGCCATCATCACCCGCGACCATGCGACAGCCATGCGCTTTCTCCGCGACATTGACTCCTCCACCGTCGTGGTCAATGCCTCAACCCGCTTTGCCGACGGGCAACAACTCGGCCTCGGCGCTGAAATCGGCATCAGCACGACCAAACTCCATGCCTTTGGCCCGATGGGTGCCCGCGAACTGACGACGCAGAAGTTTGTCGTTCTGGGCGAAGGACAGACCCGCACCTGATGCCGAAGGGCTGGATTTACGGGGCAAAAGGGCTGTTTGGACAGCCCGGCTTCGTGTAGGATGTCGCCTGCCTTGACCTCACCATCATCCTCACCGACAAGGGGTTGTTTTCCTGATGACGCGCGACGCTTTCATCTTTGACGCGATTCGTACTCCGCGCGGCCGTGGTAAGTCCTCCGGCGCGCTCTACGAAATCAAGCCAATTGATCTTGTCACCCAGCTTTTGCGGGAACTTCAGCGGCGCAACGGCTTCGCTACTGACGAAGTGGACGACATCATCCTTGGCTGCGTGACGCCCATTGGCGACCAGGGCGCCAACCTTGCCAAGACGGCGGCGCTCTATGCCGGCTATGCCGAAACCGTTGCCGGACAGCAAATCAACCGGTTCTGCGCTTCGGGTCTGGAGGCGGTCAACCACGCCGCCATGCGGGTGCGCTCCGGCTGGGAAGACCTGGTCATCGGGGGCGGCGTGGAGTCCATGAGCCGCGTGCCGATGGGTTCCGACGGCGGCCCGATGATGCTCGATCCCAAAGTCAGCGCCACGCTCCGATTCGTCCCGCAGGGCATTGGGGCGGATTTGATTGCAACACTCGAAAACTTTTCGCGTGAAGACGTGGACGCCTATGCCTTGCGTTCGCACCAGCGTGCAGCCCAGGCGACAGCCAACGGCTACTTCCAGCGTTCACTCATTCCGGTTACGGACTTCAATGGGATGCTGGTGCTTGACCGGGACGAACACATCCGCCCGGACACGACGCTCGAAGCCCTGGCGCAACTCAAGCCTTCCTTTGCCGAAATGGGCGGGATTGGCTTCGATGCCGGTGGCGCAGTTGCGGTATCCCGGCGTCGAGCGGATTCGGCACGTCCACACGGCCGGCAACTCGTCTGGCATTGTGGATGGTGCGGGCGCTGGTGCTTGTCGGAAGCCGGGAAAAAGGGCGAGGGCGCTGGGTCTGAAGCCCCGCGCCCGGATTGTCGCCGCGGCCGTGACCGGCAGTGAGCCAACCATTATGCTCACCGCCCGCTGCCGGCCACGCGCAAAGCCCTGGCCAAGGCCGGGATGACGACGGCCGACATTGATCTCTTTGAAGTCAATGAAGCCTTTGCCTCGGTCGTCCTGAAATTTGCCCGCGACATGGACATTGACCCCGACAAGATCAACGTCAACGGCGGCGCGATTGCCATGGGGCATCCCCTGGGTGCGACCGGTGCGATGCTGCTCGGCACGGCGCTCGACGAACTGGAACGTCGCCAGAAGGCCACAGCGCTCATCACCCTGTGTGTCGGCGGCGGCATGGGTATTGCCACCATCATCGAACGGGTCTGACCAGGCGGAGAATCTGACCAGAAAGGGAGCCTATGGTGTTTCGGTACGAAAAAGACACGGACAACATTGTTACCATCACAATGGACATGCCGCAGCGGTCGGCCAACGTCATCAACGCCGAGTTCAACGCAGCGCTGGCGGAAACCTTCGCCCGGCTCAAGGCCGAAACCGAGCTGACGGGTGTCATCATCACCTCGGCGAAAAAGACGTTCCTGGCCGGCGCCGACCTGGAGCCGATGCTGGAAGTGCGTGGATCCGGCGGCATTGTTTCAGGAAATCCAGCAGGTCAAGCGCATCTTTCGCGGCATGGAAACGTTTGGGAAACCCTTTGTCGCAGCCATCAATGGCGCAGCGATGGGCGGCGGACTGGAACTGGCGCTGGCGTGCCACTACCGCCATTCTCATTGACCGCCCGGACGCGCAGGTGGGTTTGCCGGAAGTGACCCTGGGCCTCATTCCCGGCGGCGGCGGCATCACGCGCCTGACACGCCTGCTGGGGCTTGAAACGGCGCTCCCGCTGCTGACCGAAGGCAAACGGCTCTCTCCAGCGGAAGCCAGGACGCTGGGCATCGTCAACGAACTGGCGGCAACCCCGAAGAACTCATTGCCAAGGCCAAAGCCTGGATTCAGGCCAATCCAGAGCCGCGCCAAACCGTGGGATACGAAGGGCTACCGGCTGCCCGGCGGCGATGCGCGCACGCCGAAGGTGGCGCAGATGCTGGCGGCCGCATCCGGCCGTGCTGCTCAAGAAAACCCGGGGGAACTTCCCGGCCCCACTGGGCCATCCTGAGCGCCGCCGTGGAAGGGACGCTGGTGGACTTCGATACGGCCGACCGCATCGAATCGCGCTACCTGGCGAACGTGGCTACAGGGCAGGTTGCCAAAAACATGATCGCGGCCTTCTGGTTTCAGCCTCAACAAGATCAATGGCGGCGGCAGTCGTCCGGCCGGTATTCCCCCGGCCACCTTCTCCAAAGTCGGCGTCCTGGGGGCCGGGATGATGGGCAGCGGCATTGCCTATGCCTGCGCCATGGCCGGACTGGAGGTTGTCCTCAAGGATGTCACGCTGGAACAGGCCGAAAAGGGCAAGTCCTACACGGAAAAGGTGCTCCGCCCACGGGTCGGGAAAGGCCGGATGACCGAAGCCGATCTTGGCGGCGACGCTGGCGCGTATCCACCCAACGACGAAGGCTGAAGACCTGCGTGGCTGTGAGCTCATCATCGAGGCCGTCTTGAAGACCGGGCCATCAAGAAGGAAGCCACCCAGGAAGCCGAAGCGCAACTGGCGCCAACGGCCATTTTTGCCTCAAAACACATCCACCCTGCCGATTACCAGTCTGGCCCAGGTGTCCGAGCGGCCGGGAAAACTTCATCGGGCTGCACTTCTTTTCGCCCGTGGACAAATGCCGCTGGTTGAAATCATCGTCGGCGAAAAGACCTCGCCGGAAACCCTGGCGCGCAGCTTTGATTTCGTCCGGCAGATCAAAAAGACGCCCATCGTCGTCCAACGACCGGCGTGGGTTTTACACCTCGCGGGTGTTTGCCACCTACACCTCGGAAGGCATGACGCTGTTGCTTGAAGGCCAGCCGGCCCAGCGTCATCGAGGCCGCCGGGATGCAGGCCGGGATGCCGGTTGGCCCGCTGGCCGTTTCGGACGAGGTGAGCCTGAAGCTGATGCACTACGTACGCCAGCAGACGGATGCGTGATTCTGGCAGCGGAAGGCAAACCCATCCCGGAGCAGCCGTCGAATCGCGTCCTTGACGCCATGCTGGCCCAGGGACGCGCCGGCAAGGCGGCCGGCGCCGGTTTCTACGAATATCCGCCCGAAGGCAAAAAGTTCCTCTGGTCGGGACTACAGGAGCTTTTCCCAGCCCAGACCGCCTTGCCTTTCGAGGACATCCGCGACCGGTTGCTGTTCATTCAGGCGCTTGAAACCGTTCGCTGCCTCGAAGAAAACGTGGTGCGTTCGGTGGCGGATGCCAACATCGGCAGCCTGTTTGGCTGGGGCTTCCCGGCCTACACCGGTGGGACGTTGCAGTTCATCAACGGCTACGGCGTTCGGGGCCTTTGTTGAACGCGCCCAGGCCCTGGCCGCCAGGTACGGAGAACGCTTCACCCACCGGCGCGGTTGCTGGCCATGGTGGAAGCCGGTGAGTCATTCCCTGCACTGTGATGCCTGGTCGTAAGGGCGCTTGATGAACCATCCATCTCAACAGCAGCAATCCGTCGCGGTTTTTGCCATTGGTGTCCCGGAAGGGTTCCTGCGCGAGCTGAGCCAGGCGTTCGGCTCGCGCTTCATATTCGTGGCCGGTGGCCACTGAAGCCGACCTGCGGGAGCAGGCCGGGCCGGGCCACAGCGCCCATCATCCTGTGTGGCGAACCGCCCCGGTGTGGGTCTCTGGCGAAGCCATCGTGGGGGACATCCCCAAGTGGCACAAAACCGCCGCAAGGCATCCTGCTCATCGAAACCAACCGCATCGTCAGCACGCTCGGAACGCCGGACGCCCTGCGCGACTTTCGCTACATTGGCCTGCCGCTGGATGTGTTTTGCTGCACGTCAGACGCTGGAAGCTGCGGCCGAAGTGGCGGCGCTGCGGCAGGAAAACCAGACCCTCATCCACGATCTGGAGCGGTATCTGGTGACGCTGCGCGGTGGCCTCGGAAGACCGGGTCAAACAGATCGCGCAGGAGCGGGATGAGTACCGTCGGCAGAACATGCGCATACTGGACAGTATCCGCAATGCCGAGCGAATCCAGCGCGCCATTCTGCCTTCCGAGGCCAAACTGGATGCACTCATCACCCAGTACTTTCTCATCTACAAACCACGGGACATTGTATCGGGTGATTTCTACTGGGACGCACATCGTCAAGGACGAAGAAACACACTGTGTTCTACCTGGCGGTGGCCGACTGCACCGGGCACGGTGTGCCGGGGGCCTTTCTCTCGATGGTGGGCACGACGCTGCTCAACCAGATCGTCGCCCAGAACCCACGCCACCTGCCGGGCACGATTCTCGAACAGTTGCATGATGGCGTGCTGCACTCGCTGCGCCAGACGAGTCGGCGGCTCGAAATTGACGACGGAATGGAAATTTGCCTCTGCCGGCTGGACGACTCCAAAGTCACCTTCGCTGGAGCGCGCCCGCCCGCTCTATGTTGTATCCCAACAGGAAACCGTCGGTGGGACCTCGAGGAGATCAAAGGTGATCGGCGCACGATTGGTGGCGGACGCAAGCGGGAAGGCTGGCAGTACACCAACCACGAACTCGAACTGCCACGTGGGGCCATGCTCTACCTGACCACGGACGGCTATGCTGACCAGGGCCAACCCGCAGTCCGAACGCTATGGAGCGCGGCGCCTGCGTGACAAGCTGCTCGAAGTCGCCCCGATGACCTGCCTCGGTCAGCGTTTTGCGCTCGAAAAGGAAATGAGCCAGTTCCAGCAAAACGAGCCACAGCGGGATGACATGACCATCCTTGGCGTGCGGTTGCCGATTGTGTCGGCCGCAGCCATGCAACTGCCCTCCGGGGCCTTCAGCGTCACCGGCAATCTCATCCTCTAGCGCCACCTCTGGCGGCATGCGGCACGGTCAGTTCCCGGGGGCAGGGTGAAGCGCCCCTGTGGGCACCCGTGCCGCATCAGCCGCCATGGACGGTTCACCCGACCAGATAAATAAGCCTTTACACTGTCGTAAAGCGCGGCGTAACATAGATGTCACGGCAGTAAATTCTGGCGTTTCCGCTGCATCTGGCTTGGCACCGGTCTTCAGTGTGCGACCAAACTTCCCAAACTGACGAGGAAGCTGCAATGTCGTGGATGAAATGGCTCACGGCTGTGCCGTTCCTGTTTCTTTTCTTTACTGTCAATCTGGTCACGGTCGAGCCGGCTTGGGCGCAGGCCGAGGGCGCGTCCGACAGTGAACTGCCAGCCGCCATCAAGGCGCTGCGGGGTGAAATCGCGGCTCTGCAGGGCGAGCTTGCGAGCTATGTCGCCGGGTTGCAGGGAGGTGACAAGGCGCGTCGCGGCAAGGGTTTTGAGGCTTACCGCAGGCAGTTCGAGACGCTGGGTGGCCGGATTTCGAGCTGTCGTGAGCGGTTGCAGTATTTTTCACGAGCAGGTGTCGCGGCTCTACCGCACCATGCCCACCTCTTCGCCTCTACCTCGCCGCCCGGCAGGCCTATGCCGATTGCCAAGCAGGACTTTGACGCCCTGGCTTCAAACTTCTCCAGCAGTCCGCGCCCGGAGACCCTCCAGATTGCGGAAGTCCGGGTCACAGATGGACGGCTGACCAGGCATCTTGCGCGGACAGCGCCCGAGCCAGCCCCGGTCAAACCCGAGCAAAGTATCGGGCGGGACATTCCTTGAAGCCGATGACATCCGCTACATTGGGAAGTTCGATTCGGTCGAAGTCTATCTCGTCACCATCAAGGATACCGCGTACTACCTGCTGACAGGCCTTCGGGAACGAACCGTTGAATCCGAACGGACGTGTCACCGAGGTCGTGCGCCAAACCATTCTCTATTCCGAACCCTTCCCGTCCAAACAGGCGGCCGGACGCCAGACTGACCCAGCACTTTGAAGCCGTGTTGCAACAGAAATTCACCCTTCTGGCAGACGGACGAAAGTACGGCCAACCTGGTCCTGGATGAATTGCTCAAGGCGCGCAGCTACGCCCGCGTGGAGTAACCCTCACCACTCGCCACTCGCTACTCGCCACTCGCTACTCGCTACTCGCTACTTACGGTACATGCCACTTCCCCGACGGCAGGTTCAGGGACGAGTACCGTCAGTTCGGGCCAGGACAGCTCCAATGTCTGGTCAGGGGCATAAAAAGCCGGGTATGACGCGAAAACGCCCGGACTTCCAGCGGAGCAGGGCAAGGAGGCGCCGGCTCGCCAGCCAGCGTGTCCAGCATGGCGTTAGCACCACCCGGCCGTTTTCAAAGTATATCCAGCCGCATTGCTCATCCTGTACGAGTTCAAGTGCCGCCAGGCGGCCGGCGCGGCAGAGAATCTGGGTGAGTGTCAGAAGGTCCAGGTCAGAAAGTGATCCAAAAGTAGCCACGTTGTTCCGTACAGGCTCCAAACATCAATGGAGCCAATGGTTTGGGCGTATTATTGCCTGAGATGGCGACGGACACCCAGCAGCAGGTCTTCCGTCTTGAAGGGGTTTGGGCAGGTACTGCGCCGCCCCAGCCAACCGGCTCTGCACCTTGTCCAGAAGGCTCTCCCGGCTGGAGAGCATAATCACCGGAATGCTGCGCCGTGATTTTCTGCGCGAATCTGCTTGCAGAGTTGGTAGCCATGCCATCCCCCCCGGCAAAGCCACATCGAGAATCACGAGATCGGGGGTGATGTCCTTCAGCTTGGCCAGCGCCTCGTAGCCATCCGCCGCCGTGATGACCCGATAGCCCTGGCTTTCCAAAGCCTGGGTGATGACCCGCCGTACCGTCAGGCTGTCATCCACGGCCAGGATGACTTTGGCTCCGGGAGGCGGTTCGGGCCGGAGGCTTGGCTCGACTTTTTCCATCTCACCGGTTTTCCCAGGGGCCGGACGCACCGGCGCCGGCGCCGGGCGCGGGGCCGTGACCGCCGGCATCGCCTGCACCGTGGCTGCTGCCCGCGGCGGGGTGGGTGACGGCGGGCGGTCCGGCGAAACCGAAGGCGGCGCCGAAAATGAGGGCAGATCACTGACCGTCGGCGAATCCGGGGAGGGTGTAACCTGGTGCGCACCGGTCGAACCCGAACGCCCAGGTGGCTCTGGGGAACCTGTCACGAGTGGTCTGGTCACGGCTGGCGGCTGGTCCTGTAACTGCCGGATTTTATCCAGCCACTCCTGGGCCTGCCGATTGGCCGGGTTGATGTTCAGCACCTTGGTCAGGCACCACGCAGCGTCCTTTGGCGTCAGCGATACCGAAGCCCGCCACATCCAGGCGACTTCGTTGTTTGGGTCAGCTTCGGTCACTTCGATGAGGAGTCCACGCGCGCGCGCCTTGTCGCCAGACTTGGCCGACTCGATGGCTTGCCGAAGCAATTCGTGGAGTTCGGTGGACGGCATGGCGTCTCTTGACCGCGCCTTGGCGAAATAGGCGCTGCACACAACCAACCAGACCTGCAACCTCAACTGTGACTGATTGGTTACAGCCGCTATGCAACCGATTGTATGGCGATTGGAAGGGTTACGCAACGCTGCCCCCACCCCATCCGGCTGGAACCGATCTAATACCCGGCAGCCTGTCCGTCCTTGCGGGATTCGGAAGCTCCGTAATAGACGCCCTGTTCGGCGTCCCACCGGATGGCCTGATAGCCGCCATAGTCCCCGACGGAAACACCGACGCGGTGGCCTGACCGGATGAGTTCCCGCACCACTTCATAGGGAAACCCGGTTTCCAGCGTCACCGTCCCGACTCCGGTGGCGCGCTCGCCCGTCGGCTCCGAGGAACCCTGGTGGTCTATGCGCGGTGCGTCACCCGCTTCCTGAAGATTCATCCCAAAGTCAATGATGTTGATGAGTATCTGGACGTGTCCCAGCGGCTGGAAGCCACCGCCCATCACCCCAAAACTCATCCACGGACGCCCGTCTTTGGTGACGAAAGCTGGAATGATGGTGTGAAACGGACGCTTGCCGGGGGCATAGACGTTGGCGTGACCGGCTTCGAGCGAAAACATCTCCCCCCGGTCGTGCAGCATAAATCCCAGGCCGTCGGGCACCATCCCTGACCCCATGCCCCGGTAGTTGCTCTGAATGAGTGAAACCATCATGCCGTCCCGGTCGGCCGTGGTGAGGTAAATGGTGTCGCCAGCTTTGAGCGCCGGCTCACCGGCTTCGTACCGCGCGCCGGCCCGGACGGGATGAATCAGCTTGCGGCGCTCTGCGGCGTATGACTTCGACAGCAGTTCCGCAACCGGAACCTGGGCAAAGGCCGGGTCTGCATAAAACCTGGCGCGGTCTTCATAAGCCAGCTTTTTGGCCTCGACAAAATAGTGGATGTGCTCGCGGCTGCCGAAGCCGAACTTCGCCAGGTCATAGCCTTCGAGCAGGTTCAGCATCTGCAGGGCCGCCAGCCCCTGCCCGTTTGGCGGCAACTCCCAGACATCGTAGCCGCGATAGTTGGTCGCAATTGGTTCCACCCAGTCGGAGCGATGGGCAGCCAAATCTTCGGCATCCAGCAAGCCCCCCTGCCGGGCCATGAAGTCGGCGATGACCCGCGCGATCTCTCCCCGGTAGAAGACTTCCCGCCCCCCGGCAGCAATCTTTTCGAGCGTGGCGGCGAGTTGGGGATTGCGAAACACATCGCCCTTGCGTGGGGTGCGGCCGTTCGGGGCATACACGTCACGGACGTTGGGAAACGGCGCCAGCGCCGCGACATTGCGCTCCCAGTAGTAGGCAATGAGTTCGGAGACCGGAAACCCGTCACGCGCATAACCGATGGCCGGTGCCAGCAGGTCTTTCATCGGCAGCCGGCCGAAACGCCCGTGCAGTTCAAACCAGCCGTCCACACAGCCCGGCACGGTGACGGGCAGTGGTCCGTAGGACGGGATGCGCGTCAGGTTCCGCCGCCGGAACTCATCAAGGGTCAGGCGTTTGGGCGACCGCCCGCTGGCGTTGAGTCCGTGCAGGCGCTTTGTTTTGGGGTCCCAGACCAGCGCAAACAGGTCGCCGCCGATGCCACAGCCGGTTGGTTCAACCACGCCGAGCACGGCATTGGCGGCAATGGCGGCATCCACGGCCGTGCCGCCCCGTTTGAGAATTTCGACGGCCACCTGCGTCGCCAGCGGCTGACTGGTGCAGGCCATGCCGTGGCGCGCAATGACCTCTGAGCGTGTCGCAAAGGTGCGCCCTGTGATGCGGTCTCCCGGAGTTGTCCGCGCCGGTGCACCACTTGTTGTCTCAACCAGTACAGGGCTGAGGCACGCCAATCCCAGCATGCCAACCAGAATGCAAGCCAACCAGGCTTTCCGGTTCATGGTCACACTCCATTCCGTCCCTGCCGCCGGAACCCGTCCGGGACACAGGGCGGTTCAGAAAAAAGTCCCTTGACAAAAATGAACGCCGTTCACTAAGCTAACAGTATTCGGAAGGAAATCCGGCTATGGGTGTACAAGAGCGCAAAAGTCGGCACAAGGCCAATGTCCGGCGGCTGATTCTCGATGCCGCCCGCGACCTTTTCGTGACTGAAGGCTACCAGCACACCTCACTGCGCAAAATTGCCGAAAAAATCGAATACTCCCCCGCCACCATCTATCTCTACTTCCAGGACAAGTCCGAACTGCTCGACGCCCTGCTGACCGAGACCTTCACCGAACTCGACGCCAAACTGCGGCACATCTCCCTGCGCGAAACCGACAGCCTCACGGCGTTGCGCCGTGGGCTGCGCACCTACATCGAGTTCGGGCTCAGTCACCCCAACCACTACCTGTTGGCGTTTGTCCAGAACGAAGCCCTCTTTGAGGGGGAACGCAAGCATTACAAACTCAAACACGGTCCAGCCTGTTTTGACAACCTGCGCCAGGCCGTACGGCGTGCCATCAGCGACGGGCATCTCACGGACGAAGACCCCGAAACCACGGCCCAGGCGCTGTGGGCAGCCGCGCATGGTCTCACGTCCCTGCTCATCACCCAGCCTGACTTTCCCTTCGTTGCCAGGCGCCGGCTCATCGAGCGCATGCTCACCCTGCTGCTCGACGGCGTGCGCCGCCGGCAGGGGTGACCGCTCATTTTTTTCCCTGAAAGTGAACATTGTTCAAAAAAAGGACGCCGTTATGAACAGCACCCGCCTGGAACGCTTCCGCCGTCTGATTGGCTGCCCTCTCGCCACCCACAGCCCCTCCCCTCTGGCGCGCTGGCTGGGCGGAACGCTCACCGCGGCCCGGCCCGGCGAGACCACCTTCACCTTCATCGTCCGGGAAGACATGACCAATCCTGCCGGTATCCTGCACGGCGGCGCAGCCGCAGCCATCATGGATGAAGTCATCGGCGCCACTGTCCACGGCACGCTCGACGTGGAGGTGTTTTATACGTCCGTCAACCTCACCATTGACTTTCTTGGCAGCGTCCCGGCCGGGGCGGTCATCACCGCCACCACGCGCGTCATACGCCACGGCAAAAACATCATCAATGCCGAGTGCTGGCTTTATGACGCCGGCCAGCGCTGTCTGGCACACGCAACCAGCAACCTGCTTCGCACCAGCGTACCAGTCCAGGACATCGGCCCCGCTTCAGACACCCCGGACACCACGCCCCCACACACGCCATCCCCAGCACCGTGAGGTAGCCATGAATTTCGTCGCGCTCAAAATGCTCCTTGGCGACCGTTCCAAATTTCTTGGTCTGGTGTTCTCCATTGCCTTTGCATCATTTCTCATGGCGCACCAGGCATCCATCTTCTCCGGGCTGATGAACCGCACCCGCAGCCAGATCAGGGATATTCCCGATGCCGATCTGTGGGTGATGGACAAAGAAACCCAGTACATTGATGAAGTCGCCGCGCTCACCACCAACGATCTGTACCGCGTCCGGGGCATTTCCGGAGTCGAGTGGGCCGTACGGCTCTTCAAGGGTAATCCACGGGTACGCGCGGCAGACGGACGGTTCCGAACCGTCATTCTGATGGGACTCGATGATGAAACGCTGGTCGGCGCCCCCCGGCGCATGCTCGTGGGCCGCATTGAAGACCTCCGGCAGCCGGATGCGGTCATCATTGACCGCGCAGGATTTTACTTTTTCTTCCCCAAGGCCCCGCTCAGCGTCGGACAGGTCATGGAAATGAATGACCGACGGGTGACGATTGTCGGCATCTGCGAAGCCAGCGCGCCGTTCGCCACGTTCCCCGTCATGTTTACGCGCTACAGCCAGGCCGTGAACTACGTCGGACGTGAGCGCAATCATCTGTCTTTCATTCTGGTCAAGGCCGCCGCTGGCGTGGATATTCCCGACCTCTGCCGCCGGATTGGCGAAACCTCCCCAAAGCTCAAAGCCATGACGGGCGAGGCGTTCGAGTGGGAAACCATCGGTTACTACATCCGCAATACGGGCATTCCGGTCAACTTTGGCATTACCGTCCTCATTGCGCTCGTGGTGGGGACGGTCGTGGCCGGGCAGACCTTCTACATCTTCACGATTGAAAACCTCAAACAGTTTGGCGCCCTCAAGGCCATTGGCGTCACAAACCTGCGGATTGTCAGCATGATCCTGCTGCAAGCGGTGGTAGTGGGCATCATCGGCTATGCCTTGGGCATGGCCATGTGCGCGGCATTTTTTGATCTGACGCGGGACGCCGCCATTCAACTGCGCGGTTTCATCCTGCTCTGGCAGGTCGCCATCGGCACGGGCGGCGTCGTGTTTTTCATCGTCCTGCTGGCCAGCCTGCTGAGCATTCGCAAGGTGCTCTTTCTCGAACCCGCCATCGTCTTTCGCGGCTAGGCCGTCGCGCCCTGGAGATGACGCACATCCCATGACGCATATCCTAAAGGACTTTTTCCCGGATGCAGTGGCTTTGGAGGCCAATGACCATGAACCACACCACACCCTTGGAACCTGAACGTGGAGGCGTCCTGCCAGCGACCGGAGGCCCGGCCGTTGCCTGCCATGGCGTGACGAAAGTCTTTGGACAGGGTGAATCCAGAACCCTCGCCCTGCGTGGCGCCGACTTTGAGGCCAGATTTGGTGAAATGACCTTTCTGGTCGGTGAAAGCGGCTCCGGCAAAACAACACTCATCTCCATTATCGCCGGACTCCTGGAGGCCACCGAAGGTGAAGTTCACGTTCTGGGACAGACGCCCTCGCGGCTGTCCAACACCCGGCAGGTACAGTTTCGCCGGCGGCACCTTGGTTTTGTCTTTCAGCAGTTCAACCTGCTTCCGGCCCTTACCGCCGCCGAGAACGTCGCCGTCCCCCTGCTGGCGGCCGGCGTGCCGCGCGCCCGTGCGGTGGCACGTGCCACCGCATTGCTCAGCCAGTTGGGGCTGTCCCATCGGGTATCGAGTTTCCCCTCACAGCTTTCCGGCGGCCAGCAGCAGCGCGTGGCGCTGGCGCGGGCGGTGATTCACGAACCACGGCTCATTGTGTGCGATGAGCCGACCTCGGCGCTCGATGGTGTCACGGGCCGGGCCGTCATGGAGCTGCTCACCTCTGTTGCCGTTGGACCGGGCCGTGCCGTCATTGTTGTGACGCACGACAGCCGCATCTTCAACTTTGCCCATGCCATTGCCCACATGGCCGATGGACGGGTTACACACACGGAAAGGCAGGACGTATGAAATTTCAAGTCTGGACACTGCCGCTTGTCACGGTCGCGGCGCTCAGTTATGCGGGCTATTCCGTCTATGTCTCCCAACCGGTCCGAACAGCCGAACGGCCGCCGGCGCCGCCGCCCCGCGCCGTCCATGCCCGGAGTGTGGCCGGTGTGGGACTCATCGAAGCCAGCAGCGAAAACATTGCCATCAACACCCCGGTGGCGGGACTCGTGATGCGCGTCTTCGTGGCCGTCGGGGACAGGGTCAAACCCGGCGACCGGCTGTTTGAACTCGACGGACGTGACCTTCAGGCGGAGCTTCTGGTGCGGCGCCAGTCCCTGGCGGTGGCGCGCGCCCGGCTGGAGCGCCTCGAACAGGCGCCATGGAGCGCCGACCGCCCGGCCCTTGCCGCGCGGGTACAGGAAACCGCCGCGCAACTGGCGGATGCCGAAGGAAACCTCAAACGTATCGAGCAGGTTGCCGACCAGCGCGCGGTCCGCACCGAAGAAGTCGAGCAGCGCCGTTTTGCGGTTGCCGCCGCCAAAGCGCGTCATGAGGAAGCCCAGGCCCAGCTTGCGCGGCTGGAGGCCGGCACGTGGAAAGCCGATCTCGATGTCGCCCGCAGCGAGGTCAAACTGGCGGAAGCCCATGTGAAGCGGATTGAAACCGATCTCGAACGCCTGACCATCCGTGCGCTGACCGACGGCACCATCCTTCAGTGCAACGTTCATCCCGGCGAATATGCCCAGGCCGGTCAACTGACGAAGCCGCTTCTCATTCTGGGGAGCGCCGATCAGCTCCATGTCCGGGTGGAAATTGACGAGAACGAAGCCCACAAAGTGCGTCCTGGTTCCAAGGCCGTCGGCTACCTACGTGGGCAGGCCAACGTGGCCCTGCCGCTGGAGTTCGTTCGCCAGGAACCGCTGGTCATTCCCAAGAAATCACTCACCGGTGATGCCACCGAGCGGGTGGATACCCGGGTGTTCCAGGTGATTTACCGCGTGACCACGAAGGACACCCCGATTTTCGTCGGGCAACAAATGGATGTTTACATTGACCAGGGAGGGCAGCCATGACAGGTGATGTACCGAAGGACTGGCTTCGCGCCGGAGCGACACTGTGCCTTGCCGTGGTGGTTGCCGGTTGTGCGGCCAGACCGCCGATTCGCAAAGTCGTCGTCGAGACGCCTTCCGCCTGGACCTCACCCATGGGCGAGGGGGTTTCACCACAATCCGCCAGACTCGACACCTGGTGGACACACTTTCATGACGCGCAATTGACGCACCTCGTGGAACGCGCCCTCAACGCGAACCTTGACATTCGCATCGCCCTGGCGCGGGTTCGGGAAGCACGCGGACAGGCTGGTGTGGAAGCCTCCACCCAGCGCCCGAACCTCTCGGCCGCAGCCAGTACGCAACGCCTCCGTGGCGGGCTTCCCCAGGGTATCGGACGGATCACCAACCTGCCCGGCATTTCCAGCGAAACAGGTATCTTCCAACTCGGCTTCGATGCCAGTTGGGAACTTGATTTCTTTGGTGGCACACGGTTGCTGACCCTGGCAACCCGCGAGGACGCCCGTGCGGCCGAAGAAGCCATGCATGGCATACGGCTCATGACGGCAGCCGAAGTGGCTCGGATTTACATCGATCTGTGCGGAGCGCAGCAGAAACTGGCACTGGTGCGGCAGCAGCTCCAAATCCAAGGTGACATCCTGGAACTCACCCGCACACGGTTTCAGGCCGGGCTGACCTCGCAGCTTGACGTGACACGTGCAGCGGCACAGTGGGAGGAACTGCGGGCGGCCGTGCCGCCCCTCGAAGCCAGCATCCGCGACAGCCTGTACCGCTTGAGCGTCCTGGTGGGAACGCCCCCCGGAACCCTGGCCGAACCTCTGACCGAGAGCGCGTCCCGGCCCATGTCTCCACCGGAGATTCCCGTCGGCCTTCCCTCCGACCTCCTGCAGCGCCGACCCGACATCCGACAGGCGGAAGCCGAACTGGCGGCTGCCCTGGCGCGGCTCGGCGCGGCCAGAACGGACCGGTTTCCAAAGTTTGCCCTGACGGCCGGTGTCGGGCGTCAGGCCACAAGCGTGGCCGGATTGACCCTTGGCGCCGGAAATTTCTTTGCCGCCGGCCCGACGGTCCGGCTGCCTATCCTGACCGGCGGACGCATCCGCAACCAGATTGCGGTGCGTGATGCGCAGACCGAGCAGGCCGCCCTCCGGTATGAACAAACCGTGCTCCGCGCTTTCGAGGAAGTCGAGCGCGCGCTGGTGAGCTACCTCCGCGAAGGTGAGCGGCGGCGCGCGCTGGCCGCGGCGACAGAAGAGCAACGGGAGAGCGCCCGCCTGGCCGAAGTCCGTTATGCCAGCGGGCTGGAAGACTTCACGACCGTTCTGGAAGCGCGCCGCGGACAACTTTCCAGCGCCCTCGACCAGATTGAAAGCGAAACCCAGCAACTGCGCCAGGCCGTCGCCCTTTACAAGGCGCTGGGTGGAGGCTGGTGATTGACCGTTTTTCAGTATCCAACCGCGAGGGCGTCAGGGTTGCGGGGGTCACTGGCGCCCAACCGGATGCCGGTTTCATCAATCATGACGCCTTCCGCATCACCGTTGTAGCGCGGCACGATGTCCAGCCGGTGTCCTTTGGCCTCCAGCGCGCGTCTGGTGTCGGCGGTCATCCCATAAGGCTCCCACATCACCACATCCGGCAGCCACTGGTGATGCAGACGCGGCGCATCAATGGCCTGCTGAAGGTTCATCCGGTGGTCAATGATGTTGATGACCACCTGCACCACGGTGGAAATGATGGTCGGCCCGCCGGGACTGCCAATGGCAAACCAGGGCCGGCCCTCCTTGAGAACAATCGTCGGCGTCATGGACGACAGCGGACGCTTGCCGGGCGCAATGCAGTTGGCTTCTCCCTGCACCAACTGGTAGTAGTTCGGCGCCCCCGGCTTGGCCGCAAAATCATCCATTTCGTTGTTGAGCAGAATGCCTGTCCCCGGCACGGTCACGCCCGACCCGTAGGGACCATTGAGCGTGTAGGTATTTGTCACGATGTTGCCTTCGGTATCCACGACGGTGAAATGCGTCGTTTCACTGGCCTCCGAAACCGGCGCGTCCAGCCCCGGTCGGATGTCGGCGCTGGGTGTGGCGCGCTGCGGATCAATCGTCGCGCGGCGCGCCCGGGCGTAGTCTTTTGAGATGAGTTCCGCAACCGGAACGGTGACGAAATCGGGATCGCCCATCAGGGTGGCGCGGTCGGCGAAGGCGCGTCGCATCGCCTCGATGAGCAGATGGCTGGCTTCCGCCGAGCCGGCCCCAAGGGCGGCCAGGTTGTCGCCTTCGAGCTGGTTGAGCACGTTGAGCAGCACGATGCCGCCGGAGCTGGGCGGCGGGAAGGTGATGATCTCGTACCCCCGGTACGTCCCCCGGAGTGGCTCGCGTTCCACCGGACGGTAGTTCTTCAGATCATCGAGGGTGATGTAACCACCATTGGCGGCCATGGCGGCAGCAATCCGCCGGGCGGTTTCGCCTTCGTAAAACTCGCGCGGTCCGCGCTTTTCCAGGCGCGCCAGCGTGGCCGCCAGTTCCGGCTGGCGGAACACTTCGCCCTCCGCGTAGTAGTTACCGTCCCGACGGAAAATCCGGCGGCTGTCGGGAAACCTGTCCAACCGCTCAGCCATACGCAGGCCGCGGGAGAAAGCGTAACTGACCGGAAACCCCTCCTGTGCCAGCCGCCGGGCCGGGGCCACAACCTGCGCCCATTTCAGCCGCCCGTACTTGCGCAGTGCCAGATCGAAACCGGCCACCGTACCGGGAACCCCCACGGCAGCATAGCCCAGGGTTGATTTCTCCGGGATGGGATTGCCGTTGGCGTCAAGGTACATGTTGCGGCTTGCCCGGGCCGGCGCGGTTTCACGGTAGTCAATGGCCGTTGTCCGGCCGTCCGCCATGCGGATGAGCATGAAGCCGCCGCCGCCGATGTTGCCGGCAACCGGGAAGGTCACGGCCAGCGCCAGCCCGACGGCTACGGCGGCATCCACGGCATTGCCGCCTTCCTGCAGAATTTTCACCCCGACCTGCGAGGCAAACGAACTGGACGAGGCCACCATGGCGCGCCTGGCGCGCACCGGCTGCCGCGCCACCTGCCCTTTCATCTGTGGCGGCAACAGGGCGGCGACGCAGACCAGGATCAGGAAGCTGCGTCCGGCCAGCTTCCAAAACAGCGGTATCGAACAGGGTTTCATCAGGAATGGGCCACGGTTGGTTACAGCCCTTTCAGGGCTTGGGTTTGACACTGAGCACCACGAAGTCGCCGAGTTTGCCAAAGCGCGCCACGTCAAACGTTTCCGGGTCATCGGCATCGGCGACGACCGTCACCATGAGCATGCGGGTACCCTTGCGGTAGGTCGCCAGGTGCTCTGGAATCCCCAGACCTTCTTCACTGTGGAAGCGTCCGTTGAGGTGAATGACAAGGGCGCGTGGCACCTGGGCGAGGGTTTCCGCAATGGCATGGGCCATCCCGGCATCCCACAGCGACTGGGCATCGAGCATGCGCGAAAGGTTCGGCATCTGGCGTTCCCCGTCGCCGCCTGCCGCGCCGTGCATCCCGGCCATCAGGCTGCGGAATTTGGCTTCGTAATCGGCCGAAGCAGCCCCGTAGGGCAACGGCGGCAGCAGCGCCCGGGCCGGCTGGGAAAGCCTGGTCAGGGCGTCGCGCCCTTCACGTCCGACGAGGTTCACGTAGCGGCGGGGCGGATTGGCCGCCACGACCGGCAGGCGCTGGGCTCTGGCGAACTCCACCAGCGGACGATAGTCGCTCTGGTAGTTGTTCCACGGACGACTGCACGCCAGAAACTGGGTTTCGGGAATGAGACCGGCCAGATACTCATCGAGAACAAGCTGCACGTCCCGCTCGAACATCTCCAGCGAGAGCACCACCTGCCGCTTTTCGGCGGCGGTATCCGTACCGTAGCGCGCGTGGGCAGCCTGAAGCAGGTCGCGCTGGAGCGCGTGCGCGCCGGGGTCATCGTGGGACTCGCCAATGAACACCACCTCGACCCGCGCCAGGGCGGCCACAATGTCATCGAGCGTGGCCGGCTGGCCGTCCGGCTTGTAAATGCGGTATGGCGGCGAGGTTGCCTGACCTTGGATTTGTTGTGACATCGCGCCTCCCAACACGAACCATCCGATGAGGGCATACACCACCCAACCAGGTCTGCCTTTGCGCATGGCGGAATACCTCATTTCAGAGCCTTTACCGGACGGGGCAGGACAGACGGTGACAGCGTACGCCAGCAAAAGCCAAAGGCCGCCTCGCTGCGCGCAAGGAGAAAAGCCCAGCCGTGACCGCCGGAAGCCAGCGTAAACTCGTGGGGTATGCCAAGGGACTCCAGGGTTTCATGCAGCCGCTGATTGCCGACATCAAAGCGGTAGCGGTCTTCCGAGCCAACGTCGAAGTAGATTTTGAGCTGGCGCAGGGCCGCAGCCTGCCGGCGCGCCAGCGTCAGAGGACTGTGCTGGTCAAAAAACTCCGGGTCCGGCGGATCGCCATACAGTTTGGTGGCGAGTCCGTAGCGCCACGTTCCGATGCGGTCATCGGCTCCCTGGGACGGCCGTGGCACCTCGGTAAAAATCGCAGCACAGTGTGCAGCAACACCGGCAAAAAGCTGCGGATGCTTGAACGCAATCAGCAAAGCGCCATAGCCACCCATGGAAATGCCGGCCATCAGACGGCCGGCGCGCGTGCCGAGCGTGCGGTACCGCTGCTCGATGAAGGGCAGAAAGTCCTGCACGATGGCGTCTTCGTAGCGTTCGCCCTGCCTGGCATTGATGTAGAAGCTGTTTTCACCGCGTGGGATGGCCACGATGAATTCGCCCACCTGCCCCCTGGCGCGCAGGGCATCCAGCGCTGCCTGGACACCCCGGCGCTCCCAGTCACGCTCGTCATTGAACATGCCGTGCAGAAAAATGACGAGCGGGTAACGCCGCTCCGGCGACGTGCGGTATGACGGCGGCAGCGACACCGCATAAGGCACCTCCCGCCCCAGGCTGGCCGAGTGAAACACCCCGTAGTCCATCGCGTCCGTCTTTCCCGGAAGCGGCTCTGTCGGCGTCTGAACCGCCTGCCCCACCGCCGCCGTGCCAGACAGGCCAACCCACCCCAGAAGCCACAGCCAACCCAGAAACCACAGCCGGTTCAGGCTTCGGATAGGCTTCATGACGCGCTGGAGCCTGACGAGGACGCGCCAGCGGCAGGCGGTGTCGTGGGAAAGTGGTTGAGGTTGAGGCGCTCGGCGCAGCGATCCGACAGGTCAATCATGGCCGCAGCATTGATGGCGGCCGCAATGCAGATGGTTTCGCTGATTTCTTCCTTGGTCGCCCCCAGTTCGAGCGCTTTCTTCATGTGACCGTCCAGACAGCCTTCGCACTTGGCCACCAGCGAAGCCGCAATCGAGATGAGTTCCTGGATTTTCGGATCGAGCACCCGCCGCTCCGGGGTGTAATACAGCTCTTTGTAGTAAGCCCCATAGACTTTCTTCATGCGCGGTTCAAGCATGGAATAGGAATTGGTCGGGGCACTTCCAGCGGTTGGAATCAACGGCTCCTGCGTGTCAGACATGAACGTTACTTTCCCCTGTAGGCCTGGCTCCGGGCGGGCCAGTCATGGCAGCGCCAGCGCAAAAAACACAGCAGCGCCAGCCGGCAAAAGGTTTGGCAGGAGGCAGAAACGGCGGCAAGCCCGCCGGCTCACCGCCGTGTACCTCACTTCGTCTTCACCATCTCCAGTTTTTCGGTAAAGGAGCGGTCGCCGTAGTTGATGGTCATCTCGACCATGTTCTTCCTGAACACAAGCGAAATCCGCATGGCGTCGCTCTGGGGTGCGCCGGGTGTGAATTCAATGGGGCGCGAAGCCACGATGGGACCATCGGGCGTCTCGGTAAAGACGTTGCCCGGCACGAGAAACGTTCCGCCCTCGCTGCGCGGCTGGAAGCTGCGCACCTGCATCCCCATTTTGGGAGCAAGCCCCTTGGGCACGATGGTCAGAACATAGTCGCCCGGCTCAAATTCCCGACCGAAAAACTTGACGCGGGTCTTGAGGGTCAGATGGGCCACGGGCCAGGTCCGGGTGCTGTAGAACTGGTTGCCGCCATTTTCAATGTAACCAAAGGTCTGCGCTCCCCAAGGCAGGTTCAGATAGCGAACCATCACGGCATCGGCCACGTTGCCGAGCCTGGCTGAGGTCGTCTGAATGGTCGTCGCCTTGCGGGGATCGTTTTCACCCATCCCCATCTGCCCTTGCCCCATCTGCGCCGGGGCCGCCGGCTGCGCCAGGGCCGCAGGCGGGAAGGTTCCGGCAGAACTCAAGCCCAGCAGGGCCACCAGGGTCAACGCTCCGGTACGAACAACGGTCATTGGATTTTTCCTCTCGGAATGGATTGAAGGTTTTCGAGGCGTTTCATCAAACGCATCACACGCTTTCCTACGGTAGCATGAGTGCTTCCTGAATGAAGCCATCAATTGCCTCGATATAACGCTGCGGAGCGAGCGGATAGGCTTCCCCATGCGCCGCCCCCTCGATGATGAGCCGGCGTTTTGCCGGATGCCGGGCCGCCTGGTACAGCGGTTCGAGCGTCGTTTCCACCGGCATGCGCCGGTCCTGGCGACCACCGATGAACAGTATCGGCACGGTGATCCGGCGCACGGCGCGTTCAACGTCAAAGTCACCGGGCGCAAAGCCCATCCGCCAGGCCGTTGTGTAGGCCAGCACCGGCGTCAGCGGCCACCGGGGCAGCCCCAGGTAGCGTACGTCATTGGCCACCGCATCCTGAAATGACCGAAAGCTGCTGTCACTGATGACCGCCGCGACTTCCGGGGTTTCGGCCGCCGCCAGCAGGCTCGCGGCGGCTCCCATCGAGATGCCCAACAACACGATGCGGTCATAGGGTGCGCGCTGGCGGACAAACTCCACAGCCGCCCGCACATCCCGCCGCTCGGCGTAGCCGACGGTCGAAAACTCACCACGACTCCGCCCGTGGCGGCGTACGTCGTAAAGCAACACCCCGTAGCCCAACTTCCACAGCGCCACGCCGCGCTCCAGCGTTTCATACCGGGAGCGGAAAAGCCCGTGGGTGATGACAATCGTGACCGGATGGGTCCGGGCCGGCAGATACCATCCGGTAAGTGGAATGCCGGCCGACTCAAAGGCAACGTTCTCGTACTGTGCGCCCAGCGCCGCCGGTGTATCCGTGCGCCGACGCTCATCCGGGCGCGTCCGCGCCTTGGTCACGGCGACACTCACCAAGTAAGGCAGTCCCAGTCCCAGGATGAGCGCCCACACCATGACGCGCCGCAGGACAAGCGGCCAGAGCCGCGGCCGGGGAACGTCCCCGGACACCCGTCCCACCTGTGGATCGTCGAGGCCGCGCAGGCAGGCCCAGGCCACGACCGTGACGCCAGCGCAGACGGCCGCCACGGCCAGAAAGCCACCGGCACGGTAGGCAACACCGGCAAGCGCCACCGTGGCCACGATGCCCAGTTGCGAGCAGCCATTGCGCAGGGCAATGAAAGCTGGGCGTTCATGTGGGGCAACCAACTCGCTGGTGAGCGCCTGAAGGGGTGCCACGCGCACGGCCGCACACAGTGCCGCAAACGCCACGGAGACGTAGAGGCCCCACGTCCAGGCAAAGGTAGGCACCAGCAGCAGCCCCAACGCCATCCAGCCACTGGCGAGAACGGCCACCCGCCGCTTGCCGTAGCGGTCAGCCAGCCTGCCGCCCACGGCCCCCCCGATGACAGCCCCAATCCCGGTGAGGCCAAACATCAGCCCGATGCGGAATTCGTCGGCGCGAAAGGCATCCGACAGCCACGTGCCCAGCAGGGCAGAAAAGGCGACGAGACCGCCGGAAACGAAAGCCGCGCTGATGAGCGCCAGCCGGGTCGAACGGGAGCGGTTGGCCATCTGCCACAGGCTTCGCATGCCTCCGGCCTTTGGCGTCGGGGTGGGTGCCGCCGGCAATGTTTCCGCAAGCGGAAACCGGAGCACCAGCGCGCCGGAAAGCGTCGTGGCCAGCGCCGCAAACCAGAAGGCGGACGCCCAGCCGAAGCGTCCGACGAGAAAAGCGCCCAGCGGCACGCCAATGACCGGCGCCAGAAAGTAACTCACCGCCACGCCGCTCATCTGCACCCCACGGGCCGCATAGCTCGAAGTGTTGGCCAACGCGGCAATGGCCAGGGCGGAGACAAGACCGCCGGAAAAGCCGGCCACCATCCGCGCCAGATAAAAGACCCACAGGTTCGGAGACAGGGCGGCCACGACGGACGCCACGACGGACAACAGTGCCGCCAGCGGCAGGCCGCGGATGGGATGCAACGCGCGGCCCGGCCCGACCAGCCAGAAGGCCGTTGCCGCATTGGCCAGCGAATACACGGCGGCGCTCTGGGCCACCGCCGTTTTGGAAGCGCCGATTCCAGACGCAATGCTTGGGGCAATGGCCCCGATGAGCTGCGAATCCACCAGCGCCGCGAGCATCAGCAGGCACACGGCCCAGTAGGCCACGGTCTCACGGCTTCCGGGATGACTCATCAGCACCAGACTCCACAGGCGACAGTCGGCCGGAGCCATCGGCAGGGTCCCTCTGCCATCGCGCGGCCCGGATGACGCGGGACGATACACCAACCGGCCGCCAGCCCGGAGCAACGCCCCGCCGGGTAGCCATCCGCCGGCAAAACACCTACGATAGACGCCCTGAATCGGCGTCTTACACCGCATTGCGCTGGCGCCGACCAACTTCCGCCTTTTCCCGTGGCGGACGGCGCCGGGTCAGAAGACCTACCCGATTTCATCCGGTTGCTCCTGGCGCGATGTTCTGATGTTCCAACCAAGGAGAATGCCTCATGCAGCGAGACGACTCGGCCGCCACCAATGCCCTGCCGCCCACTCCGTGGCATGCCCTTTCAGCGCAGGACATCTACGCCCGCCTGCAAACGACTCCCGACGGACTCACTCCCGACGACGTGGCGGCGCGCCAGCGTCAGTATGGACGGAACCTGCTCCCCACCAAGCCGCCGCCCCAGCTCTGGCTTGTCATTCTGCACCAATTCACGAATTCGCTCATTTACATTCTGCTCATTGCCGGCCTGGTCGCCCTCGCCATCGGCGACTTCAAGGATGCCGCTTTCATTTTTGGCGTCGTCATCCTCAATGCCATCATTGGAACCTATCAGGAATGGCGGGCTGAACAAAACGCCTACGCCTTGCAGAGCCTGCTCGAAATCCGCTCGCGGGTCCGGCGGTGCGGCGAAGTGCTCACCGTTTCGGCCGAAGACCTCGTGCCGGGCGACATCGTGCTGTTTGAATCCGGCGACAAGGTGGCCGCCGACGTGCGTCTGGTTCAGGTGTCGAACCTGGGCGTGGATGAGGCGCTGCTGACGGGCGAATCCATGCCGATCACCAAGTCCGTCGCACCGCTGGCTGAAACCACACCGGTCAGCGACCGGACGAACATGGTCTTTGCCGGCTCGCTGGTGGTGACGGGGCGCGGTATGGGGGTCGTGGTCGAAACCGGCACCCGCACGGAAGTCGGCCGCATTGCCCAGTCACTCATCGAGGTCGCCAGCGCCAAACCGCCGCTGCTCGTGCGCATGGAGCAGTTTTCCCATCAGGTCGGCATCATCATTCTGGCCTGCTCCTGTCTGCTCGGCGTGGTGTCGGTGTTTCAGGGTCTGCCTGTCCGGGAGGTGTTTCTCGTCATGGTTGGGCTGGCCGTGGCGGCTATTCCAGAGGGGCTGCCGGTGGCGCTCACCGTGGCGCTCTCCATTGCAACGGCGCGAATGGCTAACCGCAAGGTCATTGCGCGGCGCCTGGTGGCCGTGGAAAGTCTTGGGAGCTGCACGGTCATTGCCAGCGACAAGACCGGCACGCTGACCCTCAACGAGCAGACGGCGCAGGTGCTGGTACTGCCGGACGGGCAACGCTTTGAAGCCACCGGTCAGGGCTACTGCGGGGAAGGTGAAGTCACGCTGGCTGATGGTCGTCCGCTGACCGACGCCCAACGCGAGGTATTGCGCCGCCTGGGACGGGCGGCCATTCTGTGCAATGAAGGGGCGCTGACACGCACTGCCGAGGGCTGGCGGCACAGTGGCGACGCCATGGACGTGGCCCTGCTGGCTCTGGGCCACAAACTCGGCCTGACACCCGAAACGGAACGGAAAAACCATCCGCTTCTGGAAGAAATCCCGTTTGAATCCGAACGGCGCTATGCGGCTGTTGCCTACCGCAGCGGCGACCACATCCAGGTGGCCGTCAAGGGGGCGGTCGAGGTCGTGGCCGGTTTCTGCCAGACCATGCTGGCCGCCGACGGCGAACGCCCGCTGGACCTCAACCATGTGGTGCAGCAGTCCGACGCACTGGCGGCCGAAGGCTACCGCGTGCTGGCTATCGCCCACGGCACGGTAGCCCCGGCAGGCGATGCACTGCCCGACCTGACGCAGGTCAAAGGACTCACCCTCGTTGGACTCGTGGGCTTCATTGACCCGCTGCGCCCGGAGGTCAAAGCCGCCGTTGCCCAGGCGCGGCGCGCCGGCGTCAAGGTGCTGATGATTACTGGCGATCATCCACTGACCGCGCTGGCCATTGCCCGTGACCTGGGACTGGCGCAAAGCAAGGAGGAGACCGTTGCCGGAAAGGAACTGGCCGGACTGACCGGCGAACAACTCCGGCAATGGCTCGATGCCCATCCGCAGGTGCGGGTGTTTGCCCGGGTTACGCCGGACCAGAAACTGGCCATTGTGGATGCGCTCGTGGCACGTGGTGAAGTCGTCGCCGTGACTGGTGATGGCGTCAACGACGCTCCGGCGCTCAACCGGGCCAACATTGGCGTGGCGATGGGTTCCGGCACGGACGTGGCCAAGGAAGCAGCGCAGATCATCATCACCGACGACAACTTCGCCTCGATTGTGGCTGGCATCGAGGAAGGTCGTTACGCCTACGCCAACATCCGCAAAGTCACCTGGTTTCTCATTTCGACCGGCGCGGCTTCGCTCATTCTCATCGGCGGCACGGTCGCCCTGGCACTGCCTATGCCGCTGTCGGCCGTGCAGTGGTTGTGGCTCAACCTGGTGACGAACGGCATTCAGGATGTGGCGCTGGCATTCGAGGCCGGCGAGGAGGGTGCGATGCGGCAGCCGCCACGCGATCCCAAGGAGGGTATTTTCGACCGGCGCATGATCACCCGCGTGCTGCTCGGCGGCATAACCATGGCCGTGCTGTGCTTTGGGCTGTGGGTGTACCTGATGAACAGCGGTGTGGAAGTCAACTCAGCGCGCAACATTCTGCTGGCATTCTTTGTGCTGATTCAGTTTTTCTACGTGCTTACCTGCCGGTCGGAAACGGCATCGGCCTTCAGCATTTCCTGGCGACGCAACCCGGTACTCATTGGCGGGGCGCTCACGGCGCTCAGCGTTCACATCCTTTCGATGAACTGGTCGGTGATGCAGTCGGTCCTGCGCCTTGAACCCTTGTCTCTGGACAAGTGGTTTGGACTGGCGGCACTGGCAACCATCGTGTTCATCGTGATGGAGACCTACAAACGCTGGCAGCGGATGAGTCAGGAGCGCACCCTGGCCCAGGAAACCCCAACCACGGCCTGAATCCACCGAACACAATTGACGTGGGGGCAGGTTCCCAAACCTGCCCCTACGCTAGACCTGCGGCAAACCGGCCCTGTTCCTGAACCTGCCCCATCGTGGTGCCCCATCATAAGGGTGATTTATGTATGTGGTTGCATAAAGGCAGGTTATGTGGGATCGGTCATGTAGGGGCAGGTTTTGAACCTGCCCCTACACGGGTTGTGGCCATGGGTTGAGGCGGTTTGTGTATCGGCGCAATCACCCCTTGCGCGCCTGGTAGAGCACGTGGCCGTGGCGCTCGACCTTCCGGGCCTCCACCAAACCAAGCTGCTGGAACACGTCGAAGTATTCGTCCTGCCGCTTGAAGGTCATCATTGCCGGATCAACCCCCACGCTGGTCAGGAAATGTGCCAGGTAGTCGTAGTTGGCCAAGCCACGTTCGTCGCGCAGCAGCATGTCAGCCACGATGACGCGCCCGCCCGACGGCAGCGCCGCCTGCGCTTTCCCCAGCAGCATGGCGCACACCTGGGCGTTGAAGGGATAGAGAATGCGGGCAAACAGTACGGCGTCGCAGGCCGGGTACGGATCGCGGTACATATCCAGGGCCACCGGCACAATGCGGTCAGACAATCCGTGCGCGGCCACGTTGTCCCGCACAATTTCCAGCGCCGACGGCAGGTTGACCAGCGTGATGCGTTCGATAGACGGAAACCGCTTGGCCAGAGCAATCGCAATGTCGCCATTGCCGCCGCCGACATCGAGCAGATGCGTGACGCCTTCGAGATCGGCTTCCTCCACGAGCAGGTTGCGGACGAAATGGTTGTTGCTGCGGTGGATTTCCTCGTAAAACGCGCTGTCTTCGCGGGTTCTGGGCGGCCAGGGCGTCAGCGCCGTGAAGTCCATCTCGCCCCGGATGACCTTGGCCAGATGCAGGTGATACCGCTCCATAATCGTGACGGCGTAGCGCACAAAAGGCTCCATGGTCAGGTTTTCGTTGGCCGGATTGGGCGGCAGGAAAAACTGGCGGGCAAAGGGCGTCAGCGCCAGCCGGCCTTCAGCATCCCTGGTGAGCAGCTCCATTTCCACAAGCATGTCCGTAAACTTGACCAACCGGTTGAGACGGCTTCCGGTGGCGGTTGCCAGCGCCTCGACCGACTGGGGCTGCTCAGCCAGATGACCAAACAGACCAAGCTCATAGGCGGCCTTGAGGACAAACAGATCCACCGTGCCGCGATAGGTCATATCGCACGCACGCACATACTGTTCATAGAGCGCATCATCGAGCACATCGGCCGGGTGTTCGGCGGCCGCTGGAACCGGACTTGACATAGGGAACTCCTTTGCCGGGCGACAGCCTGCCAGCCCGGAGATGATGGTGAGTGAAATCCTTATCCAACGTACAAAAACCGACGCTGATGCGCTATGTTGGTTTTGTAAGCTGGAGCCAAAGAGTGAGTTCCCCGCTCGAAACGTATCCAGAGGAGGGTCACTGCCATGACGGCCATTCTGCTTGCCTGCCTGTTCGTCCTGGGTGGTTACGCGGCGTTGTGGGGCATCATCAAGCTTGTCGTTGCCAACACCAAGGACATCGCTGCCAACTAGGTGCCAACCAGGCAACCGAGCCAACGGAAAAAGCCCGGCTTCAGCCACCGGAAGGCGGCACGTCGCCGGGAACACCTTTCGCACCCGCCCTGGGAGGTTGACCTCCCAGGGCGGGTGCGTTTGTCTTTGTTTCAGGATTTCAAGGCGGCGCGTGGCACGGCCGTGTTTTGCCCGGATGATGGAAAGTACCGGTAGTGGCCGGTCACCCGCCAGGCAAACAGCACATCTTCCAGACTTGCGCAGACATGCGCTGGTGCCAATGTTGTGAACGATGAGCGTGTCACCCGCAACCTCATCCACAGCCAGCCCAAACCACCGGCGACAGCGGACGTTCCAAAGTCGCTGGCGTGCCCGCCTGCCCCCCTACGGGTTGCCAGACTTCGGGACAGCAGGCAACAGCCCACAGCACCAGAATGACCGGAAGGGCAACCGGCCTGGCTTGTGCCCCTCACACCGGAACGTCCTGCCTCCCAGTAGCCTGCGCTGACCAGCACTTTCGGCAGGAAACCGGTGCTGATGCCACCTGAGTGGGCATCCCATACGCACTGGGACAACTGTGGTGTGGTTCAGTATTTTGGCACGCTGGGGTCAACATCATTTGACCAGGCCGTGATGCCGCCGGCCAGGTTGATGAGTTCCCCCGGAAAACCTGCATTTTTCAGCGCCTGGATGGCGCGGGCACTGCGTCCGCCCATCTTGCAGTGGACAATCGTCGTGCGCGTCGGGTCAATCTCATCCCGGCGGGCGACGACTTCTCCCAACGGAATGAGTTTGCTGTTCGGCAGGCGCGCGATGTCGTACTCGTGCGGCTCGCGGACATCAATGATCTGCAAGTCTTCACCCAGATCGAGACGGCGTTTGAGTTCCACCGCAGTGATTTCTTCCATGGCCGGTTTCTCCGTCGAAGCTGGCGGCTTGAGACCGCAAAATTGCTCGTAGTCAATGAGTTCCCGAATCGTCGGGTGGTCGCTGCACAGCACACACTGCGGATGTTTGCGCAGTTTGAGTTCACGGAATTTCATCCGCCAGGCGTCAAAGAGCAGCAGCCGCCCCAGCAGCACGCCTTCAGCGCCGAGAATCAGCTTGATGGTCTCATTGGCCTGAATGGCACCGACAATGCCCGGCAGCACACCCAACACCCCCCCTTCAGCGCAGGACGGCACGAGTCCGGGCGGTGGCGGTTCGGGATACAGACAGCGGTAGCACGGACCACGCGATCCCCAGAAGACACTCGCCTGCCCCTCGAAGCGGAAAATCGAACCATAGACGTTGGGCTTGTCGAGCAGCACGCAGGCGTCATTGACCAGGTAGCGGGTGGGAAAGTTGTCCGTGCCGTCCACGACGATGTCGTACTCGCGGATGATGTCCAGTGCGTTGCGGCTCGTCAGACGGGTTTCGTGGATTTCGAGTTTGACGTTGGGATTGATGTCCTGAAGCCGGTCGCGCGCCGAAGCCACCTTCGGACGGCCGATGTCCTTCGTGCCGTGAATGATCTGCCGTTGCAGGTTCGAGGCATCCACCACGTCAAAATCCACAATGCCCAGCGTCCCGACGCCGGCCGCCGCCAGATACATCCCCAACGGTGCGCCCAGCCCTCCCGTCCCCACCATCAGAACGCGCGCCTGCTTGAGCCTGCGCTGGCCTTCCAGTCCCACTTCGGGCAGGATGAGATGGCGCCCATAGCGGGTGTATTCCTCCGGGGTCAGTTCAGGCAGCGGACGCCCGGCCGTATCACCATCCGGTGCGCCCCCGGCAATCGAAGGCACGATCATGACCGTTTCGCCGTCGCGCACCGGCGTTTCCAGCCCCTGAAGCGCGCGAATGTCCTCATCGCCGACGTAAACGTTGACGAAGCTGCGTACGGCACCCTGCTCATCGAAGAGGTGTTTTTTGAGTTCGGGGTGCGCGTTGCCCAGCGCCAGCAGGGCCTCGCCAGCCGTTGCGGCCGTCACTTCAATCTCCGCTTTGCCACCGGCAAAGCCACGTAACGCCGTTGGTATCAACACAGTGACAGGCATGGCACGTCATCCTTTCACGATGGATTCAGGGTTGAAGCGGCTGCGGTCAGCTTCCAGTTCCCAGGACTGCACCTCCCCGGCGCGTCCCTGCGCCACCGACACGATGACATAGGAATACACCGGCAGGGCATGGTCAAGGTCATAACCCGATGGGACGGCCGGGTGATCGGGATGCGAGTGATAAAAGCCGATGATGTCGAGCTGGCGGCTGCGCGCATAGCGTTCGCCACGCATGAGTTCCTGCGGCGTGATGAGAAAACGGTTGCGCTTGGCGCTTTCCTCCCGCGCATTGGAAATCGGCATCACCTCCACCGTCGTTTTGCGGCCGTCGGCAGCAAAGGTGCCAAGCAGCAGGCCACAGCATTCGTAAGGGTAATCGGCTTCGCCATGGGCGCGGATGGCCGCTTCCTGTTCGGGTGTCAGCACCAGCATCGTCTAGGGGTGTTTTCCTTCCGGGGGTTTTTCCTGCCAGATGTCCTCGCTCATGTAGCGCGTTCCCGAATCGCACAACACCGTCACCACCACGGAACCGGGCGGAAGCGTCTGGGCCAGATTGAGTGCGGCCACGACGTTGGCTCCGGCGCTTACGCCGACGAACAAACCCTCTTCGCGCGCCAGCCGGCGCATCATCGCCTGGGCCGCTTCCGTACCGACCTCAACGTTGGCATCCGCCAGGTGGGGGTCATAAATCCCCGGTACGAGCGCCGTCGCCATGTGCTTCATCCCTTCCAGCCCATGCAGCGGCGAGTCCGGCTGCATGGAGATGCACTGAACCGATGGATTGAGTTCCTTGAGTCGGCGTGACGTGCCGATGAATGTCCCCGACGTGCCCAGCCCGGCAATGAAGTGCGTGATGCAGCCCCCGGTCTGCGCCCAAATCTCGTTGGCCGTGGTCTGGTAGTGCGCCTGCCAGTTGGCGTCGTTGTTGTACTGGTCGGGATAGAAATACCGGTCCGGATACTCTGCGGCGAGCTGCCGGGCCAGACGTTGGGCGCCGTCCGTGGCTTCCAGTGGGTTCGTCTCGATGATTTCGGCCCCGTAGATGCGCAGCATTTTCTTGCGTTCGAGGCTGGCATTTTTGGGCAGGCACAACGTGACGGCGTACCCCAGGGATGCGCCGAGCATGGCGTAGGCAATACCGGTGTTGCCGCTGGTCGCATCCAGAATCGTCTTGCCGGGATAAAGCGCCCCGCGCCGTTCCCCGTCCCGGATCATGTTGAGCGCGGCCCGGTCTTTGACCGAACCGCCAGGGTTGAGATGTTCCGCTTTGGCGTACACTTCCACCCCTGCCGGCAGACCGGCGGTGACGCGCTGCAAACGGATGAGCGGCGTGTTGCCAATCGCCGCCGCCAGGGTTCCGGGTGATTCAGCCACGTTGCCTGCTCCCTGCCCTCAGACCGTTTTTTTCGAGAGATACCAGTCTATGACCTCATATTCACTGGCCTGCACCCGCGCGGCGGCATCGGCAACGGTCTGGGGTGGCGGAACGACCACCTTATCGCCCGGCCGCCAGTTGGCTGGCATCGAGCAGGCGTTGGCGTCAGCCGTCTGCAGGGCCTCCAGCGCCCGGAGGATTTCATCCATGTTCCGTCCCAGATTCATCGGGTAGTAAATGATGGCCCGGACAATGCCTTTGTCATCAATGATGAAGACGGCCCGCACCGTCGCCGTCTCCGATGCGCCGGGATGAATCAGCCCATACTTCTGGGCGACTTTCATATCCAGGTCAGCAATGACCGGGAACGTAATCCTGACGCCGAAGTGACGCTCGATGTCGCGTACCCAGGCAATGTGCGCCGGGACGGAATCCACCGACAGCCCGATGAGCTGCGCCTGCCGCTGCTCGAACTCGGCGGCCCGCTCGGCAAAAGCGACAAACTCCGTCGTGCAGACCGGGGTGAAGTCGGCCGGATGTGAAAACAGCACGACCCACTTGCCCTTGTAATCCGAAAGTCGAATGACCCCGTGCGTGGACTTGGCTTCAAAGTCAGGCGCGGGATCGTTGATGCGCGGGAGTGAAATGGCCGTTTCCATGGTTGATCACCTCTGTTCAGGTTGCGGGTTGGCGTGTCTGACCGTCAATAAAACGGAGATTTTGTAAATGATACCGGAAATCCGGTCAACTCACGGCCGCACCATCCTCCCGTTGAAACCGCTCGGACGCAGACAAACCCGGCCGGGACAACAGGCCCAGGTCAGAACTGTGAGGCTGTTCTTGTGGTTATCAACTTCTCTGCCGAACCACGTTTGCCACGCCAGAGCGCACCGGATGGACTGTGTGGCGCAGCGGAACGGTCATGCCATCCGACAGGGCAATGACGTTGGGATGAACGGCTGCGGCTTCCTGCACAAAGGTTTCCGTCTGCCGGTAGCGCCGTGAAAAATGCGTGAGAACGAGCAACCCCGCTCCGGCTTCGCGGGCCACCGTCGCTGCCTGGCGGGCCGTCATGTGGCCGTAGCGTTCGGCTTCGGCCGCTTCACTTTCCAGAAAGGTCGCCTCACACAACAGGGTGTCCACTCCGGCTGCCAGGGCAAGGGCACCGGCACAGGGTCGGCTGTCCATCACGAGCGCAAACGAACCGCCACGTTTGGCACGCCCCACTTCAGCCACCTGAAGGCGATGCCCGTTCGGCAGGTCAAGGAAGCCCTGCCGCTTGAGCTGCCCTACCACCGGGCCGCGCAACCCCAGCGCCTCCAGCTTTTCCGGGAGCAACGCCACCGTGTCCGGCTCCACCAGACGATAGCCCCAGCTTTCAACCGTATGGTCAAGCGGGTGCGCCTCGATGCGGAAGCGCGCCGTCTCACAGATGACGCCGGGGGCGTCAACCGGATGCTCCCGAATGACGGCCGTCTCCGTGAAAATGGAGGCCCGGCGCAGACGCTGAACGTACTCCGCACCTGACGCCGGGTAGTACAAATCCACGGGATGCGCCACACCATCCAGCGACAGGCGTTGGATGACGCCCGGCAGGCCCAGACAGTGATCGCCGTGCAGGTGCGTCAGAAAGATGGCCGTGATGTCGGAGGCCGCCACGCCAAAGTGCGTCATCTGGCGCTGTGTGCCCTCGCCGGGGTCAAACAGCAACCCGGCGTCGTCCCACCGGACAAAATACCCGTTGTGGTTGCGCTCGCGGGTGGGCACCTGGCTGGAAGTGCCCAAGGCAATCAGGAGACGGTCTGACACGGCACCTCCATCCTTTCACAGCCATCAGCGGCGCGCCGTGCCGCCACAGCTTCAGGCGCCGCCGCAGCCGACCGGAAAACCTTCAGGCGGCCTGCTTGGCCAGCCTGGCCAGATAGTCTTCGAGCTTCTGAATGCGCACATCGTAGATGGACTGCTGTACCGACTCGATCAGGTCGTACTCTTCCTTGATGCACAGCAGGATAAACAGCCCCCAGAGCATGCGCTGCCGGTCCTGTTGGAGACTCTCGATGCGGGCTTCCAGCTCAGCTTTCTTGGTGCGGCGGTGTTCTTCAGTCAGGGCTTCGATCTCCAGGTGCAACTCGCGCAGAAGGCTCAGCTTGACATCAAACATGCTGTAGAACCGGTCGCGGTAAGCTTCATCGTCGTGGCGGTAGTAGATGTGCCGGTACTGGTAAAACTTCATGAACACATCCTCGCCCTGCCGCTTGGAAAGCCCTGTCACCGCCGCGATCTCATCCGGCGAGCTCTGCATGAACTTGTCGAAGGTGGACAGTCCCGCGAGGATGATGCGGTTCATCAGCTTCTCGTTGATTTCGGGAATCTGCTTGAGAATGAACTTGACGATGAGCACTTCCTTTTTGCTGTTGAGGTCTGACGCCGACAAATCGAGCGCAAACGTCCGGGGCAGCATCTGCGCCAGCCGTTCGTAACTTGCCTGCACCTGCTGAAGCGCCGCTTCGGTGAAATACGCCTGGTCGGGAACGCTTTTCTGCGACTGAAGCGCCTGCTGCATTTCCTTCAGGGCCACACAGATTTTCTGGTAGCCCATCTTTTCAGCCGAACCGTAGAGCAGGTTGACCGACGGCTCGACCATTTCAATCCACTCCAGGGAAGTCCGGCGCCTGATCTTCTGGTTGAGCTGGATTTCACGCATGAAGTCTTTGAGCGGCTTGACGTAGGCCACGGCGATGTTGTCGTAGAGTTCCATCAGCATGGCCTCTTCGTGTTCGGTCAAACCGCTGTCAATCGTGGCGCTGCCGCCACCCAGGCCCTGCGCGGTGAGAACGGCATCAAGGTTCTCGAACAGGTCATCCACCGAGGACTCATCAAACAGGGCTTCCGCCGCATCATCGAAGGCATCGTTGATGAGTTGGATGTTTTCGAGTTTCTGGAGCGTTGTGGATTCGGCAACCGCCGCCGGCGCGACCGGTGTGACCTCGGTCGGGACCTGGAAGGTAAAGCCCATGTAGTCGAGCAGGGCCTTTTTGTCTCCGGCCTGCTTGGTTTTCAGGTACTGGTTGACGAGTTCCAGCGCCCGGTCGCACGCATCAATCATGGCGGCAACCAGAAACCGGCGCTCGTCATAGGCGGCTTTGAAGTAGTTGCCCAGCGTCGCAAAGGTAAGCTGAAGCACCTCGTCCGGCGTGGCCCGGGCCGTTTCGGCGCAGATTTCAACCACCGCCTTGTATGGCGCAAACAACAGGGGCTTGCGCCGGATACGCTTCAGATTCTCATCAAGCATCTTCAGGCCATCCGCCAGAGCGGCGGCATCCGTGCCGACCCGCAGCGCATCCACGGCGACGTAGTTCTGCCGGATGAGATAGAAAAGCTGTTTGTAAAGGTCGTACTTGCCCAGCTTTGTGCGCTGCTGAAGCGTTTCGATGCTGGCCGGCTCGGCCAGCGCATCCCACACCATCCGGCACGTTTTGGGATCGGGGCTGTCCTTGAGGTTGAGCAACGCCTCGTGAATCGGACGCCGGGTAAATGAGGAATCCGGCTTGATGGCCGTGTTCGAGATTTGCTTCAGCTCGCTGCGCTGCAATAACGCCTCATGCAGCAGCGGCGGGGTTTCAAGCGTGATGTTGTGGCTGGCCGGTGGCGTTTTGGTGTCGAAATACGCCAGCGCAATCTCACGCGGATCGAGCATGAACAGCCAGTAAAAGGCATTGTCCGATTCAAGAAAGAAGGCCGGCACGGAAGCATGCACAACCCGCCCCAGCGACCAATCCACCCGACATTCGGTGTTGTCCGTGAGCGTGATGTGAAAGTGCCCGGTCAGACCGGCTTCCCAGGCATAGACAAAAGCTTCCGGCAGGTGCTTCTGCACGAGGAGCCGGTTGAGCGTCCGGTCCACGGCCAGCGGCGGCGGGGCCGGCTTCGCCGTGTCGAGCAGATGTTTGGCCGCAATGTGCAGGGCGTTGCGTGGCGTCAGCGACGTTACGATCTCCTGGCACAGCTCACGCACCTCATCCGTGTACTGATAGGCCAGGCAGCGCAGGATGCGCGTCGCCGCCTCCGTATTGCCCAGAAAGGCAAACGAACGGCGCAGCTTGGTCAGTTCGGCACGCACCCGTCCCAGAAGAAAACTGATGGTCGGCGGGGAAAGCAGGGTCTGGGCAAAGCGCTCGACGTACTCATCGCTCCAGTGCTTGAGGGCGTGGTCGAGCGAAACCTCCATGGACAGCGGATCATCGAGTGAAACCAGCGCCATGGCAATTTTGTCGGCGATGTCGCGCGACACCGGATCGTCCAGGCGCTTGAATTCCGCCAGCTTGGCGCGCAGGCATTCGCCCGCCGCCTCCCCGCCGATAAAACTCAACGTGGCAATACTTTGGCTGTTGACCTGCCGTACCGTGCGCGGGTGGAAATGCTGCCCGACAAGCACCACGGCCCGGGCCCGTTCGGCAGGCTTGGGCGAGACGATGCGCCCCAGCAGGAAAATCAGGTTGCGGATGTAGTACCAGGGCGTTTCGGGCGTGCAGTGCTCAAGCTGGTGCAACAGCATGGGGTAAATCCGCTCCCCATTGGCTTCCAGCACACTGAGCAACACCCGCCGCATGCGCCGGTCAGGTTCCTCAAAAAGCTGCTGGAAAAGCTTTTCCGGGTTCCAGACGGCAAACTGATTCAGAATATCGCCGACCAGCAGCCGGGAGAGCTTTGAGGAGCAGTATTCGTCTATCTTGCGACTGCTGAACAGACTTGCCTTGCTTTGCAGGCGCTGGCTTTTCTCGATGGAGAAGTCCCGGGCCCGGGCCAGCTCTTCAACCAGGTCCATCATCTGGCAGGACTGCGGCAGGAAGTCGTCGTTGAAGAAGGCCACGGCCAAATCCACCGACTGCGCCAGGTAATCCTCCAGATTGAAGCGCCGTTTGGTTTCGTATTCAGCATCCTTGTCGGCTTCGTTGGCGGCGATGATTTCCTGGCGTACCCGCTTGTCCGTGACCAGGCCCACGACATCGCCCATCAGACTGCTGACTTTTCCCTGGTACGACAGCACATCGGCGCTGGTCTGCTCATCGGCAAACTCAAAGCGCCGGTCGGCCGACAGGACGTTGTGGGTGGCGTTGCGGTAGATGTTCTCGTTGAAAGCCTCTTCCTGAACCGGCACCTCCATGCGCTTTTCGAGCGCGTACATCGCCCGTTCCCGCCCCTCCCCAATCGGGCGGATGTGCTGCCATGGATACTGGGCCAACAGGGCCTGAAGATGGGGGCGGTAGGCCGGCGGACAAAACTCCAGCAGGTGTTCCTCGAAGCGCGGAAAGAACCGGTACACCTGGTCAAAGCGGACGACGCGGTAAAAAAAGATGTCAAAGACTTTGTTGCGCGCCGCCAGGACAATCTCCAGCGGGTTGCTCCCCGGCTGCTGCTGGGCCGCTTTTGCCGCCCAGTCGAGCACCACCCAGCTTACGGTGCGGATGTCGCTCTGTAACACCGTGACCAGGGAGGCCGCGACCAGGGCCGGCGCGCGCTGTCCGGCCAGAAACCCCCTGAAGTCCTCAATGGCTGGCTGCAAAGCTTCGTCTGTCATACTTCACTTGACGGCATCCAGGCTCACCACACGTCACGCAGCCTGAGCATCGCTGAAAAAAAGATTCGTTTTCATCGAAGAACCAACACGGCTTGGGCCAGGGCCGTTGTAGCCTAGCACCTTTGGCTGGTTTTTGTACGCTGGTGAAGCGGAGTTTTGCTGTACTTTGGGCTGATTGCACAGCAAAAACTTCCCACCACTGGCCGCTATCGTATGCAAAGCCGTCGCTCCAACCAACGTTTCAATGCGGGGCAGGTGAACATCCTCGACGAGCAGGTACACCCGCTCCGCCCCGCGCCACAGAGCAACGAAGCCTTCATCGTCGAGAAACACCTGCGGCGCACCGGGAGCATAGGAGCCGTATTCGAGATTCGTCACCCGTCCGTTGAGCAGCCAGGCGTGGCGCAGGTCGGCGTAAAAGAAAACGGATGAGAAGGCATAGTATTGATTGTCCACGACCACCTGCCCCGGCTGATGCTGCTGGGCCGCAATGAGCGCCTGAGCCAGCGGATAAGAACCCAGGTAGGGGTCAAAGGCCACCATGGCGATGCGGGCGGCCACGAGAAGCAGGGTCAGCATGACCGTCACCGGCAACCAGACCCAGCCGGCCCGGACCAGGGCCACCCCCACGGCTCCGGTGAGAAAGGCCGCCGTCGCCAGCGCCAGCGGCAGCCGCAGGTAGGCAAACGACTGAAGCGTGAGGTCGCCCATGTGGCCGAGCGACAGGGTGTACACGGCATAGACATCCGTGCTTTTGGCCAGCGCCTGGGCAATGTCACCGGGTGTCGGCGTCTGCCAGTTGAGGATGATGAGCGCACCGGCCGCCAGCGCCGCCAGCGCCGCCATGCCGCCTGTCAACCAGCGCGCGACCGACTGAAAGCGCCCGTCATGGGTCAGCGCCGCCCCAAGCAGCACCGCCACCGCCGGGTATATCGGCAGCGAGTAGTATTCCTGCGTGGTCGAGAGCGAAAAAAACAGCATGACGAAGCCAATCCAGAGGACGGCCAGCAGGGTCATCCGGCTGGCGCGGTCGTCCGGTCGGCGCGTCAACCGCAGCCGCGCCACGCCGGGCAGAAACAGGCTCCAGGGAAAGAACCAGATCAGGTGTGAACACCAGAACCACAGGCGGGGTACGGTGTTGTAATCCCGTGGGTAGCGGCGTCCCAGAAAGCGCAGCACGTGCTCGTTGAAGACGAAAAACCAGAAGAACCCACGGTACTTGCCCGGCTCACTGGTCAGGGCCACGTCAAACCAAGGCGGGTTGGCCACCGTGGCCGCAATGAACCAGGGGGACGTTAGCCCCAGAACGAGCAGGCTCAACGTCACCGGCGGAAGGCGCTGCCAGAAGTCACGCTGCCGCCACTGCCCGGTACAGACCGCGTACAACCCCATGGCCGCCAGTGGAAACACCAATCCGATGAAGCCTTTGAGCAGAAACCCGGCGGCCAGGCACAGGGCCAGCAGCATCGCCCAGCGCCGTGGATGGCGTTCAGCGGGGTCGAGCGCCCGCAAAAATGACCACATGGCAAGGGCCAGGCTGAGGGTCAGGAGCACGTCGGCAATGAGAATGCGCGTAAAGAGAAACAGTCCGATGCTCGTGGCCAGTACGAGGCCGGCGTGGAAACCGGCGCGCGCGCCAAACGCCCAGCCGCCCATACGGCAGGCGAGCCAGCACAGCGCCACCGCGCCCAGCCCAATCGGGAGCCGCGCGGCCCAGTCCGACACGCCAAACACCCGGAAGGAAAGGGCGATGAGCCAGTATTTGAGGGGCGGTTTTTCCAGGTAGGCAACGCCATTGAGCCGGGGCGTCACCCAGTCGCCGGTCGCCAGCATCGTGCGGGCAATCTGCGCCTGGGCGGCGTCCACATCATCCATCAGATGCGGTGGGGAGACACAGGCGCTCAAAAAGACGATGGACGCCACAGCCAGCACCACCAGCTCGCCGCGCCACACCGGACGTTCACTTGGCAGCACGCATTTCTCCCAACACAACCGGCCGCGACAGCGGCTCGAACCGGCCACCATCGCGCAGCACGTAACGCTCGCCACGCCACTCGATGGTTTTGCCCAGAAAGCCGCCTATCCAGGACGCCCAACTCAGCATGTCCTGAAGCGGAATCAGCCACAGGTGATGCTTCACCGCCGGGTCGTTCAGACGCCAGGCCAGCACCAGAGCCAGACTCCCCCGGAGCAGGCAACCGGCAAGCAGCGCCGCCAGATTGAGCGGCCACGGGGCCACGGCCGTAAACAGCAGCGTCCAGACCAGTCCGTAGGTAAAACCCTGCCCGACATAACCCGCCGGACGCGAAAACCGACTGCTCCGGTTCCAGCGCAGGCGATGTTTGAAGCTCGTCAGAAAGCCCCGCGCCGTGGCGAGATGTTCGACGGCCTGGGGCAACAGCAGCACTTTCCAGCCGGCGCGCGCCGCCCACGCACCCAGCACAAAATCGTCGGCCAGGTAGTCTTTCATGGCGGTAAACCCACCGATGGACGTAAGGCAACTTCGCCGGACGGCCATCGAAGGGCCCAGGGCAAACTTCATGCCCTCCAGCCGTTCGGCGACGACCACCCCGGCCATGAACTCGGTCGTCATGCCCAGGGCTTCGAGCCGTGACCACAGATCGCCGCCGCCGGCGACGCCACGGTAGGGATGGGTCACAACGCCAATCTCGCGTTCGGCAAAGGCCAGGGCCATGCTGTCGAGATAGTCGGGCGCCACTTTGGTGTCGCTGTCCGTCACCACCAGCAGGTCGTAAGCGGCGGCTTTGGCCAGGGCTTCAAGGCTGAACACTTTGGCGTTGGCGTAGGGCGGCTCGCCTGTCACCAGCAGTTGGGCGCGCACTCCCGGAAAACGGGCGCGCAGGCGACGGACGACCTCCACGGCCGGGTCGTCGTGCGTGCGGACGGCAAAAAGCAGTTCATACCGTGGGTACTTCAACTGAAAAAAACTGCCCAGGCAGGCTTCAAGCCCGGTTTCAGCGCCACGTAGTGGCTTGAGCAACGACACCGGCGGTTGCCGTTTCCCGGAGAGCCGTTTCCGGGCCGGACGGCGACGGGGAAATGTGGCCGCCGACCACAATGCCAGAAGCATGTAAGCCAGTCCTCCCGCCGCGGCCAAACCCAACACCAATTGCAATCCAAGGCGAAACCAGGACACGGGGCGCTTCCTCACCAGACATCAGGACAGCCAACGCACAAAGTTTTAGGTTATAGTCAGCGGCTTATGCCGAAACAAGCCCCATCTCAGCCACCAGCCATGTTGTTGTTCGTCGCCACACCGGGCGAGCAGCGGGCCGTCCAGGGGGCGTCAGGTGCCGTGCAGGTCGTGTGCACTGGCGTCGGGCCGGCGAATGCCGCCCGTGCCGCCCGGCGCGCGTTGACGGCGCTGCCGCCGGACTGTCGTCCACTGGTGGCCGTGTTTGGTATTGGCGGGGCGCTGTCACCATCCCTGGCCGTCGGGGATGCCGTGCTGGGCGTTCACACCCGGTTGGTGGAAGGCGACCCGTTGCCCGGCTGCCCTGCCACGCTGGCCCGCGCTGCCGACCGTCTCACGGCGGCCGGCTTCACGGTTCATCAGGGCGACCATCTGACCACGCCCTATGTCGTTTGTCAGGCGGCCGAAAAACGCCGGCTTCACGCGCAAACGACGGCGCTGGTCGTGGACATGGAAAGCCACGCCATTGCCCGGGCCGCACAGCGTTCCGAACTTCCATTGTTGTTGCTGCGAATCATCAGCGATGATTCGCACCAGGATTTGCCCAATCTCAACGCCGGACTCGACCCGAACTATGCGCTCCGCCCGTTGGGGATGACCGCCACCCTGCTGTCCCATCCGCTTGCCGCGGCGCGTTTTCTCCGCCATCTGTGCCATGCGCTGATGAAACTTCGCCAGGCGGCTGACGTTTGTTTGACGGATTTATTCTGAAAGGCGTTTCTGAAGCGCCCCGACAAGCCTGTATGCACATAAGGTATTTTGGTTTCATCATTCTGCTGTGGATGGGGTCATTGACCGGCAGCCTGTTCGGACAACAGACGAGCATGGTCGTCTTCACCATCACGGACGCCAGCTCCCAGAAGCCTCTGTCCGGCGCCACCATCACCCTTTCCCCCAGGGACGGGGCATCCGGCACGCGCGCGCTCACCCGGACGACGGACGCCGCCGGAAAAGCGACCTTTGCCGACGTGCCCGGCGGGACCTACACCCTGAACATCGAAGCCGCCGGCTACGACACCCTGACCGACGACAACTATGTGGTCGAAGCGGGGGTTCTCGCCGAACAGCCGATTGGACTGAGCCTGACCGGTGGCGAAATCGTGGAGATTCGCGGCGACGCCGAACGGCCGCTGGTCGAACAGGGGAGCGCCCCGGCTGACCGGATCACACCGGCCGAAGTGCGCATCCTGCCGGCGCGGGGGCGCGACATCCTCACCTCGTTTCCGCCCGTGCCGAACGTCATCCGCTCCAACGACGGGCGCACCAGCATCAAGGGCGCACGGGAAAACCAGAGCGCGGTGCTCGTCAACGGCAACATCAGCAATGACCCGGCGACGGGAACATTTCAGGTCGAGATTCCGCTTGAAGCCGTCCAGCAGGCCGAGGTGTTCACCAACCCCTACCTGCCGGAGTTTGGCAAATTCACCGGCGGCGTCACGCGCATCGAGACCCGGCCGGGCAGCAACAAATGGACCTTTGGCATCAACGATTTCTTCCCCGAACCGCGCTTTCGGAGCGGCCAGTTGTTTGGTTTTGCCAATGTCTCGCCCCGGGTGAATGTCTCCGGCCCCATCGTCCGCGACAAGGCTTTCTTCGCCCAGGCGTTTGAAGTCATCGTGGACAAGGCCGTGGTGCGTGGGCTGCCCAATCCCGATAACGAAGTCCGCAAGTATTCCTTCCGCAGTTTCAGCCAGTTTGATGTGTTTTTGACGGACCGCCAGACCCTGACGACGACGGTCAATGTCGCCCGGCGGCTGGTACGCAACGTCGGACTGGACTTCTTCAACCCCGTACCGGTGTCGCCCAACCAGCGGACGACCGACCTGGCCCTGGCAGCAACGCACCGCTACGCCACCGGGGCCGGTTCGACGCTCGAAACGCAGTTCAACTACAAGCGGATTGGCGTCGAAACCTTTGGCAAGGACGAGGGCACCATGGTGATCACACCCGTCGGGCGGCTGGGCCGTTTCTTTACGACGACCGACCGCACGACGGAACGCTACCAATTGCAGTTCTCCAACACCATGGCGGCATTCGAGGCCATGGGCTGGCACCGCATCAAGTTTGGCTTCGATGTCAACGCCATGCGCAACCGGGGGGAGATGACCAGCCGACCGGTTGAACTGCGCCGCACGAACGGTCTTCTGCTGCAACGCATCACCTATGCCAACCGGGGCGACCTGCGCGCCGACAACATCGAAGTTTCCGGCTACGCGCAGGATCAGTGGCTCATCCGCCCCAATCTCCAGCTTGACTTCGGGCTGCGCATCGAGACCCAGCAGGCCGCCACGAGCATCAACCTGGCCCCGCGCATTGCCCTGTCCTATTCACCACGGGGCACGGATGACACCGTGCTGCGGGCCGGTTTCGGGCTGTTTTACGACAAACTCCCCCTCAACGCCCTGGCCTTTCGGAGCATGCCGCGGCCCATTGTCGCCACCTTCAACCCGGACGGTAGCCTGCGCGAGCCGGCGCGCCCCTTCGTCTATGACCTGGCGCGCGACCCGACGAACGATCCCGGTCGCGGCGGCGACTTCCGCATTCCCTTCAACCGGACGCTTCGGGTGGAATTTGCGCAGCGCATCACGAAGCACGTCCTGACCAAGCTGGCCTACCTCGACAGCCGGACGTTCAATGATTTGTTCATCGAACCCATCCTCCGCCCGACGGACGGCATTATCCGGCTGTTCAACACCGGGCGGGCTACCTACCGGGCCTTTGAGTCCACGACCGACATCCGCTTCACGCGCGACCACACGCTTACGGTTTCCTACGTCCGCAGCAAGACGCGGGCGCAGCTCAACGACTTCATCAGCTACTTTGGCGACATTCCCAATCCGGTCATTCGTCGCGATCAGTTCGGCAATGCCGCGATTGACGCACCCAACCGCTTTTTTGCCCGTGGGGTGTTTGCCCTGCCGTGGAAGGTCAAGCTGGCACCCATTTTCGAGTGGCGGGACGGCTTCCCGTTCAGCGTCACCGACGAAAATCAGAACTTCATCGGGCAGCGCAATGCGGACAACACCCGTTTCCCGCGTTTTGTGGCGCTTGATCTGGCTGTGACCAAAACCTTCAAGGTGCCGGAATGGCTCAAGCCGACGCTTTTTGGCAAAAAGGCTGGCGTCGAATCGGCCAGCTTTACGGTCAGCATTTTCAACGTGACCAATCACTTCAATCCGCGCAATGTCTTTGCCAACACGGGTGCGCCCCAGTTCGGCACCTTTTTTGCCGTTTACCGGCGCTTCTACCGGATTGATTTCAATGTCAACTTCTAGCTCTACGAGAAGAGAGAGGCTTGTCTCTGGAATGCACCTTTTTGAGGAAGCAAAAGCTGGCATTTGCATGGACCAAGCCCGGAGCAACACGGCATCCTCATTCATATCGGCAGTCCCTCTTTGAGCACGTAGTACGCGAGAAAGCCAGTATTTGCCTTGCGGGCCTGTACCAAGGCTTCCGCTTGAAGAATAACATCCGCATAGAAGCCAAGTGCGGCAAACCGAAGGCTGAGCGTTGCGACAATAGTCTGTTTTTCTTCCCGCAGGGGTTCCCGGTCGGTGATAACAAAAAAGTCCCAGTCACTATCAGGACGGGCATCGCCGCGTGCGCGGCTTCCAAAAAGCAGAATGCGCACCACCTGGTATCCGGCCCGCGCGACTTCCTCGGTGATAATGGATTTGGCTGTGCTGATGATGTCATCCATGGGTGGCCACCAGGAGCAACGGGCTGTGCTTCAAGGTTTGATACGCGGCCAGCGCTTCCGTCGCAAGGCAGATTCAGTCACAACCGAAAACGACGAACACCTGTGGGCGCTTCCGCACTGGCGCAAAGAGATACCCGGATTTCGTCCCCCTTGTGTGAGCAAGAGGTCACAGGTTGGCTTTGAGTCGTATTTCCCAGGCCTTGACAATGTCGGCGAAAATATCCGCGAGTGAATGCTCAATGTTCCAGCCCGGATAATCGGCTTTCATCTTCCGCAGATCGCTGTAGTAGCAGATGTGATCGCCAATGCGCGCCTGGTCAACATAGCTGTACCGCTGCGGCTTGCCGGTCAGCGCCTCAACCATCTGGAAGGCTTCCAGAATTGAGCAGGCATTTTCTCTGCCCCCGCCCAGGTTATAGACCGCCCCGGCCCGTGGGTGCTCGTAAAAGGCAAACATAAAAGCCGCGACATCTTCGGCGTGGATGTTGTCGCGCACCTGCTTGCCCTTGTAGCCGTAGATTTTGTATTCCCGTTCTTCCAGGTTGCACTTGATGAGGTAGCTCAGAAACCCGTGCAGTTCGACGCCGGCGTGATTGGGGCCGGTCAGGCAGCCACCACGCAGGCAGACCGTCGGCATACCGAAATAGCGTCCGTATTCCTGCACCAGCACATCGGCCGCCACCTTCGAGGCTCCAAACAGCGAGTGCAACGTGTGGTCAATGGAAAACGTTTCGGGAATGCCATGGGCGTAGGCCGGGTCGGCGTAGTCCCACCGGGTTTCAAGTTCGACCAGCGGGATATGGTTCGGCCCATCGCCATAGACCTTGTTGGTGGACATGTGGATGAAAGGCGACTCCGGGCAGTGCTGCCGTGCTGCTTCGAGCAGGTTGAGCGTCCCGACGGCGTTCACGTCGAAGTCATCAAAGGGCACCCGCGCCGCCAGGTCGTGGGAGGGCTGCGCCGCCGTGTGGATAATGACGTTGGGGCGCAACTCAGCAATCAGAGCCGCGACACCGGCCCGGTCGCGGATGTCCAGCTCGTGGTGATGAAAGTGCGCCAGCGTCGCCATCAACCGCTGCTGGTTCCAGCGGGTGTCGCCGGCCGGGCCGAAAAATACGGCGCGCTGGTTGTTGTCAATGCCGTGCACCACAAAGCCACGGCGGTGAAAGTACTCGACGACTTCCGAACCGATCAGTCCCGAAGAGCCGGTGACCAGGCAAACCGGAGCAGGCACGTGCAGGTTCCTCGCTCAGTGTTATGGTTCTCACGTCATCACAACCTTATTGGCCACCCGGCTCATTTTCAAATGGAGACCTGCTGATGCGGATTCTGCTTACCGGCATGTGCGGCTTTGTCGGCAGTGTCGTGGCCCGTGTGCTCCGCGAGTGGCTGACCGGTGTGGAACTGGTCGGACTGGACAACCTCGTGCGCCCCGGCAGCGAAATCAACCGGCAACGGCTGCGCGAGGCCGGCTTTCGACTCCTGCACGGCGACATTCGCCTGCCCAGCGATCTGGAAGGACTGCCCCCCTGTGACTGGATTATTGATGCGGCCGCCAACCCCAGTGTGCTGGCCGGCGTGGATGGCAAAACCGGCGCCCGCCAACTGCTCGAACACAACCTTGTCGGCACGCTCAACCTGCTCGAACTGGCCCGCCGGTGGAACGCCGGCTTCATCCTGCTTGGCACGAGCCGGGTCTATTCCATCGCGGCCCTGTGCGCCCTGCCGCTGCGCGAACAGGCCAACCGGTTTGTCCCTGACCCAAACGCCGGCGCGGACGGACTCACGCCGGCCGGCATTACGGAAACCTTTTCGACGACGCCACCGCTGTCGCTGTATGGGAGCGCCAAGCTGGCGTCGGAAGTGCTGGCGCTCGAATACGGCGCGGCGTTTGGTTTGCCGGTCTTCATCAATCGCTGTGGGGTTATGGCCGGAGCGGAACAGTTCGGCAAGGCTGATCAGGGCATTGTTTCCTTCTGGATTCGCGCCTACGCGGCGCGGCGGCCGCTGCGCTACATTGGTTTTGGCGGCAGTGGACGCCAGGTACGCGACTGCCTCCACCCGGCCGACCTCGTTCCGCTTCTGGTGGCGCAGATGAACGCCGGGCAGGACGCCGGACTTCCGCGCGTCGTCAACGTCGGAGGCGGCATGGAGAGCAGCTTCTCTCTGGCGGAACTCAGCGCCTGGTGCGCCGACCGTTTCGGGCCACACGAGGTCACGGCTGACCTGACACCGCGGCCGTTCGACGTCGGCTGGCTGGTGCTGGATGCAAGTCTGGCCCGGACCCGTTATGATTGGCGGCCGACGTACACACGCGAAGCCATCTTTGCTGAAATTGCAGAGCATGCCCGGCAACATCCAGAGTGGCTGCGGCTTTCCGAGGACTAGCCATGTTTGCACCCGACCCGAACCTGCCGCCCCTGAAGCGCCTGTCCGTTGTCATTCCGGCGCGGGATGAAGCCGGGTGTATCCGTTCGACCGTCGAGCACCTGTACGTTGAACTGCGGCTGCACCAGATTCCACACGAAATCATCGTCGTGGACGACGGCAGTACGGACGCCACGTGGGAAGTCCTGCAGGCGGCCTGTGCCGACATTCCCACCCTGCGTCCGGTGCAGAACACGGGTGAGCACGGATTTGGGCGCGCCATCACCTTTGGTTTTGAGCACGTCACGGGCGATGCGGTCGTCATCATGATGGCGGATGAATCGGATGACTGCCGCGATGTCGTCCGCTACTGGCGGGAACTCAACCGGGGCTATGAGTGCGTCTTTGGCAGCCGCTTCGTCAAAGGCGGGGGAACGATTGACTACCCACCCATCAAGTGGGTACTCAACCGGCTGGCCAATACATTTCTGCGGCTGCTGTTTGGCATCCGGCTCAACGACACCACGAATGCTTTCAAGGCGTACCGGCGGGAGGTCATTGAGGGCTGCCGGCCTTTTCTGTCGCCGCACTTCAACCTGACAGTGGAACTGCCGCTCAAGGCGATTGTCCGGGGCTACACCTGGACGGTCATTCCCATTACCTGGCGCAACCGGCGTACGGGGTTGGCCAAGCTCAAGATCAAGGAAATGGGCAGCCGGTATTTCTTCATCTGCTGTTACGTCTGGCTGGAGAAGTATTTCAGCCGTGGCGACTACCGGCGCAAGCCACAACCGGCCTTACCCCAGGCGATGCCCGCCACCGAGACCGAGAAGGCTCTCCAATAACCGGACCGAACAGCAAATTTTTCACTTCCACTCAAATCACAGGACGGATATTTGGCGTCGGTCCTTTCTAGCCTCTGCTTAACCTAAAGCAAGCGCCAACTGGGCAGCCTTACTTGACTTTAGAAGTTCAAAAGGTGCTGTTTCACATCCAGGTTTTATCAGCAAAACTTCTTCTATTGAATTTCGCAGATTTTCACTTGAACCTACATGGTAAAAATGCATAAAGCTTTTTACGACCAATCCATCCAGGTAATACTCAAGGTGCTCATTAATCCGGTATTTATTCTGCTTCCACATAGACAATGCAAAGCCACAGGGTAAGCTCTTGATAATTCTTGCCAACTCCAGGGCTTCACGTTCTGACCACCTTTGGTAATAGTCAGCGTGCCTACCTACATACGGAGGATCGAGGTAAACAAAGTCATCTTTTGATAGGCCTTCAAGGCACTTTCGCCAGTCTTCATTACGAAACTCCCAATCCTTATTGCAGACCATCTTTTTGATTTTGAGAACCTGATTAACTATCTTGGTCACATACGCTGGACGAAAACGATCCAGCTTTCGGCAGAATGGAACATTGAATTGACCTTTGCTATTAAAGCGCATAACACCGTTGAAGCAGGACCTGTTAAGAAAAATAAAATCCAAAGGATCGCCAGTCTTATTAAAACGCTCCCTGATGAAATAATAATGCTCTTCTCCCTTCGATAACAATCTTTTTCCTTCTGCTGTCAAATACCTACCTACTTCTTCAGGTGATAATGACCCCTCATAGATCATCCTGTAAAGATTAATAATGTGAGGGTTAATGTCGTTGACCAGGGCACGTTCCGGCTGAAGGTTGAATAACACCACTCCTGATCCCAAAAAAGGCTCTACCCAGCGACCTTTTCCACTCCAGGAGGTATTACTTAGAATGAACTTGACGAGCTTGGTCTTGATTCCCTGACATTTGATCGGGGGAACTATCACTTTCTCTATCATCCAAGGCAGTTTTTGGCTTGTCATTTCTTTAGCTTCTTATATTCCAGATAGCTGGGCAAATCTGTGTAAGGAGGATTCGTCAGCTCGGCTGCTCTGGCCATGTCCCTGGTCAAGTAATAAGTCCAGTAGTCATCAAATACTTCTTCTCCTAGTGCAGCAAACGGGCCGGAGCCATTAACCAGTTTATCAACTTCTGTGACCGATCCGATATTTCTTGTGTTTCCACTTCCTGGCCGATCCGAAGCAATACGATACTTCTCGTGAATGAAGAACGAGAAATTCCCGATTACAGATTTGATGTACTCAAGCTCGTTGAGGCTATAGATTCTTTGCTCATATAATTTATCTATCTTGGTGTAGATTACCCCGAGGACAAAATGCCCTTTGTAAGAATTGTATGGGCGAGTTATATTCTTCGTACTTTTTCTATCTCGAAAATACCCAGTAAAAGTTCCAAGAGTCATACCATTCACATATCTATCATCAATTCTATAGGTACTCTTAATATCAAGAGCAAAATAGCATCCACTGCTATCAACAAAACTTATATCAGGGTAGAAATTCTGGTGCTCAGGCAGTCTGATACTCAGACTGTTTCTCTCTGCAAAGCTTGAAAGTCTGGGGAATAGCAGAATCTCTATAACCTTCGAGATAACCTTGGTGTCTATTGAAATCGTATAAACATTTCTGGCTATGTCAATAAATCCCTTGACTATCCAATCTCCATTTTGTGTAGAAACTGCTGACTTAAATTCCTCAACTTCATCCCGAAGCAGTCTCAAAAAATCTTCTTTCTCCATGTTTGTTCAGCTCAGAGGACTACTCAGTTTCCCTCGTTACGTACTCAGCAGCATTTCTATCCATCATGGACTTGACCTTTTCGACAATTTCAGCCGCCGTGAAAGGCTTGTAGATGAGGTTATCCCGGAAGGCAAAGCTCTGCCCGGTATCCTCCCTGTCAGCGTAGCCCGAAATGAAGAGCACCGGCAGGTCGGGATAAGTCTCCCAGATGGAGGAAGCCAACTGAACGCCGTTGACGTTCGGCATGCGGACATCGGTGACAACCAGATCGAAGCGCCCGGCCTGTTGCTGGATTATGTTCCATGCCGCCTGCCCGTCTCTGGCTTCGACAACGGCAAAACCACCCGCCAGAAGCGCTGCCCCCACGGTCGCCCGCACGTCCGGGTCATCCTCAACGACCAGCACCCGCTGCGCCTGCGCCGACGGCTTGAGGAACGACAACCGATGTGAGCCAGAGGTTGGAACGCCAGAGGCTGGCTGCTCAGCCACCGGCAGGTACACGTGGAAGGCTGTCCCCTTCCCAACTTCGCTTTCAACCCGCAGCAGCCCTCCGGCGGAAGTGATCGTCCCCAGGGCCGTTGAAAGCCCAAGTCCGGTGCCCTTGTGCTGTTCCTTCGTCGTGAAGAACGGCTCACACAGCCGCGCCATGACTTCCGGCGGGATGCCGGTTCCGGTGTCGCGTACGGAGATGCGGACGACCGGCTGCGCCGCCAGGAAATCCTCCAGGCGGCTTCCGGCCGGAAAGACCACGCCGCCGGCTTCCGCCGCAGCATCGGTTACCAGGGTGGTTTCCAGACTGATCGTGCCTCCGTTGGGCATGGCGTCGCGGGCATTGACCAGCAGGTTGAGAAAAACCTGCTCCAGTTCCTGTGGGATGGCGTACACGAAGACTTCGCCAGCGGCGAAGTTTGTGGTCAGTTCGACCTCCTCGTTGAAAAGCCGTTCCACCATCCCCTGCACCGTTCGCAGGGCATCGTGCAGCGGGAAGCACAGGGCGGCGCTGGCTTCGCTGGCGCGGCTGTACGCCATCAACTGCTTGACGAGATCACGTCCGCGCTCGGCGGCCCGCCGGATAGACTGAAGCCCCTTACACGCCGGATCATCGGGCGCACGCCGACTGAGTTCAAGCGAGCTGTAGCTGAGAATCACGGTCAGAAGATTGTTGAAGTTATGGGCGATGCCACCGGTGAGGTGCCCCAGCAACTCCAGCTTTTGCGACCGCAGACGCGCTTCTTCACGGCGTTCGATTTCGGCTGTCCGCGCCGCCAGCTCACGCTCCAGGTTGTCACGCGCGTCCTCCAGACGTTGCCGGGCAATTTCCAACTCGATGTTCGTGGCGCGCAGGTAGGACATCGTCTTTCCCACCTGTCTGGCCATGGCATGGAAAGCCTCCGTCAGGTGGGCAATCTCTGCCGGCAGTTGCGTCGCCGGCAGGGTTTGCCCGTTCGGGCTGTCTGGCAGGATGTCTGGTGCCCGCTCTGGATCGGTGGCAAGCACCCGCGCTGTGGCGGTCAACTCGTCCAGCGGTCGCATCACCCGGCGGACGGTCACACCCGACGCCCACGCCACTACAAACAACACAAACGGAATGGCCAGCAGGAACGGGATGAACACCGTCGCCGCCCGCTGATGGACAACCGCGAAGGGGACCAGGGCATAGCATCGCCAGCCGGTCTCCGGCTCCCGTTCCTGCCAGACCCAGAAGCGGGCTTCTTGCCCGGAGGCAGGAATCGGAAGCCACAGCGCCCGGTCATACGCCCGGATGTCGGAGAGCCTCGTTTTGGCCAGCAGTGGAAAAAGGTCAGGGCGGTTTGTCGCCAGAACCTGCGACTGCCAGTCCAGGACGACCAGGTGGAACGGTTCACCCCGATGGGCGACACTGCCCGACAGCAGCCGTGAGAGTTGGGTGGTCGTCATCCGCCCCTCGACGACGCCTCGCACGCTGCCATCCGGCAACCGAATCGGCGCGGCAAATGCTATGCAGGGGTCCTTCCCCGCCGGGACCGGACAGTGCAAACCATCTGAAATCACGACGTTTTGCCCGGACAGTGCCGCCTGCAGGTAGGGATGGCCGGCAACATTCAACTGCGGTTCGGAAACCACGGGACTGCTGGCGATGACCTTGCCGGCCGTGTCGGCCACCAGAAGTGTCTCGAACAGAAAAGCGTGCTGGTGATAACGCTGCAACCTACGCGCGACGGCGGCTGGGTCGTCTGGCATCTCGGACAGCCGTTCGGCAAGTATGGTCACATCCTGCCGCGCTACCAGTAGCTTGTCACTGAGCACATTGGCCACAAACCTGGTCTGTGTTGTCAGCTCAGCGCGTACTTCCTGCTCCTGCTGGTTCGATGCAGCGTGGGCATACCAGGCGGACAGAGCACACGCCGGCACAACCGCCACCAGAGTGAGCACCCGTGTCAGCCGGGCAGCCATGGTGTTTTCCGGCAGCCTGGCGCCATACCGTGCCAACAGACGTCCGAATGCCGGCCAGCCAAGAGATGAATCGGCCAGGGTCGTGCACAGCAACCCATTGACGACATACTTGAAGGCCACAGCCGGGCCGAGGCCATCCGGGTACACCCCGGAACGGACATGCAGGAAGTAAAGCAGGGGTGAGATACCGACCCAGAAGACGGCATCTGCAAAGAGCGCCCGCCACTTCCAGCGCCGGACACACCACCCGACAACAAACGCCTGAGCCACCAGAAAAGGCAGCGCCAGCCCGTGGCCCCACAACCACACCGTGGCAAGACCGGCCAGCAGGGCCGCGACCATTCCGTATAACGGGCCGAAAGTCAAGGCGATGATGAGCGGAAAGATCGGACCAAAGATGAAGTGCAGATCACTGCCGATAGATAGCGGGAAGGCATTGAGACCAAGCCCCAGTCCCCCGGCAACGAGCGCCGCCAGGGCAGCCGGCACGTCCAATTTCCACGGAGGAAAGGTAGTCTTCATGTTCAGCTCCAACGATTTCTGCTCTGGCGACAAGCCACTACTGCGGCCGCGGCATTTTCGTCGCCGCTACCGACAAATCTTCCGGAGGCAGAAGGCGGCAACGGCGCGCAACGGGGTCGGAAAGAGGTTCAGTCTGCACGAATCGGTGCAAAAATCTCAACATCAGCTATACCGCCGCCAAGGCTGTCCACCAGACGGACAGGAGCTAGGGGCGGCCGGGGCGCGCCGGCCGCGGCGGTGAACGGCGTTTCGGCTCCGACCGGTACTTCTGCACCATTGCTTCCCGCTCGGCCGGCAGTCCCAGCCGCGCCAGGACATCCACTGGCTGCGGGTCAACCAACTCACGCGGATACTCCACCTTTTCCAGAAACAGGCCCGAAGCCGGGGCCGTCAACTGCGCGATGGTCTCATTCGGCTGCGCCCGCCGCAGCGCCAGCCGGATGTCCTCCACCGTCAGCTTTCCAGCGCCGACGGCCACCAGCGCCCCGACAATCCGGCGTACCATCCGCCATAAAAAGTGCGACGCGCCAATCCGCACGACCATCATCCCCGGCCGCAGGTTCACGGTCAGCTCATGCACATCCACGAGCTTCGATTCCGTCCGGGCCCGCTCGTCGCGCGTCAGGCTGTGGTCAACTGGGCCCTTCTGGGAAAACGCCGTGAAGTCGTGAAAACCCCGCAGGACTTCCGCTGCCGCGCGCATCTTTTCCACATCGAGCCGGTCCCGCACCCACCAGATGTACTTTTTTGCAAAGGCCATCCGCCGCAACGCAATCTGGTAGAGGTAATAGCGCGCAATGGCGTCGTGCCGCGCGTGAAAACTCAGCGGGGCCGGTGCGACATCAAAAACGCAAATATCACTCGGCAGCGCGTCATTGACCCGGTGACGCAGTTCATCCGGGTCCAGGCGCGTTACCGTTCGCAGGTGGGCAACCTGCCCCAGCGCATGCACACCGGCATCCGTCCGCCCGGCCCCGCCCAGGTCAAGCGTCGGGTCGGCAAGCACTTCGCTCAATGCCCGGCGCAACTCTCCGGCAACCGTACGCACCTGACGCTGTTCCTGCCATCCGGCATACCGTGAGCCGTCGTACTCAATCGTCAACCGATAGCCATAGCGTGACGGTTGGGCAACCTTCCCATTCTTCTCTGGCCTGGACATCATTTCCTGACTTTCCGGCGCGAGGCAGTCGCACCCGCGCCTGACGTGCATCGTGACATGCATCGTGGTCGCCAGACATGCCGCCCGGCGGTTTCTCCCCCGGTCGTCTTCGGGAGAGAGATTTTACTGGACAGTCGCGGCCAAACGCCCGACACTACTGAGTGCGGTTAGCACTGATTTTACCCTTGGCTCAAGTCGTTTTATGTCGTACTCGATTCCCCTCGAAGCCTTCGTGGCGGCGCGGGAGCGGATTGCCCCCTACATCCGCCATACCCCGATGCTGCCAATGCCCCTGGTGCACCGTGACGTGCACCCACGCATTCACTTCAAGCTCGAAAACATGCAGGTCAGCGGCTCGTTCAAGGCGCGTGGCGTGTTCAACACCCTGCTCCAGCTCGATCCGTCCCAGCGTCAGCGCGGCGTGATTACGGCCTCCGGCGGCAATCACGGGCTGGCGCTGGCGTATGCAGCCAACCGTCTCGACGTGCCGGCCATTGTGTACCTGCCCGAACGCGCCAGCGAAGACCGCGTCATGCGGATTGCGCGCTACGGGGCCAAAGTCATCAAGCACGGCGAAGCCTGGGACGATGCCAACGCCAGGGCGCTCGAACATGCTGCGGCGGAAGGTCTGGCGTACGTCCCGGCTTTCGACGGCGTTTCGGTCGTCGAAGGACAGGGCACCGTCGGACTGGAGATGCTCGAAGACCTGCCCGACATGGACTGCCTGCTGGTGGCCGTCGGCGGCGGCGGGCTGATTGCCGGCGTGTCGGCGGCCATCCGCCAGAAAAAGCCTGGTGTGACCATCATCGGCGTTGAGCCGGTCGGCGCGCCTTCCATGAGCAAAAGCCTGGCGGCCGGCTGCCGGACGGGCGTCCAACAGGTGCGTACCATTGCTGATACGCTGGCCCCCCGCAGTGTGAGTGATTTGACCTTCGGCGTCACGCGCCAGTATGTGGATACGGTGCACCTCATTGATGACCGCCAGATGGTCCAGGCAATGCGGTGGCTGTGGGCGGAGTGCAATCAGATTGTCGAGCCGGCCGGGGCCGCCGTGGTGGCCGCCCTGCTGGATGGCGGCGTCCCACTGGGCAAGTATGAGTGTCCGGTGGCGCTCATCTGCGGTGGAAATGCGGCGGCCGAAAGCGTCTTTGCCTCCTACCAGCAGGCCGCCGACATGCTGATGGGCATCAACTGAACCCTCCCGCAAACCGTCCCGGCAAGGTAGCCCTATGCTTCGCGTCGGACTTACAGGCGGCATCGCCGTGGGCAAATCCTATGTTTCCGCCCTCCTGCGCGAACTGGGCTGCCATGTTTTCGATGCCGACGACATTGCCCGGGCCGTTGTGCAGCCCGGCATGCCGGCGTTGAACGACATCGTGGACGCCTTTGGCCCGGACGTACTGGCCGCCGACGGCACGCTGGACCGCGCCAAACTCGGTCGCCTGGTGTTTGCCGACGCCGAAGCGCGGTCCCGGCTCAATGCCATCGTGCATCCGCGCGTCCACGCCGAACAGGACCGCCTGCTGCGCGAAGTCGAAGCCTGTGACCCACAGGGCATTGCCGTCGTGGATGCGGCGCTGCTCATTGAATCCGGCGGCTACCGGCGCCTTGACGTGGTGGTGGTCGTCTGGTGCCGCCCCGAAATCCAGCTCGCCCGCCTGATGGCGCGCAATGGTCTCAGTCGTGAGGAAGCTGCCCAGCGCATCGCTGCCCAGATGCCTTCCGAAGAAAAACGGCGCTACGCCGACTTCGAGATTGACACCTCGGAAGGGTTCGAGCCAACCCGCCAGCAGGTGCTTGCCCTGCATGCGGCCCTGCGCGCCCGCGCCCTGACCCGCTGAAGCTGGCGCTCGTGGGGCAATGTCCGTCCAGCCCAGGATTTGCCTCCAGGGTTCGCCCGGGTTCCGGGCGACGGCGGGGCCTTACGCACGGTTTAACTTACGACGGATGGTAGGTTTACGGGCAAAAGCCACAACATCTTGTGCCGGAAGCCTTGACAAATCCGCCGCCGCCAGCCCACAATCGCGCTCGTTCACCGGGCAGGTTGCCCGGATAACTCACCAACCAGGTAATCCTTCACGGGAACAAGCTGGCGCACCGGGGTCCGACGACGACATCTGCGGCGTTTCCGCCCATGCACGTTGACGCACTCACTGCCCTTGTTGTCCCTGCTTATAAAGAAGTCACTGCCATGAACGAATCCGCTGCTGCCCGCCAAACCGAGAGCATTCCTTCGAGCATGCGTGTCAGAAAACGCAACGGCAGCTACGAGCCGGTGGATGTCAACAAGATCATCCGCGCCGTCGGACGGTGCTGTACCGGGCTGACGAATATAGACGCCTACCGGGTGGCGACCAAAACCATCGGTGGACTGTACGATGGGGCCACTACGGCCGAACTTGACCAGCTTTCCATCAACACGGCCGCCTCGCTCATCGTCGAGGAGCCGGAGTATTCGCGCCTCGCAGCCCGGTTGCTGGCGACCTACATTCACAAGGAAGTCCGCAACCAGAACATTTATTCCTTTTCGCAATCCATCACTGCCGGTTACGACCTCGGCCTTATCAATGACCGCGTTCGCAACTTCGTCAGCGAGAACCGGCGCAAGCTCGACGAAGCCATCTGCGACGAGCGCGATCAGGCGTTTGAATACTTCGGTCTGCGCACCGTCTATGACCGCTACCTGCTCAAACATCCCACCTCGCGCGCGGTCATCGAGACGCCCCAGTATTTCTTCCTGCGCGTGGCCAGCGGGCTGGCGCAAACGGTGGCCGAAGCCATTGAGCTGTATCAGGTGCTGTCCTCGCTGGAATACATGGCCAGCACCCCGACGCTGTTCAATGCCGGCACGCGCCACGAGCAGCTTTCTTCCTGTTTCCTGCTCGACTCGCCGGAAGATGATCTGGCGGCGATTTACCAGAAATATACGGACGTGGCGCTGCTGTCGAAGTTTGCCGGCGGCATCGGGCTGGCCTATCACCGCGTCCGGTCGAAAGGGTCGCTCATCCGGGGCACGAACGGGCACTCCAACGGCATTGTCCCGTGGCTCAAAACGCTGGATTCCTCGGTCGCGGCCGTCAATCAGGGCGGAAAGCGCAAGGGGGCCTGCTGCGTCTATCTCGAACCCTGGCACGCCGACATCGAAGACTTCCTCGAACTGCGTGACAACACGGGCGATGAAGCTCGCCGTACCTACAACCTCAATCTGGCCAACTGGATTCCCGACCTCTTCATGAAGCGCGTTGAGGAAGACGGCCCGTGGTCACTGTTTGACCCCAAGCTCGTGCCGCACCTGCCCGACCTCTATGGCGAGGAGTTTGAGGCGGCGTACCTCAAGGCCGAAAGCGAAAAACTCTACACCCGCCAGATACGCGCCCGTGACCTCTACCAGCGGATGATGCGGACGCTGGCGCAGACCGGCAACGGCTGGATGACCTTCAAGGACGCCGCCAACCGCAAGTGCAACCAGACGGCCCAGCCCGGCCGGGTCGTGCATCTGTCCAACCTCTGCACGGAAATCATCGAAGTCACTTCCCCAACGGAAACCGCTGTGTGCAATCTCGGCTCGCTCAACCTCGCCCGGTATGTCACGGACGGCCGGTTTGACTTCGAGAAGCTGGCGCGCAACGTCCGCATCGCGGTTCGCCAACTTGACCGCGTCATTGACATCAACTTCTACCCCATCCCCTCCACCGCCGCATCCAACCGCCGGTGGCGGCCCATCGGATTGGGACTGATGGGCCTGCAGGATGTGTTCTTTCAGCTCCGCCTGCCGTTTGATTCGCCCGAAGCGCTGGAACTCTCCACCCGCATCCAGGAAGAGGTCTATTACCACGCGCTGGCGGCGTCCTGTGACCTGGCCGAAGTGCATGGCCCGCACCCGGCCTTTCCTGAAACCCGCGCGGCCCAGGGCATTCTGCAATTCGATCTGTGGGGCGTTACGCCGCCCGATCCCGAACGCTGGAATGCCCTGCGCGAGCGCATCCGGGCGACGGGACTGCGCAACAGCCTGCTCATCGCCATTGCGCCGACGGCCACCATTGCCTCAATCTGCGGCTGCTACGAAGCCATCGAGCCACAGGTGTCCAATCTCTTCAAACGCGAGACGCTTTCGGGCGACTTCCTGCAAATCAACCGCTACCTCGTGGAAGACCTCAAGCGGCTGGGGCTGTGGAACGAAGACATCCGTACCCAGATCAAGCTGGCCGATGGCTCCATTCAGGGCATTGCCGCGATTCCCGAAGACCTCCGGCGGCTGTACCGCACGGCTTGGGAACTGCCCATGCGGGCGCTCATTGATATGGCTGCCGCACGGGGGGCCTACATTGACCAGTCCCAGTCACTCAACCTGTTTATGGAATCGCCCAGCATCGGCAAGCTGTCTTCGATGTACATGTACGCTTGGAAGAAGGGCCTCAAAACGACCTACTACCTGCGCTCGCGTCCGGCAACGACCATTGCCAAGGCAACCGTCGCGCCGACCGCGGCCGGCACGGGCGGGAATGGCCCCGGCGCGCCACAACCCACCCCATCGGACGATGGGGCGCTGGCCTGTTCGCTGGCCAACCCGGAAAGCTGTGAAGCCTGCCAGTAACCCCGGTCAGCCATCCCCGTCATACCTGGCCAGGGGCAGAATGTTTCGTACTTCGGGCGGCGCGGCACCGGTTCGCCGCGCGCCTGAAATGTAAGGAGGACTCATTATGTTACTCGACCCCGGCTTCAACCTGACGTTGCGGCCGATGAAGTATCCGCTGTTTTATGAGATGTACCGCAATGCGGTCAAAAACACCTGGACGGTTGAGGAAGTGGATTTTTCAACCGACGTGGCTGACCTGCACAGCCGGTTGACACCAGCGGAACGCCACCTCATTCACCGCCTGGTGGCCTTTTTTGCCACCGGCGATTCCATTGTGGGCAACAACCTGGTGCTCAACCTCTACAAGCACATCAACGCGCCCGAAGCGCGGATGTACCTTTCGCGGCAGCTTTTCGAGGAAGCGCTCCACGTCCAGTTCTACCTGACGCTGCTCGACACCTACATTCCCGACCTGGCTGAGCGGGAGCGCGCCTTTGCCGCTGTCCACAACATTCCCTCCATTGCGCGCAAGGCACAGTTCTGCCAGCGGTGGATGGATTCGATCTTCATGCTCGATGAACTGCACACCCGCGAAGACCGCCGGAAATTCCTGCTCAACCTGCTGTGCTTTGCCAGTTGCGTCGAGGGGCTGTTCTTCTTTGCGGCCTTTGCCTACGTGTATTTTCTGCGCTCCAAGGGATTGCTGCACGGGCTGGCTTCGGGGACGAATTGGGTGTTCCGGGATGAAAGCCTGCACATGAACTTTGCCTTTGCCGTCGCCGACCAGGTACGGCAGGAAGAACCGGAACTGTTCGACGACGCGATGGAAGCCGCCCTGGTGCAGATGATTGAGGAAGCCGTGGACTGCGAAATGCAGTTTGCGGAAGACCTGCTTTCGGGCGGTGTGGCCGGGTTGTCGCTGGCCGACATGCGGCAGTACCTGGAGTTTGTGGCCGACCAGCGCCTGGCGCGACTCGGCTGCGAAAGACGCTTCTACGTCCGCAATCCGTTTCCCTTCATGGACCTGCAGGATGTGCAGGAAGTGACGAACTTCTTTGAACGACGTGTGGCGGCCTATCAGGTTGGCGTCACCGGAGAAGTCGCCTTCGACGAAGCCTTCTAGGGCAGAACCGGAAAGCACAGCCAAAGGGAGGCGCCGACCCGGAATGGGTCGGCGTTCGTTTTTGGCAGCCACGACCGGACTCAGACCGGTTCCAGCGCCTGCCGGACGGCCTGGCAAAAGGCCTGCATCCGTCGGGCGTCTTTTCGTCCGGGCGCAGACTCCACCCCGGAAGCCACATCCACACCATAGGGACGCCACCGCCGGATCACCTGCGGCACGTTTTCGGCAGAAAGCCCACCGGCGACAAAGCTCCCCGGAAAGCGGTCGGTCCCGGAAGTGACCGCCGCCCAGAGGCGGTCGAGCCGGGCTTCCCAGTCGGCTTCCGGTTGCGCCTTGGGGCGGTCAAACAGCAGGTGGGCGACGTTCTTTGTCTGCGCCCACAGCCTGACTTCCGTTTCTGCCGTGGCGGCCGTCACCACCACGGCGCGAATCACCGGCCGGATGACCCTGGCTGCCAGCGCCGGGGCTTCCTGCCCGTGCAACTGGACGAAATCACAACCGATGTGCGTTGCGACGGCATTGATGGCGTCAGCAGGCGCATCCTGAAACACGGCGACGGTCTCGGCGCGTCCCTGGACGGCTGCGGCAATGGCGCGCGCGGTTTCCACTTCCACACGCCGTACGCTGGAAGGGGCAAAGATCAGCCCCAGCAGGTCAGCGCCAGCGGCCACGGCCGCCTCGGCATCGGCAGGGCACGTGACACCGCAGATTTTGATGCGGACGGGCGCTGACGGCATCGCTGACAGCATCCGGCAGTATCAGTTTCCACGCCGCAGCGCCAGCAGGCGCGGCAGCCGCTGCGTGCCGCCGTAGCCGGGAATGAGATGCAGCCGGATTTCGGGCTGCCCAAAGATGGCCGTCGGCTCGCTCACCGTGTAGTGACAGGCCATCTGAAACTCGTTGCCGCCCCCCAGGGCAACCCCGTTGATGGCGGCAATCACCGGCTTGTGCATCCGCTCGATTTTGCCGAAAGCCAGGTGGGCGTTGTTGGGCAGGGGCAGGGCTTCCGCCACGGTTTTGAAGTCAAGCAACTGCTTGACATCGGCCCCGGCCACGAACGAGCGGGTGCCCTCGCCGGTGAAGATGACGACTTTCACATCCTCGCGGCGCTCAAGGTGCTCGATGACCGTAATGAGTTCATCCAGCGCCCGTTCGTTGAGCGCATTGACCGGCGGGTTGGTAATCGTGGCCAGCGCAATCCGTTGGGCGGGTTGTCCGGCTTTGGGCGGCACCACGTCGAAGTACTGCACACGCACGTAACGATAGGTCTCAAACACGCGGCTTTCTTCGCGCAGGCGTGCCTTCTCGCGCCAGGCTTTGATTTTGTCCGCAATGTCAGCGAGCACTTCGGGGTTGCGCAGCGTCGTGGTGTCGCCCAGCGGCTCGCCAAAGAGCAGGTTCTTGAGGAAACGCCGCATGTACTTGCCGCTGCGCGTTTCAGGAAACGCCGTGACCGGGATGTAGTCCGACGGAACAGCCGTCAGCCCCTTTTCCTGGCGGACAAGTTCCGACAGCCGCCGTTCGTCTTCGGTCGTCAGCTTGCGTCCCGCGGCCGTCAGAATGAAGGCCACCGGTGTCTGTCCCTTCTCGCGGTGGGGCGCACCGATGACAATGACGTTGCCGACGACGGAGTTGGGGTTGATCTGTTTGTCGCGCAGGATGGCGCCTTCGATTTCTTCCGTGCCCAGACGGTGCCCGCTCACGTTGATGACGTCGTCGGAGCGGCCGTGCAGGCTGAAGCTGCCGTCGGCGTACTTGCGTGCAAAATCGCCCTGGGTGTAGGCCAGTGTCCCGGCCCATTTCGTCCAGTACAGCTTCCTGTAACGCTCGAAATCGCCGCGCCAGGCGGGCGTAACAGCCACGGCTTCCCGCCCGTCACCCACAGGGATCGTCGTCACGGCAAACTTCCCGACATCACCCCAGACCGTGCGCGCCAAGTAGGGATAAGGCTGCGTGATGACGATTTCCCCTTTTTCCTCGATTTCGGCCGGGCGGTGCCGCCGGACGACGCCCTCGTCATCCGTTTCCTCGGCCACCCACACATCCCCCATCACCCACGGCAGCGGATAGGTGTGGGCGTCGGGGCGCAGGGGAAAGTCCTCGTTGGCGTAAAAGTGCGTCCAGACGATGCCGCCGTGCTCCGTGGCCCAGTAGGAGTTGATGTACTGCCGGCAGAGCAGGTCCATGCCGAACTGCTGTACGGCAGGCGAGGTCGGCTCGGCACAGAACGTCGCCACGTGCAGCGAGGAAACGTCATACCGCTCGACATCGGCGCGGTTCTGGGCATCGCTCATGATGGCCTTGAGGAAGGTCGAGCCGGCCTTGAAGATGTTGACCCGGTAACGCTCGATGATGGAGGCGAAGCGCCCGGCATTGGGGAACACCGGCGCGCCTTCGGCCACGACGCTGGTGACCCGCGTGGTCAGCGCCGCCGAAATGAGATAGCTCTGCCCGGTAATCCAGCCCGGATCGGCGATGACATACATGACATCGCCCGGCCGCGCGTCAAACGCAATTTGCATCGTGTGGGCAATGCCGGCCACATAGCCACCGTGAACATGAACGACCCCTTTGGGTTTCCCGGTACTACCGGAGGTGTAGATGAAAAACAGCGGAAACTCGGCGTCCACCGGCACCGGACGTGAATGCGCGTAGAGTACGGCAATGAAATCCGCAGTCGGCAGCGCCAGCAAATCGGCTTCGGTTTCGACGGCCAACCCGCGCGCCCGTGCCGTTTCGAGCAGTTGCCGGCTGGCCGCAGCCAGCAGGTCGTGCGCCCAGTGGTCACGTTCAGGACGCCAGACAATATCCTGTCCCGTGTGTTTGACCACGATGACAGCTTCGACGCGGGCCGGCGTCGTCACAAGCGCCTTGGCAATGGCCGTGCGAATCATGGATTTCGCCTTGGCTGACAGCAGGCGCAGTTCACTCAACCCCACACCGACGCCGCGCATGGCGTCGGCGCGCTCCACGGTGATGTCCCCGGCAATGGCTTCCCGTACGGCCCGGCAGATATGCTCGATGACGGCATCGTGGAAATGCTCACCTGACCATCCGAAGGTGGATTTCTCCGTAAGCAGTTCCAGTGTGTTGTGAACGATGTCGAGCACGTCCGCCACCGGAACGTAATCATCCAGCGCCTTGTCGGTGTAGGCTTCCTTGTAGGGCACAATCTGCGCATTCCGGTAGCCGCCATCCGAGGTGATGACAACTCTGGCGCCCGAATCGTGGATGCGGTCACTGAGGGTTTTGGCCGAAAAACCGCCAAACACCGGCGTGTAAATGACCCCCAGCCGCTTGGCCGCTTCAGTGAAATAGATTTGCTCCATGATGTTGGGCAGGTTGATGGCGATGCGGTCGCCGGCGCGCAGCCCCAACTTCTGAAGCACCATGGCCGCCTTGACGGTCTCCAGCAGAAGCTGCTTGCGGGTAACGGCAAAGGAGACGACGGGGCCGCCCCGGCCCTCATCCAGGGACTGGTCCCAGCGGTCGCCCTCGAAGTAGAAGGCAACCTCCTCACCGTGCCCGGCAAGCACGTGGCGGTCCACTTCGTTGAAGCAGGCATTTGTCCACGCACCGGCAAACCACCGGTAGAAAGGTGCGTCCGAGTCGTCAAACGCCCGCTTCCACGGGCTGAAATCCGGCGGCAGGTCGGGCGTCACCGGCGCACCGGTCGCATCGTCATAGCCCGTCCAGCGTGCGGCGGCTTCGTCGTACGTCACCCACGCCCGGTGTGCGGGGTCGAACCAGTGCAGCTCACGGCGCGCAATGGCGCCGTGGAAAGCGCCGGGGTCCTGCTGGCAGGCGGCCCGCTGGGCCTGCCAGTCAGACCGGGTACGAATCGGATTGATGACAGGGCGAGCCTGTGGCGTCGGTGCACTCATAAGCTGGCACTCTCCTTGGACTTGAAAAACGGAATGGCGCAGCTGGCAAAGATGCCCAAACGTGCGCCTCCCACGCGCCCCACAACCGGCGCTGGCGTGCGTTCGCTAAATGTGTTCGGCAAAGGACTCCGACTGCCGGTTGAATGTGAACTGCCCACCGTAGAACACCGCCACGGCCAGCACCAACAGCCACAGCAACCGGCGCGGGTCAGGGACTTCGCCATAATAGAATATCTGCTGGTAGCCGTAAAAAAGTCCCACCAGCGGATTGTGCTCGACAATCCACCGCGCCCGTTCGGGAATCGCCGTCAGCGGATACATAATCGGCATCATAAAGAACAGAATGGTCACGATGTGACCGAGCAGGTGCTGCGTATCCCGAAACGTCACGCTGAGCGCCGACAGCGCCATCGTCAGACCGGACAACAGCAGCGCCTGAATGAGCACCAGCACCGGAAAGCATACCAGTCCCCACCCCAGCGGCAGCCGGAAGGCAAGCAACAGCAGCAACAGCAGCGGCAGCGACAGCAGATAGTTGACCATCCCGGCCAGCACCGGCACGAGCGGCAGCACCGGCGTGGGGAAAATGGTCTTACCGACGTACGAAGCGCCTTCCAGAATCGAGGTCGAACCTTGCAGCAGGGCCGTCGAAAACCATATCCACGGGAGCAGGCCGCTGAGGATAAAGACCGGATAGGCTGGCGCGTTGACCTGCAGGAAGTACCCGAAGACGATACTGTAGGTCAGCATCAGCAGCAGCGGGTTGAGGAACGTCCAGAAGAAACCGAGTACCGAACCTTTGTACCGCCCGCGCAGGTCGCGGATGACAAGAGAATACAGCAGCCAACCGTAATCGCGGAAAATCGTCAGGCGCATCCGCGATATGTCCTTCAGGTCCTGCAAGAAGCGTGTTTCCTCCGGCTTCGTCGTTCAGCCCGCCACAGCGTTTGACGGCGGTGTTCCACCCAAGCCCGCTACGTTAGCATTTGCCGGAGCACGTAGGGCAAAATTCCGCCGTAGCGGTAATAGTCAATCTCCACGGGGGTGTCGAGGCGGAGCTGCACCGGGATGCGCTCCACCGTCCCGTTAGCCCGTTCAATCACGAGCGTCACCATCTGGCGCGGGCTGACGCCACCGGACAAACCTTCCAGGGCATAGGTTTCGCTGCCGTCAAGGGCCAGCGACTGTACCGTGACACCGCCAGTAAATTGACAGGGCAGCACGCCCATGCCGGCGAGGTTGCTGCGGTGGATACGCTCGAAGCTTTCCGCCACCACCACCCGTACGCCCAGCAGCGCCGTGCCCTTTGCCGCCCAGTCGCGGGAACTGCCCGTGCCGTATTCTTTCCCGGCCAAAACAAAGAGCGGCGTCCGGGTTTCGGCATAGCGCATGGCGGCGTCATAGATGGCCATCCGTTCGCCGCTGGGCTGGTGCACCGTGATGCCGCCTTCCGTCCCCGGCACCATGAGGTTTTTGATGCGGACATTGGCGAACGTGCCGCGCATCATGACCTCGTGGTTGCCCCGGCGCGCGCCGTAACTGTTGAAATCGGCCACGGCCACCTGTCGCGCCTGAAGGTATTGCCCGGCCGGGGAGGTCGGCTTGATGCTGCCCGCCGGGGAGATGTGATCGGTCGTGACGGAATCGCCAAAGATCGCCAGCGCCCGCCCGCCGTGAATGTCAGCAAACGTACCCGTTTCCAGACTGAAGTCGGCAAAAAACGGCGGTTCCTGGATGTAGGTCGAATCCGCCTGCCACCGATAGACCTGCCCGGTGACGGTGGGAATGGCATTCCACAGCGGATGTTCAGCGGTGAAATCAGCGTAAAGCCGCTGGTAAGTCTCGCGGTCAAAGGCTGCTGCCAGTACCGCTCCAATCTCTTCGGTCGTCGGCCAGACCTCCCGCAGATACACCGGCTGACCGGCATCGTCATACCCCAGCGGCTCCTGCGCCAGGTCGAGCGTCACCCGCCCGGCCAGGGCAAAGGCAACGACCAGCGGCGGACTCATCAGAAAGTTGGCTTTGACATTGGGATGCACCCGCGCCTCGAAGTTGCGGTTGCCGGAAAGCACACTGGCCGCCACCAGGCTGTGCGTGGTGATGGCTTCCTCGATGGCCGGATCGAGCGGACCTGAGTTGCCGATGCAGGTCGTGCAGCCATAACCCACAACATCAAAGCCCACCTGCCGCAGGTCGTGCAGCAGGCCGGTTTTTTCCAGGTAAGCCGTGACGGCGCGTGAGCCGGGGGCCAGCGAAGTCTTGACCGTGGGGCGCACGCGCAGCCCACGCGCCACCGCCTTCCGTGCCAGCAGACCGGCAGCCAGCATCACGCTGGGGTTTGACGTGTTCGTGCAGGAAGTGATGGCGGCAATGACGACATCCCCGTGGCCAAGATCGCCAAAGTAGGGATCGCTTACGGCATGGCGTGTGGCAACCGCATCGGGTGCGACACCGAACCCGCCTTCTTTGACCGGCTTCTGGAGGCTCTCCCCAAAGGCCGGGGCCAACCGCCCGACGGCAATCCGGTCCTGGGGACGCTTCGGGCCAGCCACGCTGGCTTCCACGGTCGCCAAATCCAGTTCCAGAACCGTTGAATAGCGGCAGGCCCCCGCGGCCGGGATGCCGAACATCCCCTGTGCCTCGAAGTAGTTACGCACCGTGGCGACGTGCTCCGGCGAGCGGCCCGTGGCCAGCAGATAGGTGCAGGTTTTTTCATCCACCGGGAAAAAGCCCATGGTCGCACCGTATTCCGGCGCCATGTTGGCAATTGTGGCCCGGTCGGGAACGCTCAACTCCGCCGCCCCTTCCCCGTGAAACTCGACGAACTTCCCGACGACACCCGCCTTGCGCAGCATTTCCGTAACGGTCAGCACGAGGTCGGTGGCCGTAACGCCCTCGCGCAGGCGGCCCTTGAGGTTGACCCCAACCACGTCCGGGGTCAGAAACGACACGGGTTGACCCAGCATGGCGGCTTCGGCTTCGATGCCCCCCACGCCCCAGCCGACGATGCCCAGGCCGTTGATCATGGTTGTGTGGGAGTCCGTCCCCACGAGCGTGTCCGGGAAGTACAGGTCATCGCGGGAAAGTACGCCCTGCGCCAGATATTCCAGATTGACCTGATGGCAGATGCCGATGCCCGGCGGAATGACCCGAAACGTCCTGAACGCCTGCATGCCCCACTTCAGAAACTCATAGCGTTCCCGGTTGCGCTCAAACTCCAACTGCATGTTGAGCGTCAGCGGATCGGCCGGCGTGCCATTGCCACCCAGCCCGTTGCCGCCCAGGGTCGGCAGGTTTCGTTCGCGCCCGGTGAAATCCACCTGCACGGAATGGTCAATGACCAAATCCACGGGCACGAGCGGCTCGATGAGCGCCGGGTCGCGGCCCAGGCGTTCGAGCGCCGAGCGCATGGCGGCCAGATCGCACAGCAGCGGCACGCCGGTGAAATCCTGAAGCAGTACCCGCGCAACGACGAAGGGAATCTCCGCCGTCCGCTCAGCCGTCGGCGCCCACTGCGCCAGACGGCGCACGTCGTCTTCGGTGATGCGTTTTCCGTCGCAGTTGCGCAAGACAGATTCCAGCACGATGCGCAGTGAGACCGGCAGCGTGGCAGTATCGCCAAAGCCGGCCGCTGCCAGCGCCGGGAGCGAGACCAGCCGCCCCGTACCACCGCTGCCAAGGGGAAAGGTTTGAGTCAGTGCCGTCAGGTCCATAGGTTTTCGCCAGTTTGTATTTTTGAGAACATTTCCGATGACATATCACACCGGGGCGACTTCGCGCGAGTCCAGAGCACAGGTGCAGCCAGCTCCAGCGGGCAGGGCTGCGTTGCACTTTGGGGAGTTCAGGGCATCCCCCGGCCGAACCACCGCCGCAGTGGGGCCGTAAGCCGCCACGAACGTGACGCCAGAATGGCGTGAAGCTGATGCTGGAACTGCGCCGCCTGCTGTTGGGTGCGGTGGAGTTCTTCCTGACAGGACTGAAGGGCGGACTGTGTTTCGGAAAGCCGCTGGTGCGCCTGGACAAGCTCCCCTTCCCTGGCCTGCACTGCGGCTTCCAGTTCAGCCAGACGGGCCGCAAGCTGCGCCGCCTGAGTCTGCGCCTGCATCTGGACGTTGTGCAACTGCGCCCCCAGGCGGGCAATTTCCTCGTCTTTGGCGTGCCAGACGGCGGCCACCTCCCGGTCTTTTTTCTGAAGTTCCGCCTGAAGGTTCCGCTCGGCTTCCAGTTGGACTTCCCGCAGGCGCTCGCGCAGCTCCAGCACCCGGCACTGCATGGCCAGGGGATCGAAGTCTTCCGTCCCCAGCGTACGCAACAGCCGCAGCCACGGCTCGAACCGTTCCCGGTGCTGCACGTCCGTCACCAGACACCAGCGGGACACCGCCAGCGCCGGATGCACATCGGCCATGGTCAGCAACAGCGGACTTCCCCCCTGCTGGCGACGGACGGCCATCAGGTCGCCGATGTGAATGACATCCTCCGCGTCAAGCCACCGCCCCAGGATGCCGTCGTAGGCCGCCAGCGACGGCACCTCCGCCAGGCGGTCAAACAGGCCCACATGCGGCGCTTCGGCCGGTGGTTCGGAAGCAAACAAGGCAGCATACCGCTGCACGAAAGCGGCATCGTCTTCCTGGGCGACGGCCGTCAAAAACCTCGCCGGCCAGTGGTTGAGGGCTTCGGGCGAGGTATCCGGCGGGTCAGCCGTTTCCGGCGCGGTCAGGGCGAACGTCCCCCGGAGCAGCCCACAGGCGCGCGCCAGGTAGGCAATCCGCCGGTCAAGCACATGCCAGGCCGCCGGGCCAGTGCCCGGTTTGGTCGCCTCTGGTGACACAACAGACGCGCTCCCATCCGGGGCGCGGCGCTGAATGCCATCGGTTACAGTCATGCTATCGTACGGCTCACCTGGTGATTTCATTGTGGAGTGTACAACGCCTGTATGACCACCTTACCTTCGTCGCCCATCAAGTATGCCGTCATCGGCGGGAGTGGTTTTTACCGCATGGAAGCTTTCGAGGAAACAGAAGAGCTGTTTCTCGACACCCCGTTTGGAAAACCCTCCGACGCCATCATCACCGGACGGCTGGACGGCGTGCCCATGGCCTTTTTGCCGCGCCACGGTCGCGGACATCTCCTGCTGCCTTCCGAACTGCCCTATCGCGCCAACATGTACGCCCTGAAGATGCTGGGCGTCGAGTTTGTCATCTCGATTTCGGCCGTCGGCTCACTGCGGGAGGAACTCAAGCCGCTCGATGTCGTCATTCCCGACCAGTTTTTCGACCGGACGCGCGGACGAACCGCCGAATCCACCTTCTTCGGCGAAGGCATCGTGGCCCACGTCACCTTTGCTGACCCCGTGTGCCCGGTGTTGTGCGACGCGCTGGAAGCGGCCGGACGCGAACTGGGCAACGTGACCGTCCACCGGGGTGGTACGTACCTGTGCATGGAAGGGCCGGCGTTTTCCACCCGCGCCGAGTCGAATGTGTACCGGCAATGGGGCATGGACATCATCGGGATGACCAACCTCCAGGAAGCCAAACTCGCGCGCGAAGCGGAAATGAGTTACGCCACGCTGGCAATGGTCACGGATTACGACTGCTGGCATCCGGGTCATGCCGATGTGACGGTGGAAATGGTCATTGACTACCTCAACCGCAACGTGGCGACCGCGCAGCGCATCGTGCGGGGAACGCTCCGCCGCCTGGCTGCGACCAATCCCACCTCGCCCTACGCTTCTGCGCTCAAAAACGCCATCATGACGCGCCCGGACCTGGTGTTTCCCGAAACGCGCCGGCGGCTGGCGGCCATCATCGGCAAGTACCTGCCACTGTAACGCGGCCGGTACTCTGCCTGGCGGACGTGCCGGGCGCGGTCAGAACCAACTCTCCCAGACTGCCCCCACCCGGACGGCATGCACCGTTGCGGAGATGCGGTCGCGGTCGCCGTCAAAGGGTTCAATCCAGTGCAGACGGTAGCTGTCGAAAATCAGTGCGTCGCCGACGCCATAGGTAACGGACGCACTGGGCTGCTCCAACTGCGCTGGCGACGGGATTTCATCGCCATCGAAACGGGCGTCCCACAATCGCAGACCGCCGCCGGACTGTGGCGGCTGAAGCATGACGACCACGGTGAGCGCCGGCGCGCGGGCGGCAAGCTGTTCGGGCCGCAGCCCTTCGATGTCGAAGTGGATTTCGCCGCCCTGATGGGCCACCCAACCGCCGGCCGGAAAGATGTGCACCCCGGCCCCGCACCAACCCTCCCGCTGAATGACCGGCTGCCCAACCGCCGCGCGCAGCAGGCGGCGCATCCGGCGCTGCAGGCCCGGGGCATACCTTTCGACCAGGGCATTGCGTTCGGCGGCTTCGGCAAAGTAGTCTGCCTCACGTTCCATTTCGAGGTCGGTGTACCAGGCGCGCCCCAGGGAAAACTGCAATCCACCAAAGGCTTCCACCCAGTGGTCACGAGCGGCATAGACCCCCTCGACCAGACGCGCACATTCGGCAACACCAAGCCAGCCCCGCACGCATACAGCCAGATCGGATGGGAGCGGAAGGGCTGGCTCAGCGCACTCCCGAATTGCAGGAACGGCAGCAGGTGTGGATTCCAGAAGGTTCATACAACCGGCTCCCTCAGACGTAGCCATGGTCCCGAAACCAGGTTACAGCTTCCTGCAACGCCGTCTCGATGGGCGTTTGGGGCAGGCCCAGGTAGGTCACGGCACGTGTCGCGTCATAATACATCGGATGCGCTGCCATGCGGGCCGAATCAAAGGCGACCGTCGGCGGCTTTCCCGTCAGCCGACTCAGGAAGAATTCATCCATTGCGCCAACGACAACCGGCAACCAGTGGGGCAGGCGGCGCGTTGGGGCCGGCAGCCCGGTAATGGCCGCCAGGGTGTCCAGAATTTCCTTGAGCGTCATGTTCCGGTGGCCGAGGATGTACCGCTCGCCGACGCGCCCTTTCTCGGCGGCACGGATATGCCCGATGGCGACATCCCGCACGTGAATCAGGTTCATCCCCGTGTCCACGTAGGCCGGCATGCGCCGTTGCAGAAACCGCAACACGATGTCGCCGGTCGGCGTGGGTTTGACATCGTACGGCCCAATAGGCGTGCTGGGATTGACGATGACAACGGGAAGCCCCTCGCGGGCGGCTTCGCGGGCAAGCTGTTCCGCCAGAAACTTGGACTTCTTGTAATCGCTGACGAGTTCCCCGACGGTGGTCTGAAACGTCTCGTCGGCAACTTCGCCTTCGGGCGGTACGCCGATGGCCGCCACCGAACTGGTGTGGACAAGGCGTTTGATGCCGGCGGCGCGCGCTGCCTGCAGGACGTGGCGCGTGCCTTCGACATTGGCGCGATAGATGGCGTCCCGGTCACGCCGCAGCAGGCTGTAGTGGGCGGCCACGTGAAAGGCCCACTCACAGTCGGCCATGGCGCGGGTCAGCAGCGCCACGTCGTCGAGATCGCCTTCGATGACTTCGACGTTCAGACCTTCGAGATTGCGCCGGTCACTGTTGCGTCGCGCCAGCGCCCGGACTTCAGCCCCACCGGCAAGCAGTTCGCGCAGCACACTGGCGCCGACAAAGCCGGTGCCGCCTGTGACAAAAACCTTCATGGGCGCGCGCCAATGGGCAGAGGGCTACTCGACGATGGCAATGAGATTGACCAGACCGACCATCTGGTTTGAGGAGAAGATTTCACGTTCGGAAAGCTGGTTGAGAAGCAGCGCACCTTCCGCCGTCAGGCGCAGTTCGACATTGCGGAGCGTCGTCACACGACCGCCGATCAACCGGAGGGGAAGCTGTTCGGAGGGAAGTGTTGCCGTGAACAGGGGCACCGTCCGGTCGAGCTCACCCTCGGTCACCAGAGTGGCCCACACCAACGGCAGTTTGCCGACGGTATCCAGCCGAAAGCCCCGGAGTTCGACATCGGCTTTGGGCGTTTCCAGCGCCAGTCCGCCGCGCCATACAGCCGTGCCGCGTCCCGACGCCAGATCAAGCAGGCCGTCCGCCACCGGCAAGGTTACGGCGTCGCCATCGGCGGCCGAGGCCCCGACGGTATCGTACGCCACATGCGCCCGGCGCAGATAGCCACGGAAAGCATCGGTGAACTGTATCCGCACCCGTCCGCCGACGAGGGTGTGCACCGATGTCGCCCGCATCGGGCGCGTGCCGCCATCCTGCTGCGCCAGCGCCACTACGGGCGCAAATCCAACCACACCGAGTAACCACACCCAGAGGAAGCCTTTGCCTGTCCAGTTCCACCGCCAATGCACAACCGGTTCTCTCCTTTGCAAACCGTGATGACCAACCTGACCGATTTGACGCCCCAACCGAACGCCATGTGGAAACGCCACGTGGAGCCGACCGGGGACACCTGAAACCAGCCGTTCCCTGAATGTACAGGGCGTATGTGCGGCAAAGATTGTTGATTTTGTTCCGGTCTGCAAGTCAGCACCCGCACAAACAGACACCCAAAATGGCTTCCACCACGGGAAGTCGCGGTTAAAACCGTAGTTTGACGCCTAATTGAAGCTGCCGTGCCCCAAACACATCGCGCGGAGCGCCGAACTGCAACAGTGGGTTCGGCGGCACAGCGAGACTGGTTCCTCCATAAGCCAGATTCAGGTCGCGGATGTTGACCCGGTTCGCCACGTTGAATGCATCGAGTGTCACTTCCAATCCGCTGTGCTCACTCAGCCGGAAGCGGCGGCCAAGGCGGACATCCACCGTGGCGAATCCCGGACCCCGAAAGCTGTTGCGCGGAAGCAGCCCCGGACGGTCACTGTTGGGATTGCCATCGCCGTTGAAGTCTCCTCCAGCAAAAACGTTGAACGGACGCCCGCTTTCCAGCGCGATGACGACGGCTCCCTGCCAGCCGCCCAGCCATCCGGTCGGGCGTGGCGCTTCTCCGGCAACGGTCGCGGCCAGGCGATGCGTCGCATGCTGGCGCGACAGAAACCGCTCCAGCGTGAGTCCTTCGGGATAGTCGGCCAGATTGTTGACGGCATCCACCGTCGTCAGCGTTTTCGACCACGTATGCGCCACGGACAACGACCAGCCCCGGTGCCAGGTGCGGCGGGCCATAAAAAAGCCGCCGTGGTAGCCACTTGCGCCAAGGTTGTCGGTGACAAAAAAGTGCCCCAGTTCGGCAAACCGGCGGCTGGCCAGAATGGGCTTGCCCGTCGGCAGCATGCCCGTCTGAAAGGCATTGAGGTTGCCGGTGTGGCCTGGCAGTTTCAGCGCCAGCACGCGCAGGTACGCCGCCGACCACACCACCCCCCACCACGGATACTCCGCGCCCAGCGTGAAGTGCTGAGCGTAGGGATTGCGCAGCCGGCGGCTGAGGTTGTCGGCAAAACTGGCCGTAGCACCGCTTTCCGCTGTTGGCAGCGGCAGGGTGCCCGGCGGCAATGGCTGCCCGACCGGTACGCCATAGCCAGCCGGCGCGCTGGCCGTTCCGCGCAGAAAAATATCGGTTGCCCGCGCGGCCCCAATCGGCGAGGTGGCCGAAGGCGGGCCGCTGATCGTCGCCTGCCGGAAACGTCCGGCAAAGCGGGCCACATCGGCAAAGACCTGGGGCGCGGTGGGTACGTCGCCGCGTGAAATCCATTCCGCGCCAAAGATGACCTGCCCGACACTGGACGCTATCCGGTCCGTGAACACCCCGTAGCCCGCCCGGACGACACCGCGCCCCACGGCCCATGCCACCCCCACCCGTGGCTGGAAGTTGTTGCGGTCACGCCGGTCAAAAAACCGGCGGGGATAGGTTTCCACGTCGTACCGGAGACCGAAGGTGACGGTCAGCGACGACGCGGCCTGCCACTGATCCTGCCCAAACAGGCCGTAATGCGCGTGGACAAGCTGCGTGGTGACATTCGGCCGCAGGGCTTCTGGCACGGCGCGTGTAAAGGGAAAGGGCACTGGCGGCGCCGTCGTTGCGCCCGTCACGAAGGGAAACCAGAAGGTGCTCGGCTGCGGATTTGGCTGCCCGTCGGGCGTGCGGTTGAGAAACGCCGGGAGCAGTCCGCCAAAAATGATGCGCGCCGGAAAGAACAAATCCCACCGCGCGGTGTCGTCCAGCCGCGACCAGTCTCCGCCGACCTTGACGGTGTGCGCGCCCTTCAACTGCGTCAGTACCCCGGCGAGTTGAAGCCGGTCTTCGCGGTAGTCATCCACGTCGGACGTGCTTTTGCCCATGACGATCAGGTTGGGCAGCTCCAGCGCCGGTTCGGCAAAACGCGGGCGAAAGGTGAAGTCACGGCGCGCCCACTGCCCGCGTACTTCGCCGACGCGCGTCGGCGTCAGCACCGCCGTGTAGGTGGCGCTGACGGTCACATCCGTCGTCCGGTTGTCGCGGGCGGTCGTCGAAGCCGGTGAGGCCCGGCCGCCGCCGCCCAGAAAACCGCGCGCCGTGCCGGCCAGCGCATTCAGCCGCACGGCCAGCGTATGGCGGTCGTTCGGGCGCCAGTCCACGCGCCCAAAGCCCAGATCGTAGTCCCCGGTTCGTATCTGATCGGCCGTTTCCGGCGTCAGGCCGTAGTGTCGCCGGACGGCATTGATGGCTTCGAGATTCGACAGGATGACCTGCGAAAACCGGTTCGATTCCGCCCGGCGCTGCCCTTCGTAGCTGGTCAGGAAAAACCAGCGGTCCCGGCGCAGCGGCCCGCCAAGCGTGGCGCCGTACTGGAACTGGCGCAGCACCCACTGCGAGCCGGTCAGCAGCGGACGGGCGCTGAGCGCGTCGTGGATGCCATAGCCGTAAAGGCTGCCGTGAAGGTCATTGGTGCCGGATTTCGTCAGGATGTTGACAAAACCGCCCAGCGAGCGCCCGTACTCACTTTCAAACGTGGCATTGCTCACCCGAAAGGCCGCAACAGCCTCGGTCGGCGGGGTTGCCCGTGGCAGGCCCGTGACGGTCTGGATATGGTCAAGGCCATCAAGCTGCACAAGCGTGTTGAGTTCGGTCTGGCCGCCAAAGGCAATGCGCGGCGCGGCGGCCGCGCCAACACCGATGTCCGGCTCCTTGAACGGCCCGCCGCCCACGTTTTCGCGGCCGGGCGTGACGCCGGGCGAGAGTTTCACCAGGTCCACGAAGTTGCGGCCGGACAGCGGCAGCGCCTGGATGCTCCGCTCATCCACGGTGCGACTCTGCCCGGCGCTGGTCGTCTCGATGGCCGTCGTGTCGGCCCGCACTTCGGCGTCGAACGTCGGCGTGGGCACGAGCACCAGCAGGGCGTCCCGCTGCTCCCCCAGTTGCAGGGTGATGAGCATCTCGACGGCCGCCCCCGCCGTGGGATGGCGCGCTGCCACCCGGTACGTCGCCGGTTCAAGCGCCGTGAAGACGTACCGCCCCTGCGCATCGGTTGTCACTTCCCGAACGACGTTGCGCCGCGTATCGTGAACCACCACGGTTGCGCCGGCGACCGGCAAACGCTCGCCATCCACAACACTGCCGGTCAGCCGGGCGAGCGTTGACTGGGCTGCTGCGCCGCAACCCAACAGCAGCATCCACAGGACGGCCCAGCCAAGACGCACCCGGCGGTCAGCCATCATGTCTATGGACATCATCTATAGCCACACCAACAACTGGTATCACGCAGACTTTGCCCGGCGGCTCCACGCCGACCTGCCGGAGCCGCTCCGCGCCACGACACGGCTGCTGAACGTGGTCGAGTGGCTGGACAGCGAGCCGTCCGACCACGTCGTTGTCGTCAACTGGGAGGAAGCCGTGCGCGAACCCCGGCTCGGCCCGCGCGTTGCCGAACTGTGCGCCCGCGTTGCCCATACCCCCCGGCGCACACTGCTTTCGGCAGAATGCGTTGGCACGACCTGGTTTGAACTGCACTTCGCCGAGGGCATTGCCTGGACAGACTTCATCGAAGTCGGATGGTTCGGCTATCCACTACCGGAGCCATACTGCGCGCTACCCTATCACGTCCTTGGCACCGTGGCGACCCGCGCCGAACAGGAGCAGTTCCGGCGGCTAAGCGTGGCTCTGGAACAACTTCCGGCGCAGGGCGACCATCGCCCGCTTCCCTGGGCTTTTGTCGGGATGCGGACGCCGGAGCGCATTGCATTTGCCCGGGAACTCGTCCGCTGGCAGCCGAACGGCCTGCTTCTTCTGGCCGAACCCGGCCCGGCGCGCCCCGGCAGCGGCCGCCTGACAGGCGACGGACTGGAGCGGCTGCTGCATCAGGCGCGGCTTTACATCTGGCGCACCCAACATTCGGTTCCCTACTTTGAGACATTCCGCGTCCACGATGCCTTGCGGTGCGGGGCGCTGCCCGTCAAGATTGACCCCAGCCATGCGGACAGCTTTGCTACTGTACCCTGTGTGTTTCCGTCCCTGGACGCCATGAAGGAAGCTCTGGCAACGTCGGGATGGGCCGGCCTGCTGGCGGCCATGTATGCCGCCGCGCTCACCCGGCCGGCCCTTGGAGACGCTTTTGCCGCCATCGTTGCGGGGCAGCCGCCTGCCAACCATGTCCAGCCCGTTTGATCTTGACATCCTCTACAGCCGCGCCACGGACTGGCTTTACGGCAATCTGGCCACACGCCTGTGGTCTGACCTGCCGGACGACTGGCGGCCACGGGCGCGGCTGTGGGACGTTCCCGACTGGCTTGCGGCGGCCCCGGCGCGCCGGGTGCTCGCGGTCAACTGGGCCGGGCTGGTCAATGACCCACGCCTGTCACAGCGGGATGTTGTGGTGCTTATGTCAAAGGTCAATAGTGCGGCGGAACGCATCCTGCTCATCGCCGAGTGTGTCGGCACGGACTCGTTTCAGCGCCAGTTCCAGGGCCCGGAGTGGACAGCCCTGGTGGATGTCGGCTGGCACCCCCAAACCCTGCCGGCGGCGCTGGCTTCCCTGCCCTACCGGTTTCTGTACCACACGCCAACCCGGGCCGAACGGGCGGTGCTGGCGCAGGTGCAGGCGACGGCTGCCGAACAGTTCCCGTTGCGCCCGATTCCATGGGCCGTGGTAGGCAAAGCCACGGCCGGGCGGGCGGCGCTCGTGGCGGAGCTGACCGACTGGGAACCGGATGGCGTGGCCTTTTTGCCGGCGGATGAACCTTGGCAGGGTCGTCCCGACCGTGGACGGCTGAGTCGCGCCCAGCTTGCGCGCCTGCTGGCGAAGACCCGGTTTTACGTGTGGGTTTCGCGCCACGCGCACTCCCACTTCGAGGCGTTCCGGGCGCTGGAAGCCCTGCTGTCCGGCGCCTGCCCCATCAAACTCGATGCGCGACCAGCGGACGGCCCCGAAGCACCGGGCTGCGTTTTGACCGACGTGGCCGTACTGCGCCGGTTTGCCGCCACGGACGCACCGGCGCGGCTTATCACAACGCTCTGTGCGCAGCTTCTGGCGCGTCCCCCTCTGGGGGCGGCCTTTGCGGCACTGTGGTGAGGGCGGTCATGGTCCAGCGTGCCGGGTTGTCCATTCTCATCCCCAACTGGAACCATCGTTTCGCTTTGCCCCGCGCTGTACGTTCGGCGCTGGACGGCTTGCGCCGCCTTCAGGCGCAGGGCGTCGCCGGCGAGCTGCTCGTCGTGGATGATGCCTCCCGCGATGGCTCGCAGAAGTACCTGTTCAACCTTGCGGCGCACTATCCCGATGTGGCCGTACGGGTCGTCTGGCTGCCGCGCAACGTCGGGCTGGGCGCGGCCCGCAACACGGGGCTGACCCACGCCGCCTACCGCCACGCCTGCCTGCTCGATGCCGACAATGCTCTGGAACCCGCCAACCTGTGGCTGTTTTACCGCGCGGCGCTGGAAACCGGAGCGGCGCTGACCTACGGCAACCTGTTCGTGCTGGGCAATACCCAACCCGATGTGCTTTCCAACGAGCCGCTTCAGGCGCGGGTCTATCGGCAAAACTACGTGGACAACTTTGCCCTGCTCGACATCCCGGCGGCGCTGGCGGCCGGTGGCTACCAGACGACGCGCGGCCTGCTGGAAGACTGGGAGCTGATGATGCGCCTGCTGGCGCGCGGTGCGCTGATCGTGTTTGTGCCGGCCGTGCTGGGGTACTACCACCGCCTGTCCGGCGGCCTGCATACCCTTGCCCCGGAGACGCTTATCCAGCGGCTGCGCCGGATATTTGACCAGAACGAACTCCGCAGCCGGGAAGGCCGCCTGCTGGGACGGATGTATCACCCTGACGTTGGATGGCTGGCATGACGCAACTTATGACGCACCCGTGGAACGCCAATGGCGTCACTATCGGCATGGCGAACTGGAACCACCGGCTGTTTCTGCCGCGCAGCGTGGCTTCCGCCCGCCGTGCGCTTCACAGTCTGGCCGCCTGTGGCGTCCCCGGCGAACTCATCATTGTGGATGATGCTTCACGGGATGGCTCGGTGGAATGGCTGGCGCAGGCGCAGGCAACCCTCACGGACATCACCCTGCGGGTTGGCTTTGGTCAGAGCCAGCAGGGCCCGGCCGCCGTGCGCAACCGCATCCTGCATCTGGCCCGCTACCGGTATGTGTGCTGGCTCGATGCCGACAATGAGCTTCAGGGCAACAACCTGTTTCTGTTTTACCGTGCCATCCGGGAAACCGGAGCGGCCGTTGTCTATGGCAACCTCATTGTGCGCGAAGCCGGACGGATCACGGGCCTGTACTCCAACGTGGCCTACCGGTCGTCCATCTTTCAGAACAATGAGGTTGACCTGTGCAGCCTGTGGGACGCCGCCCAGCTCCGGCAGTGCGGCGGCTTTCAGGTCGAACCCGTCATCAATAGCATCGAGGAGGACTGGGAGCTGTTTTTGCGCCTGGCCAGCGACGACAGGCTGATCGTGTTTGTTCCGGCCGTGTTCGGGACGTACTACGTCCGCCCCCAGTCGTTGTCCTATGGACTCAAGGCTTCCAACACGGGCGTCCGGCGCATGCACGATCACCAGCGCCACCGCAGCCTGGAAGGGCGCACGCTGGGGCGGGTCTATCATCCCGACATTGGCTGGCTGTTGTAGCGGCAGGCAACATGGGCCGGGCATCCGCGCCGGGGACTTTCGCCAGACTGCCTCTCACAGCAGGTCCGCCTGCCGGATGCGCGGCAGGTAACGACCGTCTTCGGTTGTCGCCAGCCAGCGGACGAGACCTTCCCGAACGGCCACGCGCAGGTCAAAGAGCTTGGCCGGCTCATCAGCGGATACGGTGGCGCGCACGACGATGGAACGCTCGTTGACATCGCTGACAATCAACCGGCAGACCTGTCCGTTCCAATTCGGGTCCGCTTCACAGAGCCGTTGCAACTCCGCCCGCATGGCGTCCACGGGGACGCCGAAATCCGCCTGCACAAACACGGCGCCGATGAGTTCCGGCGTGTAGCGCGTCCAGTTCTGGAAGGGCCGTTCGAGAAAGTACGACACCGGCAGAATAAGCTGCCGCTTGTCCCACAGCCGGACGACAACGAACGTAAAGGTAAGTTCCTCGATCTGGCCGTACTCGTTTTCGACGATGACCGTGTCGCCGACCCGGATGGGCTGTGTGACGGCAATCTGGATGCCGGCGACGAAGTTCCCAATCGTCTTCTGGGCGGCAATACCGACCACAACACCCACGAGACCGGCCGAGGCCAGCAGCGAAACCCCAATCGTACGGACAACCTGAAACTGCATCAGAAACAGCGCCGCGCCGACGACGATGATGCCCACCTGGATAAGCCGCTGCAGAATCGCCAGCCGGGTCGCCGCCGAGCGGCGCCGTTGTTCATCCGTGCCGTCGTCTGCCGCCAGGCGCTGCAGGGCAAACTCCGTTGCCACGGCCACCAGCTCAAAGCCCAGCCAGAGGGCGACCAGTGTCAGCGTCACCTTGAAACCGGCTTCAATGCGGTTCTGAACCGACCGGGGCAGTTCGATGAACTCCATCCCCAACGGCAACACCAGCAGCCACAGGAACGCCCGCACCGGATGGCGCAGCGCGTTGTAATATGGCTCCAGCTCCGCTGCCACCCGGCGCACGAGCGCCCGGATGCTGTGGCTAAGCAGCAGGACGAACACCCAGATGAGCGTCGCCCACGCCAGCACAATGAGCAATTCGATGTAGGACGTACGAAAGAACTGGATGAGGCGCGTCCAGAGCGGATCGACCAGAGCCAGTATCATGCCGTGTCAGCCTCTATGCGACAGCTTCTGCCGCGGCCGGAGTTTCCAGCCGGCGGTAGGCCGCATTGCGTTTGCAGGGGACGAAACCGGCTTCCCGAATGACCTGCACCAGCCGGGCTTCGTCGGCGCGATACTTGGCGCCGGCCGCCGAGACGACATTTTCCTCGATCATGATGCTGCCCATGTCGTTGGCCCCACCACGCAGGGCACGCCGCGCCACGTCAAACCCCTGCGTCAGCCACGACACCTGCAGGTTGGGAATGTTGCGCAGGTACAGCCGCGCCGCCGCAAACCACCGCAGGTAGATGTCCGGCGCGATGCGGTCTGGAAATACCTTGCCGATGGGCACGGAATCCGGCTGGAGCGTCCAGGGAATGAAGGCGATGAAACCACCGGTCCGCGCCTGGAGTTCATGGATTTTGCGCAGATGCTCCAGCCGGTGTGCGTCGGTTTCACCCATGCCGTACATCATCGTGGCCGTGGTCGGGATGCCCAACTCGTGGGCCGTTTCCATAATCGCAAGCCATTCCTGGCTGTTGCACTCCGTCCGGCGGCGCATGCGAATTTCGTCCACGAGGATTTCGCCGCCGCCGCCCGGAATCGAATCCAGCCCGGCCGCACGCAGCCGCTGCAACACCTCACGCACGGAAAGCCGGTTGACCCGCGCGAAGTTCAGAATCTCAGGCGGCGAGAAACAGTGCAGGTGAATGGGATAGCGCGCCTTGAACTGGCGCAGCAGTTCTTCGTACCACTCCAGCTTGAGGTCGGGATGCAGGCCGCCCTGCATGAGGATGCCGCTGCCGCCAAGCGCCAGCGTTTCCTCCACCTTGCGAAACAGCGTTTCGTAGTCGTGGACATACCCTTCCGGGTCGCCCGGCTTGCGGTAAAAGGCGCAGAACGTGCACACCGACGTGCAGATGTTCGAGTAGTTGATATTCCGGTCAATGACATAGGTCACGACGTTATCCGGGTGCCAGTCAGCCCGCAGGCGGTCGGCCCAATACAACAACTCATCGAGCGGCGCGCGGTAAATCACCTCCAGCCAGACCTCGGCCGGCGGGCGCTCCCCACAGTACAGGCGTTCAAGCTGGGCGGAAACATCAGTCATAAGCAGGTCACAAAGACGACACAAAGCAGGCTGCCAACGCTTGACGGGCAATCTGAAACTACACGCCTCACAGTGCCCGGCGCAACGCAACCTTGGGAAATCACGGGGCCGAAAAACCCCGCCGGCCGAACGTGGCTTCCGCGCATCCGTCGGGCAGCACAATTTCCGCGTGCCAAGTTTCATACGTTTGACTACACTGGCGTCCGTCTCACCCCTACCTGATGAACCTGCGGCCACACGCCGGTACGGACATCACGCTTTGGCGCCTGACCGGAAGCCATGACCGAACACTTTGACATCGTCATCATCGGGGCCGGCTCCGGCGGGTTGACCGCAGCCGGTTTTGCGGCGCAGCTTGGGGCCAGGGTGGCCTTGGTCGAAAAGCACCGCATCGGCGGAGACTGCACCTGGACGGGCTGTGTTCCGAGCAAAGCCCTGCTCAAGGCAGCCAAAGTGGCCCACGAAGTGCGCCAGGCCGGGCACTACGGCATTGTCGCCGAACCGCCCCGAACGGATATGGCGCAGGTGCGGGCCTATGTGCGGAGTGTCATTGATGAGATTTACGCCCATGAAGCGCCGGATGAGCTGCGGCGCAGCGGGATTGACGTCATTCTGGCGCCGGGGCGCTTTCTGGACGCCCAAACCCTGGCGGCTGGCGAGCGCACCCTGACGGCCCGGTATTTTCTCATCTGCACCGGCGCGCATCCCGTCCGCCCTGATCTGGCCGGGCTGGACGAGGTGCCATTTCTCACCTACGAAACCATTTTCGACCTCGATGAACTTCCCCGGCGGATGATCGTCGTTGGCGGCGGGCCGATTGGCTGCGAAATGGCGCAGGCGTTCCAGCGGCTGGGCGCGCAGGTCATCCTTGTTGCAGAACGGCTGCTGCCGAAAGAAGAACCCGAAGTCAGCCAGACGCTTAGAACGGTCTTCGAGCGGGAGGGCATGCAGTTCATCCCCGGCCGGGCGCGGGCCGCGAGCCGGCAGCACGGAACCATCCGCGTGGAAAGTGAAGCCGGCACGGCCGAAGGCGACCTGCTGTTCATTGCTACCGGCCGGCGTCCCAACATCGCGGGTCTTGATCTGGACCGGGCCGGCGTTCAGGCCGATGCCCGTGGCATTCCGGTGGACACAAGTCTGCGCACCAACGTCAAACACATTTTTGCGGCCGGCGATGTGCTGGGCGGACACCAGTTCACGCACTTTGCTGGCTGGCAGGCGTTCCTGGCCGTACGCAATGCGCTTCTGCTCGGCAGCACGACCGGGTTTACGGACATTGTGCCCTGGGTGACGTTCACCGACCCGGAAGTGGCCCACGTCGGGATGACCGAAGCCCAGGCCCGCGCCCGGTATGGAGACACCCTCAAGGTCAGCCGGTGGAAGATGAGCCGCACCGACCGGGCCGTGTGCGACGCCGACACGGATGGCTTTCTCAAGGTCATCTCGCGCAGCGATGGCACACTGCTGGGCGCGACGATGGTGGCCCCGCGCGCCGGAGAAGCCATTACGGAGTTCACCCTGGCGCTCAACCACCGGCTCAAGGTGACGGATGTGGCCAACGCCATCCATGCCTATCCGACCTACTCAACGGCGGCACAGCAACTGGCCGCCGGCGTAGCGGTCGAAAACTTCCTTACCGGCACGGCCGGCAAGGTCATCCAGAGCCTGTCGAAAATCATGCGCTGAATCCTGCGCCGGGGCGCACATCCAGCCGCCCCTGGTGCGCCGTACGCTCCATGACCTGCCAGCCCGCTTCTGGCTACGCTGCGATGGAATAAGTTTCGGCCGGGTTGGGTTTGTCTGACTGCCCGGTGAAGGATTCACCAATGCCTCTGACCGGAGAGAATCACCGCCATGAGCGACACCACGACCGTTCCTGAATGTTCACCTGCCACGGACGCTGTCCCGTCTGCCGCAGAGCCGCCGCGCAAGCGGGATGCCAACTATGTGTTTTTGGAACTCACCCGCAGCATCTGCCCCGAATGCACCAAGGTGGTGGATGCCCACATCATCGTCCGCGACAACAAGGTGTTCATGCGCAAACGCTGCGACTGTGAACGTGCCAGAGGGAAACTCTACGAATCGCTGATTTACAGTGACGCGCAGGCGTATATCACCAACGTGCGCTACAACAAGCCCGGCACCATCCCGCTGCACTTCAACAGTGAAGTCGTGGCGGGCTGTCCGCACGACTGCGGGCTGTGCCCTGACCACCAGCAGCACACCTGTCTGGGCATCATCGAAGTCAACAGCGTCTGCAACATGGATTGTCCGCTGTGCTTTGCCGAGGCCGGGCCGGGCTTCAGCCTCACGCTCGAAGAAGTCCGGTCCATTCTGGATGATTTCGTCCGGGCGGAAGGCCGCGCCGAGGTGGTGCAGTTTTCCGGCGGTGAGCCGACAGTGCATCCGCAGATTCTGGACTTTCTGCGCGAGGCCCAGAAGCGCCCCATCAACCTCATCATGCTCAACACGAACGGCAAGCGCATCGCCCGCGACGACGCCTTCCTTGACGAACTGGCGGAGATTCAACCGGCGCTGTACTTCCAGTTCGACGGTTTTGACCGTGAGACCTACCGCATCATTCGGGGTGAGCCGGATATTCTCGAAGAAAAAATCCGCGCCCTCGACCGCCTGGCAGACAAGGGACTGACGGCCGTTCTCGTGCCGGCCATCGAGCGCGGCGTCAACGACCACGAAGTCGGGCGCATCGTCCAATTCGCCATGGAGCACCCGGCGGTGCGCGGCGTCAACTTCCAGCCGGCCTTCCACGCCGGCCGCCACATGGAACACGATCCGCTCCAGCGGATGACGATTCCCGACATCCTGTCCCTCATCGAAACGCAAACCGACGGGCTGTTCCGCAAAAGTGACTTCGTGCCTGTGCCCTGCTGCTTCCCGACCTGCAACTCAGTAACCTACGCCTTTGTCGAAAACGGCACGGTCACGCCGCTGCCGCGCGTCGTCAACGTGTATGACTATCTGGATTACATCACCAACAAGGTCATGCCGGACTACAGCGCCGAGATCAAAATTGCCCTCGAAGGCTTGTGGTCATCTTCGACGGCCCCCGGCACGGCCAAATCGGCCCGCGACCTTCAGATGTCATGTCAGGCCTGTGGCTTCGAGTCGCTGAGCATCGGCGAAATTGCCGACAAGATGAAGATGATCATGCTCCAGGACTTCATGGACCCCTACACCTTCAACCAGAAAAATCTCATGAAGTGCTGCAAGGAGTTCCTGCTGCCGGGCGGCAAACAGGTGCCCTTCTGCGCCTACAACACCATCGGCTATCGCCAGCAGGCGCGGGAACAGCTCGAAGCCCTGGAGTGGGAGCGCAAGCTGGCGCGCAAGGAAGGCAAACCCTTTCAGGTCCGCCCCATCACCTTTTCCTTTTCCGAGGAGCCAAAAGCATGAGCACCGTCGCTGAAACCGTTGCCGGAGAGTCCACCGCCCCGGAGGCGGTCAAGTCCTGTTGTGCGCAGTTTTATGAAAGCGATGTGGTGCGCTTTCTGTTTGGCGAGTCCTTTCATCCGGGTGGGCTGGCGCTGACCGAACGGCTGGGGCAGGTGCTTGGACTTCAGGCCGGCGCCCGGGTGCTCGATGTCGCTGCCGGACGCGGCACAAGCGCCCTGCATCTGGCGGAAACCTTTGGCTGTGAGGTGGTTGGGGTGGACTTCGGTGCCGAAAACGTGCGCCTGGCCAACGAAGCCGCCGCCGCGCGCGGACTGGCCGACCGGGTCCGGTTTGTCGTCGGCGACGCCGAACGGCTCGACGTGGACGCCGACCATTTCGACGCCATCGTGTGTGAGTGCGCCTACTGCACCTTCCCGGACAAGCCCCAGGCGGCGCGGGAGTTTTTCCGCGTGCTGAAACCGGGCGGGCAGGTTGGCCTCAGCGATCTGACGCGGCGCGGGCCGCTGGCCCCGGAGCTGGAAACCCTGCTCGCCTGGGTGGCCTGCATTGCCGATGCGCAGCCGGTGGAAACCTACACGGCACTGCTTGGCGCGGCCGGGTTTGCGCCGGGACTCGTGGAAAACCACGACGCGGCGCTGGCCGACATGGTGGCTGGTGTCCGGGCGAAAATTCTGGGCGCGGAACTCATGGTGGCCCTGAAAAAGCTCACACTGCCGGATGTGGATTTCCCCAGGGCCAAGCAGGTCACACAAAGCGCCGCGGCGGCCATCGAGCGGGGGGAACTCGGCTACGCCATCATCACGGCGGTCAAGCCGTCCTGAGCTGGGCTTCCTGAGCCGGCGACCGGGCCTGCCAGGCGGTAATGTAACCGAAGGCCGTCGGAATCTCGGCGCAGACTTCGACGGCCGTCAACCCGGCGGCCTGCAGAAGCCCCGGCAGCGCGCCCTGCACGTGCGCTTCCGTGGCATCGAAGCCGTCAAAGAGACGCACTGGGAGGAAAGCCAGCCGCTCCAGCCAGGTACGTGGCGCGTCGTAATCGGCCAGCAGCAGCCTTCCCTCCGGGCGCAGGACGCGCCGGATTTCCCCCAGTGCCTGTTCTTTCTGCGGCGTCGTCAGATGGTGAAAGACCAGCGAAGTCACGACAGCATCGAAGCAGCCGTCGGGAAAGGGCAGCCGGGTGGCCGAGGCTGCCAGCAGCGACCAGTTGACCCTCTGCTGCCGCCCTTTCTGTTCGGCCAGCGCCAGGGCGCCCAGGTCGGCATCCACGCCGAACAACCGGGCTTCAGGTTGCCGCTCGTGCAGGCGGAGGAGCAGGGTTCCCGTGCCGCAGCCCACGTCCAGAACGGACTGCCCCGGCGCCAGGGGAAGCAGGCCGGACAGGTGCCGCTTGAGAAAATCATCCCGCACGGCCACCCTGGCCACGACATCGAACCAAGGTGTCAGAGCCGTAAAGGCCAGCGCCGGACGAAACTCCGGTGTGGGCAATGTGGCGCGTCGTTCAGGGAAGTCGGTTGGCACGGGCGTAGAGACCTCCAGACAAAAAATGCGGTGGGGGAAACCACCGCGCAAGCAGAGAGGAGGAATGTACACTACGCCACGAGCAACCGTAGCCACGTCTGCCGGGCAAGTGCCAGGCAGGCCAGCCGGCTACCGTTACTCTCAAGGTGGGTTGAACTGTGACGTATTGGAAAAGTTCCAGAAAAATTCCGGTCTTTTTTACCTGCACCGGTGATGCGGCGGAAAGCACCCGGCAGGCTTTACAAGCTGTGCCTGCCGCTATTCGGCCGGCTCGATGGTACACAGCAGCGGAAACTCATTGGCACGGGCAAGCTGAATGGTCTGCATCATCTTGGTTTCGGCAATCTCGTACGGATAGATGCCGGCCACGCCGATGCCCCGCCGGTGCACGTTGAGCATGATGCGCGTGGCTTCGCTTTCCGAGTGATGGAAAATGTGCTGGAGGACGTACACGACAAAGGGCATCGTCGTGTAGTCGTCGTTGTGGAGCAGGACGCGAAACATCGGCGGTTCCTTGGTTGTCGTATGCTCTTTGACGAGCACGCCCTCATCGCGGTCTGGTGTCAGCTTCGGCATGGCTACTCTCCCCCCTACTGGATGTCACCGGTGGTCTTCGCAGGTGTGGCCGCGATGCCCTTCCCTGACCGCAGGACTGCCTGCCGGCAGCCACAGGCGGAGGTGCAGCCTGGCGCTGGCGACTGCCACGCCCGTACGGCCTGCCACGCACGGTGGAGCAAGAAACCGGCTGCCCCGGCGACAACCATCAGGCTGATCCAATCCTGCATCATCAGTCTTCCTTTCCTGTTTTCTTCCCTTGGCTGGTATTCCCGCACACCGTACATCACGTGCGGACATTCCGCACTTCATTCATCATAAGGCGTTGCCTGCCGGGTCCACCCGGGCGGGTGTTGCCCGTTCGTAATTTCTACCCACGTGACCATCCCAAGTAAACAGTCCCTGGCTTTCCGTCTGCGTATTGGCGCACGGTACGCAGACCAACCGACAGAAGCCTGGTTGGTGACTATTGTCCTGTGTTAAGCGCGTGTCGTGTCTCCACATTGCAGCCCCCGATGGACATGCCGCGCGAAAGTGATGCACGGGCTGGTTATGTCTGCTAACGTACCCACCCGACGTCACGTTCACCACAGCGAAACAGTCGTGTACGGACACGGTTTCGCCCGTTCACGGTAGTCATGTCCGCGCAGACGCTCGATGCTCCGGTTCTTTCGCGCGCGTTATCACTTGGTGACAACCTGCGCCATCTGCGACGCTTTGCCGTCGTCTCCATCGCTCTTCTGCCGTTTCTGGTCAGCTTTCTGCGCGACCGGCGACGGTGGATCAAGTGGGGCGCTCCGCGCACACTGACAGAGGAGCAGCATGCCCGTCGCGCCAGAAAGCTGGTGGATACCTTTGCCCGGCTGGGAACGTCCTACATCAAGCTGTCGCAAATTCTGGCGGTACGGGAGGACCTGATTCCCAAAACTTACGCGCGGGAATTCGCCCGGCTGCTTGACCAGACCCCGGCGGCCGGCATGGACTACGTCAGCGCCGTCATCCGTCGCCGCACGGGCAAAAGCCCGGAGGACATCTTCACCGACTTCAACCCCAACGCCATTGCCTCGGCATCAGTCGGGCAAGTTCACCGGGCGCGGTACAAGGGCGTTGATGTCGTCGTCAAAATCCGGCGGCCCCACGTGGTGGAAACCATCACCCTCGACAACGCCATCCTGAGCAGGCTGCTGGAGTGGCTGCGCCCGTTTTTGGGCGAGCACTACCTGTACCGTGGTTTCGAGGTTCTGTTTACGGAGTATAAGCGGATTGTCGTCGGCGAACTGGACTTCCGCCTCGAAGCGCAAAATGCTGAGCGTCTGCGCGCCCAACAGCCCCGGCATCCCCGGCTGGTCATCCCGGAAATTGCGCACGAACTGACCTATGAAGACCTGCTCGTGATGGAATTCTGTGAAGGGGTGCGCATTGACGCGGTGGAGACCATCCGCAGTTACGGCCTCGATTTGGGCGATTTGGTCGAAGCCCTGCTCGAAATCGTTTTCTCACAGCTTCTCGTCCACGGCTTTTTCCATGCCGATCCCCATCCGGGGAACATTCTCATCAACCGCCGGGGCGACATCATCCTGCTCGACTACGGCATGGTGGACGAACTCGATCCGGTGACACGCGACCGGTTTTTAGGACTGATCTTGGCGGCCAATGCCAACCAGTATGATGAAGTGGTGTCCAAGCTCTATGAACTGGAGATGGTGGCCCCGGACACCCCGGCCGAGCAACTGACCTACGTGACCGAGACCATCATGAACCTGCGGCATCTGGCGCGTACCAACCAGCGCCAGGTCCAGATGGCCGTCGAGCAGCTTTTCGAGAAAACCCGCATCCTGCATCACCTGCGCATGCCCCGGCAGATGGTGTATCTGTTTCGGATGGCCACCCTCATCGAAGGCGTGGCCATCCGCTTCGACAATCACTTCGACAGCATTCGGGACGCCGTTCCGATTGCCAAGCGGGTTGGGTTCAAACTTATTGCCCGCATTGTGCCGGCCGCCACGGCCCTGCGCTATGCGGCGGAAGTCTTTGCCGAGCGGTTTGATGCCTACCTGAGCCGGGTGATGCAGCGCAAAAAGGTCTCCTATGCCAAGGATTTCGTACGGCGTATGTGGCAGGGCACGCCGGACAAAACCGTGGTGTCGGCGCCCACGCCACCACCCAGCCTGACCCTTCCTTCCTGAACCGCCACTTTGTTCACTTGCCAACCGGCGGGTACCCCCGGCATCCCAAAAATCCGAAGCGGGTGGTCCTCCAGAGCCGATTCACAGCCCGGCAGAAATCTGTCCAGCAATCTCCGGGATAGTCAGACCATCCCGGCTCAGCTACGCTGTACAGGCTTTTGGTAAGCCTTTATTGATTGGGTTGGGGTGCCTGTCACCAGGCGGGGTTACATTCCCAGTCGCAGCAACGACAGTGCCACAGGCGGCGACCCCCTCATCAGAGAATGGACATTCAGCTTATGTGCAGGCGTTTCTTCAAACCGGGACTGGTTCTGCTGCTGTGTGGCATCACTTTTTTGACGTGCGTCATCTGGCCTGGGCAGGGATACGCCGCCCGTGTTGCGTCTGGGACATGGACTCCAGCCCTCTCGTCCTCCCCTGCCCATACCTTCGCCCCATCAACGGAGATCACCATTACCGGCTTTACACCCACCAGCGGCCCGGTAGGAACGGTGGTTTCCATCAGTGGCACGGGTTTCCAGCCGGATGAAGGCGTGAGTACGGTAAACGTCGGCAATGCCGTGGATAACCCCGAGCCCGTTGTTGACCTGCAGGTATGCTTCAATGACGTTCCGGCTGCGTTTGAAGTGGTGAGTGACACGCAAATTCTGGCTACGGTTCCCAGTGGTGCCACCACCGGGCCGATCAAGGTGCAACGGGATGATGAGGAATTTGCCGTAAGCAGTGTCCCCTTTGTCGTCACGACAGCTTCCGCGCCAACACCACCCATCATCAGCAACTTCACACCTCCGGCGGGCCCCGTCGGCACGGTGGTCAGTATCTTCGGCACAAACTTTGCCGATGTCCTGACTGTGCGCTTCAACGGCGTCGCGGCTACATTTTCTGTCTCCAACACGACACAAATCACGGCCACCGTGCCGGCCGGAGCCACTACGGGCCCGATTACCGTCACGACCACGGGTGGCACCGCCACGGCAACGCCCAACTTCATCGTCACCACGGGGCCGACGCCACCCATCATCAGCAACTTCACGCCTCCGTCCGGCCCCGTTGGCACGGTGGTCAACATCTTTGGCGCCAACTTTGCCAACGTCACGAACGTGCGCTTCAACGGCGTCAATGCCACGTTCACGGTCGCCAGCCCGACACAGATCACGGCGACCGTGCCGGCGGGCACCACCACCGGCCCGATTACCGTCACGACCACCGGCGGCACGGCCACGGCAACGCCCAACTTCATCGTCACCACGGGGCCGACGCCACCCATCATCAGCAACTTCACGCCTCCGTCCGGCCCCGTTGGCACGGTGGTCAACATCTTTGGCGCCAACTTTGCCAACGTCACGAACGTGCGCTTCAACGGCGTCAATGCCACGTTCACGGTCGCCAGCCCGACACAGATCACGGCGACCGTGCCGGCGGGCGCCACCACCGGCCCTATCAGCATCACCGGTCCCGGCGGCACCACCACCAGCAGCACGCCGTTCGTCGTCCTTGAAACGCCTACTCTCACCGGCTTTGCACCCACCTCCGGGCCCGTGGGTACAATCGTGACCATCTCCGGTAGCGGTTTCGTTCAGGTGTCCGAGGTCCGCTTTGGCGGCGTTGCGGCAACCTTCACCGTCAACAGTCCCACGCAGATCACCGCCACCGTCCCGCCCGGCGCGGCCACTGGCCCCATCTCCATCGCGGCCGCCGGCGTCATTGCCACCAGCCGCGAACCCTTCGTCGTCCTTGAGGCGCCCACCCTCACCAGCTTTTCACCCGCGTCCGGTCCCGTCGGCACGTCCGTCACCATCACCGGCACGAACTTCCTCAACGTCAGCAGCGTCACCTTTGGCGACCTGCCGGCGCCCTTCACCGTCACCAGCCCCACCCAACTCACCGCCACCGTCCCTGTCGGCGCCGTGACCGCCCCCATCCGCGTCATCACCCCGGCCGGCAGCGCCACCAGCGCCACCAGCTTCACCGTCGTCCCACGTGTGCCACCCCAGACCATCGGCGTCTGGCGTCCCACCCAGGGCTTTCTCCTGCGCCAGTCCAACACCGCCGGTCCGCCCGACATTGCCGTTCCCTTGGGTCAGCCCGGCGACCAGCCCGTGGTCGGCGACTGGGACGGCGACGGCAAAACCACCGTCGCGTTGTTCCGCGCCGGGCAGTTTCTTCTGCGCAACGAGAACGCCGTCGGTGCGCCCGTCACCACCGTGGCCTTTGGGCAGGCGGGCGATATACCCGTGGCAGGCGACTGGACGGGCAAGGGCTTTGACAGTGTTGGGGTCTTCCGGCGCGGCGTCTTCCTGCTGCGCAACACCAACACCTCTGGTGCGCCCGACATCATCATCAACTACGGACTGCCGACCGACCTGCCCGTGGTCGGCGACTGGGACGGCGACGGGCGGACGACCATTGGCGCGTTTCGTCCGTCCACGGGCTTTTTCTTCCTGCGCAACGACAACAGCTCCGGCAACGCCGACCTGAGTTTCTTCTACGGTCTGGCGAACGACCTGCCGGTGGCCGGCGACTGGGACGGCGACGGGGTGACGACGGTGGGCATTTTCCGGGCGGGGACGTTTTTCCTGCGCAACACCAACACGGCGGGCTTTGCCGATGTGGCGGTAGGTTTTGGGCAGGCGGGGGATGTGCCGCTGGCCGGGCGCTGGAAGACGCCGCCCGTCATCCCGCCGGGCGATTTTCAGACCGGGAACTCGACCGTGGTCTGGCGCAACCAGACGACGGGCGAAAGCGCCATCTGGGTGATGCAGGGGACGAGCTTTGTGCGCAGCGAGGCGTTGCCGTTTGTAGAGGACTGCTGGGTTGTGGGCGGAGTGGCGGATTTCACCGGCGACGGGGCGACCGACCTGCTGTGGCGCAATCAGGACATCACCGGCTTTGACGCGGTGTGGAGCTTTGCCGGGCTGCGTCCGGTGGCGGCGCTTCCCGTCACGCCCGAACAGACCGACCGCAACTGGTTCATCAGTTGCACGGGGGACTTCAACCGGGACGGGCAGCCGGACATCGTACGGCGCAATCTGGCGACGGATGCCGTGGAGGTGTGGCTGATGAATGGGCGGACGCGGAGTGCCGTCATTCCGCTGGTCATCCCCGGTCTGACGGCGGACGAACGGATTGTGGGGAGCGGGGATTTTGAGGGCAACGGGCAGTTGGGGGTGCTGCTGCACCGGCAGGGGGCCGGGACGGCGCGGGTGGTGACGTTCATCGGGGCGACGGCGGTGGGGAGTCGTCCGCTGCCGGCGCTGGGGCCGGAGTGGCGGCTGGCGGCGGTGGGCGACTACAACCGCGACGGGCAGCCGGACGTGGTGTGGCGCAACGAGCGTACGGGCCAGAACGTCATCTGGCTGCTGCGGAATCTGTCGCTGGTGCAGAGTGTGCCGCTGCCGGCGGTGCCTGACCAGCGGTGGCAGATTGTCGGTCCGCGCTAGGGACCACGCCAGAAACCATACCAGAAACGGGCAGGACGGCTGCCGGTGACGCCCGCGGCGGTCCTGTCCTGTGGCTGTCACGCGCTGCGTTCGCGCAAAAAGGCTTCGTAACGACGGCGGTCGTCGCGGGGCATTTCCTTGATGTAGATGTACACCACCCAGTTGCGGCCGTCCGGGGCACGCTGGTAGCGCACGGCAAAACCGTGCATCCGCACGGTCCCATCCGGCAGGTCAACCTCGATGGCCAGCCGGTTTTTGAAGGCTACCGTGTGATCGCGAATGATGTTGAGCTGGCCGGTCTCAACCGTGCCGGTCAAAATCCGCATTCCCTGCGGTGAGGCTTCCTGTACCCGTCCTGGAATGGTGCGGGAGCGATTGCCTTCGTCGTCAGCATCAATGATCGTCAGCCGCAACGGCAGGTCATAGGAAGCCGTCAGCGGCGGCGAAATGCCCGGCGCAGCACTTGATGAAACCGAGGCCGCCGATGCTGGTGCTTCGGCCACAGTGCCGCCCCGTGGGGAAGGCGGTATGAAACTTTCGTTTCCCTCCTGACTTTGCAACCAGCGCTGGCAGACATCCCCGACTTCCTGCATCGTCTGGGGACGCTCCGCCGGTTGCTTGGCCAGCATGCGCATCGTGAGCTGGACGAGCGCTTCGGGAAGCGACGGATTGATGAGTGAAAGAGGCTTGGGCGGCGTGTCCGTCTGCATCGCCAAAACCTGGCCCGGTGACTTGGCGTAAAATGGCGGACGACCAGCCAGCATCTCGTACAGGATGACACCTAGGCTGTAGATGTCCGTTCGCCAGTCCAGTGCCTCGCCGTGGCATGCCTCCGGTGAGGTGTAGTAGGGCAGACGCGCAATTTCCGAACCCGTGTCATCCGTCACCGAGCCGGCCAGCCCTTCTTTCAGGCAGGCCAACCCCACATCGGCCACCTTCACCCGCAGCGCCTGGGTTTCGGCATCGGCAAACAGCAGGATGTTCTCCGGCTTGAGGTCGAGATGCGGAATGCCGACCGCATGGGCCGCAGCCATCCCCTGCGCAACCCCGGCAATAACCGTTGCCGCGCGACGGGGCGACAGTGGGCGGTGATCAGCCAGTTCCTCGCGTAGATCATGACCGACGACATACTCCGTCACCAGCGCCACATGCCCCTGCCCCATCTCGATGACCGCCTGATAAGCCACCAGGTTGGGCACCTGCAACGTCGTCAGTCGGGTGAGATTCGCCGTGAACTGCTGACAACTCTCCGCATTGGAAAACAGGTGGGCTGGCAGGGCCTTGATGAGAACGTGGTGGTTGGCAACGGCATCCGTAGCCAGATAGGCATCCCCCATCCGTCCGGTGGCCAGCAAACGCAAAAACCGGAAGCGGTCGCCGGGCAGCAGTGTCGGGCCGGGCAATCCGGTGAGCAACTGCGCGCCGTCGCGGACGCAAAACCGGGCGCGGTCCTCATAGCAGGTGTGACAGACGGGGCATAGCTTCATGGCAACTCAAACGGCAGGCACGGGCGCAAGGCTTCGACTTGTACCATGCAACAGAGACAGGGACAGTCGTGCCGCGCCGGGCCAGGCAGGGAAATCCAGCCCCGGCATCATACCGATTCGTTCGGCCACACTTCCAGCCGGCAACTTCCTGGAAGGACCACTTCCAGTCAAAATGGCCGATTACTTGGCCTTTTTGGTTGCCTTTTTGGGCGTTTCAGCCTTGGCTTCGGCTTCCTTCTTTTTGGATTTCTTTGGCGCCGCCGCCGCTGGCTTGGGCGCTGCCGTCTTGGGCGCCTCCGCCTTCGCCGGAGCCTTCGTCTTCCCGGTGGCCGCCTTCTTCGGCGCTGGAGCGTCAGCCGTCACGGTCGAAGCCGGTTTGGCTTCCGCCACCGGCGCCGCCTTGGCTTTCGTCTTCTTTGTCGCTTCCGGCTTCGGAGCCGATGCGGCCTCTGAAGTCTTGGCCGGGGTTTTCGTCTTTTTCGGCGTGGCTTTGGCTGGCGCTTTTTCCACCTCGGCGGCCTTGGCCGTCTCCTTGGGCGGAGTGGCTTTTTTGGCCGTGGCCTTTTTGGCCGTCGGTGCTACGGCAGCTTCAACCGTGGCTTCTTTTTTCCTGGTCGTGCTCTTTTTGGCCGGCGCTTCGGGTGCCGGGCTGCTGGCTGCGGCTTTGCGTTTGGTTGCCATGGAGAATCTCCTGATGTTGGGATGCTGAAGAAAGCCAACCACAACCGGCTGTGGAGCGACTTTGATTGTGCTCAAGCCGTATATCTCCACAACATCTTGTGTGTGACTCTGTATAGGTAAGGATTCTCAGGTTTGTCAATCTTTTTTCCACCCGATGTCACCCGACTGGGAGAGCAGTCGTGAAATATCCGCCGCTGGCAACCGGATGCCGGGCAACTTGCGCCGGTGCCAAAACCCCGTAGTATTTCAGCGGGCAGAAACGGAGAGGCGCAGCGTGTTGTTCAAAGGAATGCCGACATACTGGGTGGGGATTGGGCTTCTGTTCCCAACCCTTCTGGAAACAACCGGACAGACGTGGGGGCGCATGGCGGTGACGACACCACTTGCTCCAAAGGCACAAACGCCCAGCGAACATTTGGAGGACATGAAAACGCGGCAGCAGATTGACCGCGAGGAACGTTCCCTGCGCGATCTGCGGGAAGCCGGCCGCGCCCTCGAAACGCTGACCCGCCGCCTGGCCAAACGCTTCGATGCCGTGCCCAAAGGGACGCGCCCGCAACTGTCCAAGCAGGACATCGAAGACCTCAAGCAGGTCGAGAAACTGGCCAAGCGCGTGCGCGACCTTCAGGGCGCCCGGGGGGAGGGCGAAGACGCCACGCCCCTGCCAGGTGATTTCAGCGAACAGATCGCGCTGCTGGCGCAACTGGGCACGGAAGTTCGGCAGCAATCCGAACAGGTTTCACGCCATACGGTCTCCGTCGGCATCCTCGCGCGAACGACGCGCCTCCTGCGTCTGTCGCGCGTGCTGCGCGCAACCGATCTCTGAAGCCGGCCCGTTCGTCCCCGTACGTTCCAGCCCGTCCAAAGTCCAATGCAGTGAGGTGTGCAGGTGTCAAACGACCGTGGTCTCCGCTTCCCGGAACGTCGCCGCTGGCTGCAAACCTGGCTGGCTGCCTGCGGGGTTAGACTCGGTTGTGCCCTGGGCAGCCGCCCGCTTCTGGCGCAACGGCCCACATCCCCTGAAGAAGAAGACACCCTGCGCCTGACAACGGAGCTGGTTCTCGTCAACGTCACCGTCATGGACGACCAGGGGAAGTATGTGCGCGGACTGCGTGTGGAGGATTTCAGCCTTCTCCGGGATGGCGCTCCGCAGCGCATCGAGCATTTCAGCGCCGATGACGCTCCCTTCTGTGCCGCCGTGATGCTTGACACCAGCGACAGCATGCGCACGAAGCTGCGGAGAGCCTGCGCGGCAGCCGCGCATTTCCAGTCACTGGTTCGTACGGACGACGCCGTGGCCATTTATGCCTTTGGCAGCGACATCGAACGGCTCCAGGAATTTTCTTCGTCGCAGACCATCACCCCACGGGTGTGGCGCCTGCGCGCGCGTGGGAAAACCCGCCTTTACGACGGGCTGCGCGCCGTCATTGAGGCACTCGATGCCCGTCCCGAGCAGCGGCGGGCCATTCTGCTCATTTCCGACGGAGCCGACACCGCCAGCGAAACCCGCGCACCGGCCGTCGTGCGCACGGCGGCTCAGGCGGACGTGCTGGTGTATGCCGTTGACCTCCAGAATGCCAACTTTCCGGGGCGGACTCCCGAACAGGCGCGACACGCGGAATGGCTGGCGGAACTGGCGGCGGCCACCGGAGGGCGCTACATCAGGTCTCCCGGCGGCGCGCACCTGGAAACCCGCTTTCAGGAAGTCGTCGAGGAACTCCGCGCCCAATATACGCTGGGCTTTTATCCGCCGCAGGGCTACGACGGGCAGCCACACACGATTCGCGTCATCGTGCGCCGCCCGCGCGTCACCTGGCGCGCGCGGACAAGTTACACCTGACCACGTTCCCCACCGTCACTCCCGTGCAGCACCTGCTTTTTACGCACACCGGCACGAATGTTGAGTTTCTCCTGGCACTACCGGCAATGCAGGCCGCCCGGCGACACTTCGACGGGACGCAGATTTGGCTGGCGGCGCCGGACCGGGCCTGTGAACTGGCGCATCTGGCGGATTGTGCCGACACGACCCTGGCGCTGGGTCCAGCGCTTTCCACTATCGCTCAACCGTCGGTCTTCAAGGGACTGCGCGCCATCGCAGCCCTGCGCGAGCAGACTTTTGACGCAGTAGTGAGCCTCACCGGGACGTTTCTGGAAAACGCCAGCGCCATGCTGTTGCGCGCCCGGCGGCGGCTCGTGCTTCAGGCCGGTAACGCGCGCCCCCGTCGCCACTTCACCGATGCGGCGGCGGAGCTTGTTGCCCGGCTTGGCGTTCCCAAAACGGCACCAGTTCCGCATCTGCGGCTCCCGCCAGCCGTGCGCGCCACCGAACAGCAAAAACTCGCCCGGCTCGGCTGGCGCGACGACCGGCTCACCATTGCCCTGCACCCGACCGTCGGCTTTGCTCCCCAGGTCTGGCCCAGCGAACAGTTCCTGCCTCTGGCCGTCCGTCTCGCCGCCGAGTATGACGCGCAACTGCTGGTCATCGAGACCGAAGAGGAAACCGGGCTGACCGAGCGGCAACGCGCCGCCTGGAAACAGCACCGGCTTGCGCCCCTCTTTCTGTGCCGTCCCAGCCTGGCGTTACTCGCTGTCGCTTTGGCGCAAGCCTCAGTGATTGTGGGGAGCAATCGGCTGCCGGTTCACCTGGCCGCCGCCGTTCAAACGCCCGGCGTGGTCATCATGGATGGCACGTCAGATTCCGGCTGGCTGGCTCCCCGCCACCGGCACAGCCGGTTGCTCTATGCCCAACCATCGCGTCCGGCCACGGTGGATGACGTGTTTGGACTCGTGTGCCAAGTGATGGCGGCCAGTCGGACCGCCGCGTTGTTCACTTCGGACGACTGACCGCTTCACCATCGCGGGGACAGTTCAAAACCGGTGGACGTTGCTTTTTGCCGCGGCTGGCCTTACTTCAGCAGATTGACGAGTTCCTGCACGGCCGCGGCTGACTTTTTGAGCGCCGCCGCTTCGTCTTCCGTCAGCTTGATCTCAATGATCTGCTCGACGCCACCACTGCCGAGCTTGACCGGAACACCGATAAAGAGGCCCTCGATGCCATACTCGCCCTGAAGCAGCGCCGCGCAGGGCAGGATTTTTTTCTTGTCCTTGATGATAGCCTCGACCATTTCGACCGTTGCCGAAGCGGGCGCATACCAGGCTGACGTTCCCAGCAGCTTGACGATTTCCGCCCCGCCATGGCGTGTCCGCTCGACTATCGCCGCAATGGTGTCTTCCGGGAGCAGTTCAGGAATGGGAATCCCGGCGCAGGTCGAGTAACGCGGCAGCGGCACCATGGTGTCGCCGTGGCCGCCCAGCACAAAGGCCGTAATGTTTTCCACCGAAACCTGAAGCGCGTCGGCGAGAAAGTAGCGCATCCGGGCTGAATCCAGCACGCCAGCCATGCCCACGACGCGCTCCCGTGGAAACCCTGACACCCGATGCGCCACCGTGCACATGGCGTCCAGCGGGTTGGCGACGACGACCAGAATGGCGTTGGGTGAACGGGGCGCGACCTGTTCCGTCACACTGGCCACAATCTTCTGGTTGATCTCCACCAGGTCGTCGCGGCTCATACCGGGCTTGCGTGGCGCGCCGGAAGTGATGACGACCACATCGGAATCCTTGGTTTCATCGTAGCCATTGGTTCCGGTCACAAGTGCATCGTAGCCTTCAACCGGCGCCATTTCGTTCAAATCCAACCCTTTCCCCTGGGGCAGCCCCTCGACGATGTCCACCAGAACAACATCCCCCAACTCCTTGAGTACAAGCAGTTCGGCAACCGTCGCGCCAACGTTGCCAGCCCCGACAACAGTGATCTTTTTGCGTCCCATGATGACCTTCCTCAGACCGGGAAAATGAATGTGGCGAGCCACAGCCCACCGCACGCCGAGCCTAGCGCAACTCCCGGCGGGTTTTCACGCGCTTTGTGCGTTGGCACACACTCACTCCAAAACACCGGAACCGGAAGCTGCGGCTGGACGAACCTTCCGCCCATCCGTCATGCTCGGTTGCCGGTTGTGGTTCACCCCAGGGCGTGGCCACGCCATCTTCCCTGTCTGTTCACGATGTCTGATGCTTGCTGAAGAATCCGTACAACTGGAAAAGCACGCCGGGCTGGCCGTTGTGACGCTCAACCGGCCACAGGTCATCAACGTCCTGACGACGGACATGCTGCGGCGGCTCGATGCGTTCCTTGATGAAGTTGCTGCTGACGAACACCTCCACATCCTGGTACTCCGTGGGGCCGGCGCGCGCGGTTTCTGCGCCGGCGCTGATGTGAAATGGCTGCGGCAGTGCGTTCTGGAGGGTCAGCCGGAACGCGGAGATGAGTTCTTTGCTGTTGAATACGCCCTTGACCTGCGGTTGCACCGGTTTCCAAAACCCATCGTGGCGCTGATGGAAGGCGTCACGATGGGCGGCGGGCTGGGGCTAGCCATCGGGGCGCGCTACCGGATCGCCACGCCAACCACCCGCCTGGCCATGCCGGAAGTCCACATCGGCTTTTTCCCGGATGTCGGAGCGAGCTGGTTTCTCAACCAACTCCCCGGCGCGTGGGGGCGGTATCTTGCCCTGACCGGCGAGAGCATTGACGGTGCAACGGCGCAGGCGGTTGGTCTGGCAACCCACTACCTGGACGGGCTGCCAACGGCTGAACTGGTGGAACGCCTGCCTGCCAATCCTGACTTATCCTGGCTGGATGCGCCCGGCCAGCCGGACCGGACGACGGTCGTCCATGACGACTGGGTGGCCACGCACTTCAGTCAACCTTCACTCGATGCCGTCCGGGCCTCGCTCGAAGCCGCCTCCGATGAACGTTCACAGAAAGCGGCCCAGGCACTGCGGGCGGCTTCACCCCATAGCCTGGCGCTCACTTGGCATCTGCTCTGCACGGCGCCGCCGACTTCGCTTGAGGAAGCCTTCCACCGGGAAGCCGACCTGGCCCGGCAGGCCATCCGGCACCCGGATTACGCCGAGGGCGTCCGGGCGCGGCTCGTGGACAAAGACTTCCGCCCCCGGTGGCAAGTCGGGAACACCTGAACAAAAGAAGACCTCGCCTTTGGGACGAAGCCCAAGGGGCGAGGGGCAGTTGTTGGGCGGGAACATGGAAAAGGTGAAACGGTACAGGGCCGCCGGGGGTCGGCCCATTCCCGTCCACACCAGCCGGCATCGTCAGACGACGCTCAGCAAGTGTCCCATTTTTTCCTTTTTCGTGCGGAGGTAGTTGACCGAAGGCGCCCGTGGCGTCAGTTCAATGGGCACGCGCTCGACGACCTCCAGCCCGGCATTCTGAAGCGCTGCCAGTTTGAGCGGGTTGTTTGACATCAGACGGATTTTCTTCAGCCCAAGCTCCTGCAAAATCTCGACGCACTGGGTGTAATCGCGGGCATCCACGTCAAAGCCCAACCGGACGTTGGCCTCAATGGTATCCGCGCCCTGATCCTGCAGGGCATAGGCCCGAATCTTGTTCAAAATCCCGATGCCACGCCCTTCCTGGTGCTGATAGACAATGACACCGAGACCTGCCGCTGCAATTTTTTCCATGGCGCGCTGCAACTGTGGGCCGCAGTCACACTTGATGGAATGAAAGACATCGCCCGTCAGGCATTGGGAGTGAATGCGGACCAGCGTTGGTACGTGTGGGGATGGCACCCCCTTGAGCAACACCACAAACTCCTCATCACTCGTCAGACTGCGGTAACCGATAATGCGAAACAGACCGAACTCCGTGGGAAGATTCGCTTCAGCCACCCGCTCAATCGTCCAGGCGGGATGACTTTCCTTCGCTCCTTCCCCTGATATGGCTTCCATGTGAATGACTGTCTCCACTTTCTATTTGTTGTCCCACCCCGGCAAAGCCCTGGTGGGCTGGCTCCGGCTTCGTGGGGCAAAAAGCCGGATGCGTTTTGCTTCATCGTAGAAAGAGCACCCAGCAACGGCAAGCGTGCTTTCCGCACTTGGGCAGCCTTTCTCCAACAAGGCTTACCCTGGCTGGAAAGCGCCGGGCCTGATCAGGGGCGGCGGTCGAATGCTTCACGGGTCAGGGGTTCAATGACAGCCAGGTTCCGGGCCTTCAGTGCGGCATTGACCGGGGACAACTCATCCGTCATGAGCTTCCTGAGCTGCGCTTCAGCCTGCTCGACGGCCTGCCGGTAAGGCACCACGAGCGCCAACTGCGAGGCCGACGGCCGCCCACCGTAGTAGCTGATCTTGCCGTAGAGATCGGCCAGCTTTTCACGCAACTGCTCCTCGCCGGTAATACCGCCTTCACGGGTGGCCACGAGGGTCGCCCGCAGCGCCTGGCAACGGTCAGCAAAATCCGTAAGCTGCTTGCCCAGCGCGTCCTCAGCCGCCAGCCCCTTGGCGCGCGCCCGTGCAGCATCACGGGCTTCAGTAAGCGCTGCATCAACATAAGCCAGGCGCTCCAGCAGGGCATAGAGTTCGAGTTGGGTCTGCTGCTTCAGCGTGCGGTCGGACGGGCGATGCGGCGAAGTCGGGTCCGCTGCCAACGTGATCGCGCCGGTGTACACCTGCTTATCTTTGATGAGCTTGACCGTATAGGTCCCTTCCAGCACCGTCGGGCCCGGAAGTGGGAACGGCGCAGCTTCCGAGCGCGGCACCCGGGGCGGTTTGAGCCGGGTTGACCACTCCACCCGGTTGATGCCTTTCCGTTTGCCGCCAGGCAGCGTCGAAATCAAGTCCCCGGCCGGGTTGTAGATTTCCACGCGGAAATCGCCCACCACATGCCGTTCCTTCAGGTAGTAGGTGATGATGGCGGCGTCCGGCAGTGGTGTGCCGCGAAACTCATCGTCGCCGGAGAAGCTCTGGGAAATGACCGGCGTCCGCAACAGGGACGGACGTGTTTCCAGGAAAGCCACTTCACGTCCGAGCACTTCCGGCGTCAACTGCCGCAGGGGGGAAATATCGTCCACGATGTAGATGCCCCGCCCGTGGGTCGCCAGAATCACATCGCCTTCGCGTGGGTGGACGCACAGATCGTAGATCGGCAGCCCGTTCGGCAGCCCGCCGGTGAACTTCACCCACCGCTCGCCCCGGTCAATGGAGACGAAAAAACCCATTTCCGTACCAAGAAACAGCAGGTTGCGAACCATCGTGTCTTCCCGGATGACGTGCGCGTAGCCGGTCGCATCGCCCTGCGTCAGGCGTTGCCAGGTCTGGCCGAAGTCATCCGTCCGATAGATGTATGTCGCCATATCCCCGGTGCGGTGGCCGTCAAACGTGGCGTAGGCCGTTCCAGCCGCAAACCGGGACGCCTCGACACAACTGCACCAGGTGTTGGGCGGCAGCCCCGGAACATTGCGCACGACATTCGTCCACGTCCGGCCGCCATCGCGGGTCACCTGCAGGTTGCCGTCGTCAGTGCCAACCCAGATGACCTTCTCATCCAGCGGCGACTCGCTGATAGTGAAAATCGTGCAGTGATTCTCCGCCGTGGAGTTGTCCACGGTCAGCCCGCCGGAGGCTTCCTGTTTCTGCTTGTCGGGGTCATTGGTGGTAAGGTCGGGGGAAATCCGCGTCCAGGATTCACCCCTGTCGCGCGACAAAAACAGGTACTGCGCGCCGAAGTAGAGGTTGGCCGGATTTTTGCGCCCAACGGCAATGGGGCTGTTCCAGTTGAAACGGAGCCTTTCGCCAGGCACCTCCGGCGGCGCAATGAACTTCGTCTCATTGGTACGCCGGTCCCACCGCGCCAGATTGCCGCCCTGCGATTCGAGATAGACCACGTTGGCATCGGTCGGGTCGGGCACTGCCCAGAAGCCGTCTCCAAACCCGATGTTGCGCCAGTCGGCATTGGTGATGCCGCCCGGCTTGTGTGATGGACCCATCCAGGTGCCGTTGTCCTGCAAGCCGCCATAGACGTTGTACGGCCGCGCATTGTCGGCCGTCACGTGGTAAAACTGCGCCACCGGCAGCGTGCGCAGCAGGCGGAACGTCCGGCCGCCGTTGAGCGATTCATACACGCCGCCATCCGTGCCAAGCAGCAGGTGGTCAGTATTGGCTGGATTGATCCAGAGGGCGTGGTGGTCGCTGTGTGTGCTGCCGGCAATGGTCTCGAAGGTCTTGCCGCCGTCCTGACTGCGGGCCAGCGTGGTGGCCGGCTTGTACACCCGCCGGTAATCCTTCGGGTCAACCACCAGCAGGCTGAAATAAAACGGACGCGACTTGACGCTGGCATTGGCATCATTGACCTTCGTCCAGCTTTCACCCAAATCCTGCGACATATACAGCGCCGTCTTGCGGCTTTCGACGTTGGCATAGACGACATTCGGACGTGACGGCGCAACAGCGAGGGCGATCCGCCCCAGGTCGCCTTCGGGCAGGCCTGCGGTCAGCTTCTTCCAGGTCTTGCCGCCATCGGTGGATTTGTGGAGACCGCTTCCGGGGCCGCCGGAAGTGAACGTCCAGGGCTGCCGGCGGAACTGCCACATGGCGGCATAGACAATGTCCGGTTCCTGGGGATCGAGAGCAACGTCGGCGCAGCCCGTGTCGGCATTGACGTAGAGGACTTTCGTCCAGGTCTTGCCGCCGTCGGTGGTTTTGTACAGCCCGCGTTCCTCGCCGGAGGACCACAACGGCCCCAGCGCCGCCGCATAAACCGTGTCGGGACGGCGCGGGTCAATGACAATGCGGGCAATCCGTTCGGTTTTTTCCAGCCCCACGCGCGTCCAGGTTTCGCCGCCATCGGTCGTCTTATAGATGCCGTTGCCGACCGAGACCGAGTTGCGCGTCCAGCCTTCCCCGGTGCCCACCCAGACGGTTTCCGGGCGGCTCTGGTCAATGGTCAGCGCGCCGATGGACTGGGTGTGTTTGTCAAAGACCGGGCGGAAGGTCAGACCGCCGTCGGCTGATTTCCACACGCCGCCGCTGGCTGCGCCGACATAGATGGTTTTCGGGTTGGTGTTGACGACATCGAGGGCGGCAATCCGGCCGCTCATCGTTGCCGGGCCGATGGCCCGTGCGGTGAAAGCTCCGAGCATCGAGGCATCCAGCGCCACCGGGGCCGGGGCGGTGGCGGCTGGCGTCGGGTTGGAAGATTGCTGGGCCAGACTACCAGGCGAAAACAGGCAGCACAGGGCGAGCGCCGCCCTGAACAGTGGCTTGAGGGTGTACATAGGCTTTGGAAAAAACAGCGTGCTGGAGTTGAACTGAAGGTGAAAGCTGCCCAGAAGAACGCCAGTCAGCAGAGTGCGTCGGCGTAACGACCGGGCCGGCCGGATGACCGGCCCGATAACTGGTCAGTATTCTTCGTCGTAGTTGTATTCCACTTTGGGGGACTCCTGACTCCGGGCCTCTCGACTTAGGGAATCTTGAACAGACTATCATCAACCTCGACGTTGTGTTCCACCCGATCCAACACAATCTGGACGACCTGTTGCCCGTCGACGAACCGGTCAATGGCATGGGCGGTCATGATCCCGTTGACTTCCTTGTAGTCGGAAAACAGCGTATCAATTTCAAACTCCCTGCTTCCAAACCCTTCGCCCTGAATTTTTTCCTTGCTCCGAACCTTGAGAATGAGACCGCTCTCGGCATCCACGTAGTAAGTCTCAACCTTGCCACGCTTGTTGGTCACTTTGACGACGTGGACTGGCGTGCCGTTGAGTTTCTCATCCATCATTAACTCCAGGTTATAGCCTTTCTCGGCTGAATCCACAAAGGGGCCGTCGAAGTCGGGTGAACTGACCCAGAACAACGATTGAATCAATTCGCTGAGCTGATCTTTGGGTATAATTCTGGGGCTGAGAGAAGCACTAGAGGAGTCAATTAGCCAGACAAACGTGCCGTCGCAGGCCTGCACTATCTTGGCTCCACGCAGACTCATTTCCTGGCGCATTTTGTTGGGACGCACCGCGAAATGGACCAGCTTCAGCATTTCCCCTTCCCTTCCTTTGAAGCGTACCAGTTTGCCACTCTTTTTGATGGATTTGATGGTTTTCAGCTTCTCTCCGCCTTGCGCCTCGACAATCTGGGCAACGACGGATTCAAGGGTTGGCTTCCTGCAACCTAAAGCCAGTGCCAGAACACATGCCAACAACCCACATGTCAACAGCGAAGCGTGACGCAGCATGCAAAAGCTCCTTTTGAAGGAAGAAGGGTTGGGAACTCAGGGTGTGCACGGATCACTGCACAGTGTGGCCACGCCCGCCGCAAGGTTCTCAGGTGATTTCCTTCAGAAGTTGTCGTGGACGACACGGGCAGTTCATCGGACGGTTTTGCCTCCGGTGCGCTGCCCCCCCAACAACTCCCTTAGACGCGAACACTTCGGCAACGTGGCAGAAACATGGCCGATGGCTTTGAATTCCATTTGAATTCCAGATGCTTTTGAATTCCAGATGCTTGCCTGCCGGGTCGCAGGAAAACATCGTCAGGTGCAGGTCCGCCCGGAAGAACGCCAGTCAGCAGAGTGCGTCGGCGTAACGACCGGGCTGGCCGGATGACCGGCCCGGTCAACCGGTCAGGTTATTCTTCGGGCATCTTGAACAGACTGTCCTCAACCTCGACGTTGTGTTCCACCCGCTCGAACACAATCTGGATGAACGGTTGCCCTCCGATGAACCGGTCAATGGCATGGGCGGTCATGATCCCGTTGACTTCCTTGTAGTTGGAAAGCAGCGTCTCGACTTCAACCTCATTGCCCTGGATTTTTTCCTTGCCCCGGACCTTAAGAATGAGACCGCTCCCGGCATCCACGTAGTAGGTTTCAACCTTGCCGCGCTTGTTAGTCACTTTGACGACGTGTACCGGCGTCCCGTCGAGTTCCTCATCCGCCGCCAGCTCCAGCTTGTAGCCCTTCCTGGCCGAATCCACGAAGGGGCCGTCCATGTCGGCGGCATCCATCAAAACACTGGCCTCATCTTCAGCCATTTTTTCGGGTTTGGAAGAGCCGGTAAAGGGATTGATTTGCCAGGCCGTCGTACCATCGTAGGCCTGCACGAGTTTGGCCCCACCCAGACTGATTTCCTGGCGTACTTTGCCGGGACGCGCCACGAAACCGACCAGCGGCCCCTCGGCCTGCCCACCGCCGAAGACCAGCTTGCCGGTTGTCTTGATGGATTTGATGGTTTTCAGTTTTTCTCCGCCTTGCGCCTTGACAATCTGGGCAACGACGGCTTCAAGCGTCGGTTCATCGGCAGCCCGGACGCTGCCAAAAGCCAGTGCCAGAACACATACCAAAAGCCCACAGGACAACAGCGAGGTGCGACGCAGCATGCAAAAGCTCCTTTGAAAGAAGAATGGTTGGAAAGTTAGGGTGTGTATGGTCATGGCGCGGTAACGCCCACAGCAGCCGTAAAGTTCTCAGGGAGTTTTCCCGGACAACACACAACAGTTTATCGGATGGTTTCACCCCCAGTGCGCTGCCCCCCGGCAGCCCCCTGGGGCGCGAACAGTTCGGCGGCATGGCGGAAGGCTTTGAATTCCAGATGGTTGCCGGCCGGATCGCAGAAAAACATCGTTGCCTGCTCACCGACCTGCCCGGCAAAGCGGATGTATGGCGGGACGACGAACGTCACGCCCGCTTGAGTGAGTCGTTCTGCCAGCGCATGAAAGGTCTCCCAGTCAAGCACTACACCAAAGTGCGGCACGGGGATGGCTTTGCCGTCCACCGGATTGTGACCTGCCACCAGGGCGCTGCCGCCAGTGATGCGATGGGCCGTGATCTGGTGTCCCCAGAAGTCAAAGTCAATCCAGTCGTCGCTTTCACGTCCCACCCGACAGCCCAGCAACTCGACGTAAAAGCGCCGGGCCGCCGCCAGGTCTGTGACCGGAAAAGCCAGATGAAAGGGATACAATGTCGCTTGCATGGCGTGCCTTCCCCTGGGAGCGCGGGCGTCCCGCCCGCAGAGTGGTCATGTAATGTAATAGCGGGCTGGAAGTCCGCGCTCCCAGGCACTGCCAATCATCTTTCAGATTCCTGTTGCAGCGTAATCATCCTGCGGGCGGGACGCCCGCGCTCCCAGGGTAGCGGGTGTCACCGGCTCGGCATCCTGACCAAGCGCCGCCGCAGCCAGCAGCACCAACGCCACCCACAGGGCATCGGCAAAAAACAGGTGAATAAGCTGCATCCAGATAGGCGCCAGCAACCAGACGTTGATGATTCCCAGTACGAATTGCGCGCCCACGATGGCGATGACGACCGCAGACATCCGCGCCGTGGCGGGGCCCGTGCGCAGCCGGGCGGCCGCCATGACGATGACGGCGCTCGCCAGCACGGCCGCCACCGGATGGAGCCAGCGGAGTTTGACCGTGAAATGCGCCAGTCCCGAAAACTCTTCGGCAATCCCCTGCGCCAGTGAAGTGGCCGGAAACAGCGTGTCGCCCAGCGCCGCAATCGCGCCCGTGACGCCGACCACGAGCGCCGCCACGAAGGACGCCAACAGATGGCGGACGGTCCTTTCGTGGCCGGACAACCGCACCGGCGGAAAACCGCTGATCCAGTAGGCCGTCAGGGTCAGCGCGCCAAGCAGCAGAAACGTGTTCACCAGATGCACGGACATATAGACCGCCCGCGCCACCGAGCGGTTGTCGGCCACAAGTTCCAGCTTGACAAGTAACGCGCCAATGAGCGCCTCGATGAGGATGAAGGCCAGGGACCAGCCGGCCGCCCGGCGGACGTGATGCCCGCGCGCAAAGCGCCGGAACGACCAGATCACCAGCGCCACCACACCCAGCAGGGCAATGCCGCTCGTGGCCCGGTGCATAAACTCCACGAACGTGGCGAACTGTCCCGCCGGCGGGACGACCTCGCCGTTGCACAGCGGCCAGTGACTGCCGCAGCCGTCGCCGGATTTTGACGCCCGGACGTAAGCCCCCCAGACGATCACCAGCACATTCCACCCGACCACGCCCCAGGCAAAACGGCGCAACCGGTCTTCAGCCGGTGCCCCGGCGGTCAATCCCTTACGTTCACCTGTCATACGTTTGTCACTAAACCTTCTTCCGGTGCTTTGGCACGCGCGGCCCGGCGTATCATCTGGGGGTTGAGTGCCGGATAGTCAAGCAGTTCACCGTACCGCCGCACGAGCTTGAAGATGAAACGGGGCGTCAGGGAACGCCCCCCGACCGGACGGTTGGCTGCCGTGCCCTGAATGAGCGCCGCCTCCGGCCCAAACCCTTTGGCCAACCGACGCAACGGCAGATCGCGCCGCAGATAATCATCCAGCGCCACCTTGACCGCCGGCGACAACCCCACGGTACGCGCCCAGCGGGTGCCCCGTCCCACCTGAAGCCCCAGGCCGGTTTCCACAGCGGGACAGCGCACCACATCCTGCTGCCGGAGCAGGCAGATTTCGGACACGCGCAAGCCCAGCTCCCCAAGCAGCCGCAGCACACAGGCATCGCGCAGCCCAACCAGTGTACGCTTGTCCGGCAGCGCCAGAAGCGCCGTCAGCATCGGCGCATCGCAAACTGTTGTCTCCCGGCGACCGCGCGTGGAGGGGCCCACAATCCGGGCCGGGTTACGCTCCACCAGATGGTGCGCGGCCAGCTCGGTGTAGAACTTCCGCAGTGCCGTCAGCCGGACGCCAACCGTCGGCGGGGATACCCGCGCCAGCAGAAACTGACAAAAGGCGTTGACATCTTCCGGTGTGGCATCCAGCCAGCCCTTATCCTGCTCCCGGAGCCAGGCATCGAACTGCACCAGCGCCGCCGCATAGACCCGCCGGGTCGTCTCTGACCCCAGACGGGCGAGAAATGCCCACCGGCAGGCATCCAGCCTGCCAGCCGCCAGCCGGAGGCCGGTCATCCGGCGGCTTCCTGCGCGCGCTGCCGCCGCGCCTGCACGAATGAGTTGATGCACAGGGCAAGCATCTCGCCGCAGATCAGCAGCATGCCGATTTGCAGCGCCAGCGCCAGCAACCGCGCGCCAAACGTGCCATTCACCAGACTCATGACGATGGGAACAAGCCCGCCAACCGTACCGAGCAGGGCCACGGCCGAAGCCGCGTGCATGGCGTGTTTGCGGAGCGATTCGCGCAGCGCCAGCACGCCACACAGCACAAGCAGCACGCCAAACGCACCCGGTATCAGTGCCGTCCTGCCGCTGTTGGCCGGGTCCTTGAGTACGTAACCAATCACACTCAACGCCATCAGGGCAGCGCCGTTGGCAATCGAAAGCAATGGCATCGGTAGGGACTTCATGGTTTCTCATCCTTCACGGGCCCTGCATCCAGGGCGCAACTTGAGCGCCATTCAAAAGATGAGCGCCGCACCCATCGTACGGCGCTCACCAGCGTCAATCAAGCAACGGAAGCCTTGCCACAGCCGGTCGTGCTACCGCCGGGGTACCTCCCGCACGCGCAGCGTCGGGTCGCCCAACAGCGTCCACGACCGCCGGACTTCCAGGCTGTTCGTCCCCAGCTTCGCACGCCGGATGGCATCGCCCAGACGCGCGGCCGGCTCCAGCCCGTACAGGGCATCGAGCAGCCCCACATTCGCCCCGTGCTGCTCTGTGCTGCCCGTCAGCGACGACGACGTCCACGTCGCCACCGCCCCGCCCGGCGCCAGCACCAGCGCCTTGCCCAGGCTGGTCGTGTACAGGTCGTGGTGAAAACCGTTCAGGCAGGTCATCCCGACGACAATCGCCGGCTGCCCCGTGTTCATCAGCCCGGCCGCATCGGCGCTGGTCAGAAGGTTCTCGGCCGCCCAGTTCTGGGTTGAACCGTGCCCAACGTAGTTGACCAGCCCCGCTCCGCTGTTGAAGCCCGCCAGCACGGCCGCCCGCGCCCCGGCCGCACCCAGCACACTCAGCCGGATGGGCGTCACCTGCGCCGGATCGGGCGCCAGACCGATGATGTCTGTCGCCGCCTGGTCAAAATCGCCGCCGTCGTCAGGATTGTCCGCCACGACCACCACCCGCTGCTTCCAGTCGGCCGCGCCGGCCCGCTCATAGGTCAGTATCTTGCCGATGACAATCTCCGCTTCGGCCGGCGTCCTGACCGGCAACCGCCCAATGGCTAGCTGTGCCAGTCCCGTCCCGCCAAAGTCGCCAAACCAGTCGTCCACGGCCGTTTCCAGCGTGCCGACCGCCAGCAGCTTCGTCGGAATGAAGTGCCCGCCAAAGCCCAGATAGTCGCGCGGGTCAAAGGTCGCATTCCCCATCAGCAGCACATACCGCGCCGGCCGCGCCCAGCGCAAAGCCGCCGTCTCCAGAAACGCCCGCACGGCGGCCGTGGAGGGCGCGCCATAGCCCCACTCGTCATAGACATCCGTGATGTCCACGACGACCGTCCGCAGCCCTTCCGCCTGCCGCGTCCGGGCCAGCCGTTCGGCAGCCGGGCGGAAAGCGCCGTGGGTCAAAATGACGAAATCGGCCGCCATGTCCGTGCGGTGCCAGGCTGAAGGCGTGTTGGCTTCGACCTGCGGCGACCACATCGCCCCCGTTGTCGTCAGCAGGATGTCCCGCCCTGCCGCGGCCCCCAGCATCGCCGTCTGCCCCATCATCCGCACCGGAAGCTGCACCGGCGCCTCCGGCTGCGTGATGTCAAAGGCAACAGCCGGAGCCGTAAAGCCTGTCACCTGCAGCGTGTGCCGCCCGCCCGTGCGTGGTACGTGAACCAGCAACCGGTCATCCGCCGCCTGAAGCTGCCGGGCATACTCGACCGTCAGCGTCTTGACCAGGTTGACATCCCCGGCTTCCGTCGCCTGAAGCGTCACGGTATTCGCACCGTTGATGACCTGTTCGGCCGGCACGGTCCACGTCGCCTGCCCCACACTCCGCCCGGTGTACGTCACCGCGCCAAGCGGCTGCCCGTTCCACAAGACGTTCACCGTGTGCGCGCCGAGCGAGACGCCCTGCAGCTCGACGCTCACCTGCGCCGGCTCGCCGCTCGCCGTCGCCGGATCACGTACCACGATGTCCTGCGCTACGGGGCTGTTGGTGACGACACTGCCGAAGAAGTTGTCCTCGTCGCCGTTGAGCAGCGCCGCAAAGTAGATGGTCTTGTCGGCGCGCGTCACCCGCGAGCGGAAGTGCTGCAATGTCGGGCGCAGCATGGGCGCGCCAGCGCCCGGCCCCACCCGGTTGCCCGGTGTCCGTCCCTCGACGAGCCAATAGACCCGCTCGCCGCTATCCGGCGTGTCGTCGGCCACGCCGTAAAACTCGATGCCCTCAGCCGTCACCCGCAGCGGCACCTGCCGCCCGTGGGCATACAGTTGCAGCCGCTCCCGATCAGCCGTCGGCGACAGCCCCGCCGCCGTCAGCGCCCCAAACGTCACCCGCTGCCACCCCGTCCGCGTCACCCGCAGCTTGACCGCCGGCTGCGCCGCCAGCCACTGCTGCGTCTCCAAATCGCCCGGCTGCTCCGGCCCGACGCCAGCCCCGGCCTTGTACCGGGAAGCCTCCTTGCTGCCGGTCAGTTCGGCACCCGCCGGTGCGGCATCATCCTCAATCTGCCGCCCCAGCCGGGACGTGCTGTGTCCCAGCAACGGCGAGTTCTTCAGCAACGCCAGCGGCACAGCCTCGCGCGTCTGGCGCAGGGTGACAGGGCCGTACCACTGCCGCGAACCATCCAGATCGTAGGCTTCCAGCCAGTAGATGGCGCTGCCCTTTACCAGCCGCGCCGTTTCATCGCGCCACGTGTAGCGTTGCCCGGCCGTCAGGGCATCACTGGTCAGCAGGGCGCTGCCGGCAATGAGTTCCGGCGTCAGGCGTTCGCGCCGCCCATCGCGTTCGCGCCAGAGGTGAAAGCCCAAATGCGCGCTTTCGTAACCGGTCGCCCACTGCACCAGCACATCACCCGTCGCGTAGCGCGTTGCCTCAAAGTCGGTCAGGTCAACCTTTGTGGGCACCGGCTGGGGACTGCCTCCGCACTCAGTGCAGCCAGCCCGGTTTACAGCCAGCTCGCAGAGCGGGCCGAAGGTGTAGGTCGCCCGCTCCTGGGTCGTGTTGCCGGTCTCGTCCCGCCAGACGGCGGTCGTGCCTTCCGGCGTCCCGCCCGGCGTCCCCGTGACATTCATCACACAGGGTGAGCCTGTGGTTGGTGAAACCCGGATGACGTAGAACAGCGAAGCGGCGCTGTTGGCGGCAATTGTGCCGGGCGTCCAGGTGATGCTCCCCGAAGTGGCGTCGTCGGCCGGCTGGGTAAACGTCCCCTGGGTTGCCTGCGCCCCGCCGTAGGTGGACTCATTGGCGTAGAAAACTCCTGTCACGGTGGGGATGTTTGCCACCACGCGCCGCGTCCGCGTGCCGATGGTCGTGCCGTCCAGCACGATGTCATGATCGGTCGGGTTGACGATGTCCACCCGCACCCGGTAGAAGGTCGTCTGACCGTTACACGGTGGGTTCGGGCCATTCGTCGGATTGCCAATGTGAAACAGGCGCTGCGTCATATAGGGCTTCACCGGCGCAGTCGTCGCCCCCGCATCCCCCGGAAAGTAAACCCGGAACTTGTCCCCCTGCCGCCAGTTGGCAAGAGTGATGTTGTTGCCGGAAGTGTTTGGCACGGCGGCAGCGTGGTTGCCGATGTAGTAGGTGATGTGGTTAGCGCTGCCGCCGTTGATAGTGATGTTGTTACTCCAGATACCGTAGTCCACAGCGCTGACGCCGGTCGTCCACGGACCAACCACAAAGCTCCTCCACTCCCCATTTGGAGACAATGTTTCAGTACCAGTAGGAATGTTGCGGGTGTAGCCCCCGGTCCGACTCACGAAGGTGATTGCGCCAGTGCCACTGGAGGCGTCCCAGTCAAACTCGTTGGCGCGGCACGTACAACCGCTGGTGATGTAGGGGTAGTAGTTCCACGTAATGGGAGGTTGGCGCTCAGTATTCTGCGGACCAAGATGGATGCCCGGATCGAAGTACATGTTCAGCCCGCGACCGGTCGTGGGACCACCCAGGTTCTGATCCCGGTTGGCCCCGGGATCAAGCGTGTGCGCCGCCACCCCGAAGGGATTGACGCCGCTATTACCTCCACCAGGCTGAATGATGCGCAGCTCCCAGTGACCGGCCGCCGGATTTTCCCTCGTGAAGAAGTTCTTCCACTGGTTGTTGGCGGCTCTGGTGTCGGGGCCGTTCGTGCCCACGGCCGAGTTGTCACCCTGGGTGAAGTTCAGCCCTGTATCGCTCAGGGAAGTATTGAGAGAGATGGATGTACCGGCGGGATCAAACAGGGAGTAGTTTGTTGTTATGTTCCCCACCCGGTTGTCAAAACGGTTCACCCCGGACGGCCCGCCTGTCGAACCGTAGTCAGCGTCGTAAATGTCAATCGTCAGCCGCGAAGTGCCGCTCGGCACCTCGATGAACACCGAGTAGTACGTGTTGAGACCCGGCGAAGCCGAACAACCCACAAAATCACCATTTCCCAGGGGTGCGTTGCTGTCGCGGACGGTGATCATCTGCGCGTTGAGCGGGGTTTTGGCGGCCCGCACTTCCGGCCGCCTGACCACCGGCGGCACCACCCCTGCCAGTAACCCAACCAGCACCAGCACGTAAAGCGGTCTGACTGTGGCCCAAAAACGAGTCCTATTCATCTGCGGTTTCATGGCGTCTTCTCCAATACAGGCTTCAAAAAAGGTTTCCACCGCGCACAACGCTGCCCGAACCGCCGGACGGCCCCGGCCAGCCGTGCGCGGCAGGAACGTGGCGGCAACAGCACGCGCCCCAGAATCGCCCGGCGCGGCACAACATCGGTTGCCTGCCCCTGGGCGTCGCCGCGCAGTACAAACCACGTGTCATCAGCAGCGGAACGAACTGCGATGATGCGATGCGCAATCAGCCGGCCGTCCACCTGCGCCAGAACGATTTCCCCACGCCCCGGCTGCTCATCGGCGCCCAGCGGCCGGACGGTAATCGTCTCGCCGTCGGCAATGGTCGGCGCCATGCTGCGCCCCGGCGCAGTGAACCGCACCGGACAGCCCTGCGCCAGAAGACTTCGGACCAGCGTCGTCCAGCAGACATCGGTCATGGCTGCATCCTCCGTACGTAGTCCACAACAGCCGGCGTCGGACGAAACACGAGTCCGTAACAGGGAACGGCCGTCACGAGCCGTTCCAGAAAACCAGCCGTGAAATCGAGCGCCGCCGCGTCATAAAAAGGCGGAAAAGCACGGGCAAACAGCCGGGCCGCCGCCAGCCCCGGCGGTAGCGGGCGGGCCGCGTCTTCGGCGCCCTTGCACAAAATGAACAGGGCGTTGAGAGGCGTGGCAGCCGGCGCGGCAAACTCGCCTTCCCCGTGCCACGGCGTGCCAAACATCAGCCACTGCCCATCGCACTGGCGGACGATGACCCGGTCATCGCTAAGTACCGTCGCCCCGGCCCGCGTCCAGAGCCGGGCGGTCGTCGTTTTGCCGTCGCCGGACTGCCCGACAAAGAGGAACCCGCGCCCGTCCGTATCCACCACGGCGCAGGCATGGAGTTCGACGCCCCGCCCACGCGCCAGCAGGTTCGTCACCAGCAGCTCATCCACGGGATATTCCAGCGGCGACTGCATGGCGGCGATGACGGCCGGCAGGCGGCGATACCAGACGCAGCCGGTCTGGTAGGTCGGGGCAAACCAGGCAATGCGGTAGGGTTCAGGGCCAAAAACCGGTGAGGCAATGTCGTAGCGATAACCACCGGCGGCCCGGTACAGCGTCCACATCCCGCCGGAGGCAAAGACCAGTTCCGTCGGCTCCGGCGGCGGCACGGCTTCGTCCAGCCAGCCAACGCGGATCGTGGCGTCTGCCGGCGCGTCCTCCCACGGTGCAACGAAGCGAGCGGCCGGGCCGTTGATTTGCAGGGGCAAGCCGAGGCCGGTGGCGTCCACGGCCAGCCGCAGCCCGCCAATCATCAACCGGGTTTGCCGGGAACAGAGACGTTCAGGAAGCAATGGAGAAACACGGACCAAGAAATGAACATGAACTAGGGTTGCTTGGCCCACTGGTGCTGGCAGTCTTGCAGGCACCTAGCACGGCTTCCTCAGCCCGCAACTCAACCCGGACGATGGATGGTTTGGTGTATGGACGCCGCGCCAGCTTTTCCTGCGGCTCCGGCGCCGATGCGGATGATGAATACGGTTCGGTCATGGCTTCTTCAAAAGTGTGATTCAGAAGGCTAAATGTTGCGGGGTCTGGATAGAGCGGGGGCTGGACACATACACGTGAACGCGGTGAACAACAGAAGGCTGAACGTTACAGTGTCTGGGATGCCGCCGTCGGGTGTCCCTGAAGCACTGGCAAGGTCCGGCGGGGCTTGAACGACAGGTCAACACCGAGTTCCCGCGCCCGGGCGCGCAAGGCCGCTACAGAAGCCTGGATGTCCTCGTAACGCTCGCTTCCCGGACGGTACTCGCACAGCGGGTTGGGCTTGAGGTCAAGCCCAAGCAGATAGGCACGCAGATGATTTGTCCGGCAGAAGAAATCCACGGCGGCTTCCTTGTCGCCGTTTTCCAGTTCGTTGACGGCCGCGCAGCTTGTGCACATCGGGCGGATTTCACAGCTTGTACACTTGGCCGGACGGGTTCGGGGCTGCATGCGCACCCGCCGCAGAAACTGCTCCCAGCCCTCGCGGAAACTGCCATGGCGCAGGTCGTAGGTGTCCACCTGCGACAGCACGCAGATGGACATCTCGCCGTATGGGTTTACGGCAAAGGAACTGACACCGCCGCCGCAGTCATAGACGGTGTTGGAGACATAGGGGGCCATGGCAGCCGTCCGGTAGCGGTCGTTGAGCGCGCGCCACTCGGCCATGCGGCGCGGATCGCGCAGGTCCAGCTCGACGACTTCTTCCGGCGTCAGGCGCACTTCCAGCGGCGACTGCGAACAGTCAACCCGTGGATTGATCATGCTGTCGAACTTGAACGGCACACCCAGACTCTCGGCAAAGTCGCGCATGGCGAAGATTTCATCCTTGTTGATGGTCGTGCCGACGGTCTTGAGCTTGAGCGGCAGCCGGCGTTCAAGCAGCAGGCGGATGCCCTGGTGACAGCGGTCGTAGGAGCCGGGCACGCGGGTCAGCCGCTCATAGGTTTCGCGGGTGTGGCCGTAGAGCGTGATCTCGATGGCAAAGGGACGCCATTCAGCCAGATAGTCGGCAATGCGCGGCGTCAGCAGCGTGCCGTTGGTGAACAGCGTGATGATAAAACCCCGGCGCCTGGCTTCGGTGTAGATGTCCAGAAAGTCCCGGCGCGCAAAAATTTCCCCGCCGGTAAAGAGCACCCACAGCGTTCCGGCTTCGGCAATTTCGTCGAAAATCCGCCGGTATTCATCCAGCGAAAGCTCGCGCCGCCGGGCGGCGTGGTCGTTCATTGGCAGGTTGTTGTAGCAGTGCTGGCACACCAGCGGACAGCGGCGGCTCACCTCAAAGGTGGCTTCCAGCGGGATACGCCCGGCCAGCAGCCGCCCGTGCAACCGGCGGCTCAGTTCCGCGTAAGAGACGCTTTCCATGGCTTCCCTCTCAGGCAGCCGAGCTGGCCGCGCAAGGAACCTCAATGATCCCGCTTTCCTCAAGTGCGGCCAGAAATTCAGCGACATCCTGCGCGGCCTGTTCCGGTGACACCTCGAAAGCCTCACAGAGCACCGCGCCGAGCGCAGCTACGTCTCCGGTTGTATCGAGCTGTGACCAGAGCAAGGCGGCCGTGTCGTTCAGGACGTAGATGGCATCCAGATCAGCCGCCTGCCCGCGAATCGGGATCAATAGGGTTTCGTCGGCAATGCGGCGCGTCACACATGGAAGTTTTTTGACAAGGTTGCTCATAAGATTTTTCCAGCTTTCGGGTTGTTTTTTTATGAGTCTCACTTCATACCCATAAAGAGTTGCAATTGTGTTGCACCAGCTTGTCAGTCCAGGACAGTCTCCCAAAAAAAGTTCTCACCTCACTCAGACGCTTCTATCGGCAGGGGCGTCACATGCCTTTCAAAATTTTTTGCCTTCGGGCTTGCGCAACGCCACCTGCCAGCGTCAGAAACGCCCTGCCCCAGGCGAAACCGGGCATGATGGCTTTTGACTTGGCTTTTCACTGGTGCTTGGTGAGAATGGGCGCTTGTTTTCGCGCGCCGCCACGGCGAATGCTGGTGGGGGATCGCTTCCAAATACGTTGGATGACGCTCTTAAGGATGACCTTGTTGATGTCTTCACGCCTGTTGACCCGTCTCGGTCTGGTTCTGATGTTGTGCCTGCATCCGTTGCTGTTGTCTCTCCCGCCCACGCTGGCGTCCGGTGGAACACCACGGCCACTGCGCCCTTCCCAACCCCCAGCGCACACCAGAACGGCTCCGACAACCCTTGCCCTTCCGGGGGCTGCACAGTGGCGTACACTCACACTCGATGAGCGGGTGCGTTACCGCCGGGCGATTGAACAGGTCTATTGGAAACGGCGGCGCTGGGAGGCCACGACACCCAAGCCGGCTTTCGACCGTCTCTTTTCCCAGCCGCAACTCCGCGCCCTTGTCGCAGACGAACTGTGCCAGCAGCACGCACTGGACCTGCTCTGGCATCACGCGCCAACGCCCGCCGAACTCCACGCCGAAGTCAGCCGGATGATGCGCCACTCCAAACAACCGGAAGTGTTGCAGGAGCTGTTTGCGGCGCTGGACAACGACCCCATTGCCATTGCCGAATGCCTGGCGCGGCCGGTGCTGGTCAGACAGCGGTTGCAGGCGGACTATGCCCGTGACCGGCGGTTTCACGGCCGGCTCGAAGCCCAGGTGCGCCAGGCGCTGGAAATCGCGCCCGCGGTTGAGACGCTCTCCCGGCTGGGCGCGGTCTGCACCGAAGTCGAGTTCATCCGCCGTGACCGGCCTGAAGCCTTCGCGGTTGCCGACCTACGCCGCCTGCCGGTGTCCGGCGCGGACTGGGAACACGAAATGGCCCGGCTTGCAGAACGCTTCGGAAGCCACCCGGCCAAACTGGCGCCCGGTATGGTGACGCCCCTGTGTGAAGACGACGAGCGGTTTTTCATTCAGCAGCTTCAGGCGATTGAGAGCGACCGGGTGCGGCTTGTCACAGCCGAATGGCGCAAGGTGGACTTCGATACCTGGTGGGCGCAGGTCAGGGCCAACTACAGCCCCGTCATCCCGACAGTCTCCGGGTCGTTTCCAGAACTCCGTGCGCCGGGCGCAGTGGAAAGCGGCTTTCCCGAGGCCATTGCCGGCAACGACAACCGCTGGGCGCAGGATGCCGGCGATGGTGTCCCGTCCGCGCGTTTCCGCCATACGGCAGTCTGGACGGGCGTCGAAATGATTGTGTGGGGCGGTTTCCGGGGGACGTTCAGCGGCGGCAGCCCGCTCAACACCGGCGGGCGCTACAACCCGATTACCGACACCTGGACGCCGACGCGCGTTGCCCCCAGCGCCATCGGCGCCACCGACGCCGCGCCAGCGCCACGGGTCAACCATACGGCCGTGTGGACCGGCACGCGGATGATTGTCTGGGGCGGCGTCAGCGGCACGCCGGTCAACTCCGGCGCACTCTACGATCCGGTCGAAAACAAGTGGACAGCGACCCGCACCGACCCCAGTTCATCCACGGCCAACGACGGCGCACCGGCCGCCCGGTTCAGTCACGTTGCTGTCTGGCTGGCGCAGGCCGGGCGGATGGTTGTCTGGGGCGGCAACCTCAACTTTGTCGGCAGCATTCCCATCCCAACCAATACCGGCGGCGTCTATAACCCCGAAACCAACGCCTGGAGCGCCACGGCCACGACGGGCGCACCACAGGCGCGGACCGACCACGTGGCGGTTTCGACCGGAACGGCGATGATTGTCTTCGGCGGCGTCAACGCCGACGGCGGCCGCCTCAACAGCGGCGGCATTTATACGCCCAGCAACAACACCTGGACGGCGACAAGCACGACCAATGCCCCCGGACTGTTCACCCCCAGCGCTGTGTGGACGGGAACGGAACTTCTCGTCTGGGGCAGCGTGGCCGGCGCGCCAGCGCCGACCGTGGCCGGTGCCCGTTACAACCCGGGCAACAACACCTGGACAGCCATTGCCACGGCCGGCGCGCCAACGCCGCGCGTCAACCAGAGTACCGTCTGGACCGGCACGGAAATGATTGTCTGGGGCGGGGCGGCGCTCGACGTACGCTTCAACGACGGTGGACGCTACAACCCGGCGACGAACACCTGGACGCCGGTCACAACGGTCGGCGCTCCGTCGGGACGTGAAAACCACACGGCCATCTGGACGGATGCCTACGCCGAACCGAACCAGAACGCCACGAAGTACATGATTGTCTGGGGCGGACAGGGCGGCGACGCCACCGGCGGCCGCTACGATCCCCTCACGAACACCTGGCTTCCGACGGCGACCACGCCCGTTCCGATCGCCCGCGAAGGCCACACAGCGGTCAACACCGGCGTGGAAATGATCATCTGGGGCGGTGCATCAGCCGGTGTGCGGACGCTGACCGGCGGGCGCTACAACCTCGCCACGGCCCAGTGGCTGCCCACGTCCACCCAGGGCGCGCCCGGCGCGGCGATCAACCTGCCGCCCGTGGGCCACACCGCCGTGTGGACAGGCAGCGAAATGATCATCTGGGGCGGACAGACCAACGCCGGCGGGCGCTACAACCCCGTCACGAACACCTGGACGCCCACCTCGCTGACGAATGCCCCCTCGGCACGGGAAGAACACACCGCCGTGTGGACGGGCAGTGAAATGATCGTCTGGGGCGGACGTTTCACGAATCCGTCCAACAATGAGACCAACTACTTTGACAACGGCGGGCGGTACAACCCCGCAACGGATACGTGGGCGGCGACGGCAGCGGATGGTCGCCCCGGGCCGCGCTCCCGGCACACGGCCGTCTGGACGGGCAGCGAAATGATCGTCTGGGGCGGCGTGACCTTTGCCGACAACCGCTTTTCCGAACTGCGCACCGGCGGACGCTACAACCCGACGACGAACACCTGGACGCCCACGCGCACCGATCCGACCAGCTCCGGCGGGACGGACGGCGCGCCGGATGCCCGTTTTGACCACACGGCCATCTGGACGGGCGACCGGATGATCGTCTGGGGCGGGGCGACCACCGCCGCCCGGGCGTTCAACTCCGGGGCGCTGTACAACCCGGCTGCCGACACCTGGGCGGCCACCTCCGCCAACGGCGTACCGTCGGCGCGTTCCGGCCACACAGCCGTCTGGACGGGCCGCGAAATGATCGTCTGGGGTGACGCCGGCGCCACCGGCGGACGCTACAACCCGACGTTCGACTTCTGGCGGCCGGTCGAAACCGAGGGCGCGCCGGATTTGACCGCCAGCCACACGGCGATCTGGGACGCCACCCGCCGGCAGATGGTCGTCTGGGGCGGACGTGGCAGCGGCGGTGTCTCCAATGCGCTGGGGGCTTACGGGGCCCGGGGTGAACAGGGCGACACCGTGGGCATCTTCCGCCGGGGGCAGTTTTTCCTGCGCAACTCGAACACGTCGGGCAACGCCGACCTGGCTTTCGCGTTTGGTGCGGACGGCGACGTGCCCCTGGCCGGTGACTGGAACGGCGACGGCATCACCACCGTCGGGGTCTTCCGCAACGGCACGTTCTTCCTGCGCAACAGCAACGACAGCGGCGTGGCCGACATTGCCTTTGCCTACGGTGGCGCGGAGGACATCCCGCTGGCCGGCGACTGGGACGGCAACGGCACGACGACCATTGGCGTCTATCGCCCGGCCGAACGGACGTTCTTTCTGCGCAACAGCAACACAGCCGGCAACCCGGACATCGTCGTGGTCTATGGCGAGGAAGGCGACCGCCCGATTGTCGGCGACTGGGACGGCAACGGCACGACGACGGTTGGCGTGGTGCGCGGCAACACCTTCCTGCTGCGCAATGCCAACACCGGCGGCGATGCCGATCTGGTGTTCAACTTTGGCAACCCCGATGACAAGGTTGTGGTCGGGGACTTCGACGGCGATGGCGTGGATACGGTCGGCGTCTATCGCGTGCTGACGTTCTTCCTGCGCAACACCAACCTGCCCGGCACGGCTGACTTCCTGCTGGTCTATGGTGCGGATGGCGACGTGCCGCTTGTCGGCAACTGGGACGGGCAGTTGTAGCGCGGAACACCTCGCGGATGCGGCCCGTCAACCGGGATGGGCCCGCCCTTCAGCTTTCGATGACGGCGGCAATCGGCACGCGCCGGCCGCGGCCAAACGCCTTGGGCGTCACCTTGATGCCGGGTGCGGCCTGCTGTCGCTTGTACTCGTTGCGGTTGATGAGTCTGGCGACATACTCGACCGTGGCCCGGTCAAATCCCTCGGCCACGATTTCATCCAGACTCTGGTACCGCTCGATGTACCGCTCCAGGATGGCATCGAGGATGTCATAGGGCGGGAGCGTGTCCTGGTCCGTCTGGTCGGGGCGCAGTTCGGCGGAAGGCGGTTTCGTGATGGTACGGGTCGGGATGACCACCCGATGCCGGTTGATGTAGGCCGCGAGGCGATAGACATCGGTTTTGGGTACGTCGGAAATTGCGGCCAGGCCGCCGCACATGTCGCCATACAGCGTGCAGTACCCCACCGCCAGCTCCGACTTGTTGCCGGTCGTCAACACCAGCGCGCCCGACTGGTTGGAAAAGGCCATCAGGGTGACACCGCGCAGCCGGGCCTGGAGATTTTCCTCGGTCACGCCATGCGGGGGAAAGCCAAAGGCCGGCGTCAGCATCTGCGTCATGGCGCTGACGGCTGGTTCGATGGGCACGACGTGGAAGCCGATGCCCAGGTTGCGGGCCAGTTCGGCGGCGTCTTCAAGGCTGTGGTCGGAAGAATACTTCGAGGGCATCGCCACTCCGGTGACGTTTTCCGGCCCGAGCGCCTGCACGGCCAGGGCTGCCGTCACGGCCGAGTCAATCCCGCCGCTGAGGCCCACCACGGCCTGGCGGAAACCGCACTTGCCCAGGTAATCCCGGATGCCCAGCACAAGCGCGTCATGGATGTCAGCGACTTCGTCGGTGATGCGGGGTGTGATGGGCGCCGGCAGATCAGCCAGATCAACGATGCGGAGGTCTTCCTGAAAGGCGTGGGCTTCGAGCACCAGTTCGCCCTGCGCATCGAGCACCAGACTGCGTCCGTCGAACACCAGACTGTCATTGCCGCCAACCTGGTTGACCAGCACCACGGGCACCTTCAGGGTGCTGGCATGATGGGCCAGCATGGCCTGCCGGAGCGCCCCTTTGCCCCGGTGAAACGGTGAGGCGGAGACATTGATGATGACCTGCGCCCCCTGCTCGGCCAGTTCGCGGACGGGATCGATGTCGTACAGGTGGGTGTCCCAGAACTCGCGGCTGTTCCAGGCATCTTCACAGACGCAGACCCCCAGCCGATAACCGTTCCAGCGGATGATTTCCCGCCGCTCGGACGGCTCGAAATGCCGCGCTTCGTCAAAGACATCGTAGGTGGGCAGCAGCGTCTTGTAGCGGATGGCGCGCAGTTCGCCGCCTTCGAGCAGGGCAACGGCATTGTAGAGCGGCTTGCCGAAGTCATCGGGATTTTCCGCCACAAACCCCACCAGCAGGGCGGTGTCCACGGTGGCGGAGAAGCGCACAAGGTCATCCAGTGCAGCCAGGTTGCGCGCAATGAAAGCCGGGCGGTCGAGCAGGTCCAGCGGGGGGTATCCCGGAATCGTCAGTTCGGGAAAGACGACCAACCGGGCGCCCTGTAACGCGGCTCGCATGGCGTACTGGCGGACTTTGGCCGCATTGGCGACGAAAGCCCCGACCATGGTGTTGATTTGGGCAAGCGCAATTTTCATGGTTATCCTCTGGCTCGGACGGCGTGCAGGGGAAAAGCCTGAATTGTACACGCCGATATGCCGTTGTCACGGGGTTGATATTGTGGTGTCCCGGCCGCCGGCCACAAGGGAACGGACACTACCGGTGGCAGATCAAGCCGCCCCAGGCACTATCAGTCGTAGAGGGCATCAAAAATCGCTTGATTTCATGCGGATGGCTGGCTAGTCTCGTGCAGAAATCCGCTTCACGACAAGGGTAAATCACATCATTTTGCGCATTCGCGCTAGCAGGAGGATTCACTGCCATGGCGGCCAAAGCTCCAAAATCCACGGCAACCAAAGCCACCACCAAGGCCAAAGCCACAGCTCCCAAAGAGGAAGCGCCGGCCAAAAAGGCGCCGGCCAAGAAAGCGGCAGCCAAGCCGATGACCAAAACCGAAATTGTCAACCACTTCGCCGAAAAGTTCGGCTTCCCGAAACAGAAGGTGCGGGAATTTTTCGATGAACAGGCCCGGCTCGCCGCCGCACAGGCCAAAGTCGGCTTCACGATTCCAGGGGTCGGGAAACTGGTTGTCCGGGAATACAAGGCGCGGGAAGGGCGCAATCCACGCACCGGCGAAAAGATCAAAATCAAAGCCCGGAAACGGCTCAAGTTCGTCATTTCCGCCGCTGCCAAAAAAGCGGCCGGTTTCGAGTAGGCGGTCGAGCAGGCGGGAGCCGCACCCTCCAGCCGGGTTTGAATCTCCTGCCTGTGGCGTGCGGCCACAGGCATTTCGTCGTGGAGCGCACGCTCCCCGGATTGCTGTTCTGCGCTTGGGCGCAGTATGCTCCCGGTGGTTTCCCAGGCGGCGCGTGCGTGTCGTCCAAGGGCAGCCGACGCGGTGCTGTTACCAGTCGGGGTTTCCGTGCGCTCCACGCCTACCTGTCCCATCCTGCCGGGCCGCTACCGACGCCACTATCTCCTGCACTGTGGACTGCTGGCCCTCATGTGCGGGCTGTTGCCTGGACTGGAGACGCCTGTCCGGGCCAGACCACGCCAGCTTCCGACGACCTTCGTGCGTCTTTCAACCGGGCAGGGACTCTCACAGAGTACCGCCCAGTGCCTGGCCCAGGACGCCCAGGGATTCATCTGGGTGGGCACGCAGGATGGGCTCAACCGCTATGACGGTTACACCTTCCGGGTGTTTCGCACCGATCCGTCCCAACCGTCCAGCCTGAGTGACAACTACATCACGGCGCTGTGTGCGGACCGCAGCGGATTGTGGGTCGGCACCCAGCACGGTCTCAACCGGTATGATCCGGCACGGGAGACCTTCACCCGTTTTCAACCCCGCGCCGGAGACGAGGCCGGCCTCGCACACGACCGCATCACGGCCCTGCACTGCGATGCCCGCGGTGTTTTGTGGATTGGCACGCCGCGCGGACTCCACCGGCTGGAGGGTGAGCGCCTGGTTCGCCTGGCCTCGCCCCCCGCCCCCGCGGAACAGACGGACAGCCTCAGCGTCATCCGCGCTATCGCCCATGACACAACGGGAAAGCTCTGGCTCGGCACGAACGGCGGGCTGTGGTGTTTCGACCCGGACACCGGGGCATCCACCGTGGTGCTCGGTGATCAGCCTGTCCTGGCGCTGCATTTCGACCGTCAGGGGCGGCTCTGGCTGGCTGGCGCGGGATTGACCTGCTTTGAGCCGGCGCGCGGCCGGTTCACCCGGTTTCTGCTATCAAGAATGTGCGCAAAAGTGCGCACGGTTCTCTTCCTGCCCCGACGCGTCCTGTTGACCACCGTCGTATTTGACAGGCGTGACTTTCCCGACTGCGGCGGGGACCGTCCCCGCCGCAGCGCCGCCATTGCTGGACGGACTCGCCACGGGTAGGGCAGTTTCGGTTGCCAGCCGTTTCAGGTTCAGCGCCGCATTGAGGTCACGGTCATGGTGCGCACCACATTGAGCACACACCCATGTTCGATCTCTCAATGTCAGCGCCTCGTTCTTCCAGCCACAGTTGGAGCACAGTCGGCTGCTTGGATACCAGCGATCAGCGATGGTAAGATGAGTACCGTAGCGCCGGGCCTTGTATTCCAACTGCGAGCGCAACATCCCAAAACCCACGTCAGAGATGGCGCGGGCGAGTTTCTCGTTCTGCAGCATCCCTTTGACGTTTAAATCCTCGATCACCAACGCTTGGTTTTCGCGGCAGAGTCGAGTCGTGAGCTTGTGGGTGAAATCCGCCCGGATATTGGCAATACGGGCATAGAGCCTTGCCAATATCGCAGCGGACTTCTGCCGGTTGTTCGATACCGGCAGGCGCGTTCCTTCAGGCAGGCGGGCATGGCGTTCAAATCCTGCTGCCTTCCTGGCGGCTTCCAGCTTGCGGCTGAGACGTCGGCTACGGATTTCCAGACGGCGCAGCGCTGCTTTGAGCGGCTTGGGCGCCTCGATGACTTCACCGCTGGAGATCGTTGCGGCAGCCTTGATGCCCAGGTCGCTGCCGTTGACCTCGTGCGACGTGCGACGCCGATAGAATTGCGCATCAGGCACCTCGACCTGTATTGCCACAAACCAACGATCCGCGGTGCGGGAGACCGTTGCGCCCAGTATCTTTCCTTTGAATCGCAGTTCCTCGGTCATGGCGACTTCGCCGATCCTGGGCAGACGGATCGTCTTGCCTTCCAGGGTGAACTTGTCGTTGGCAACATAAAAGCTGTCGCGGCAACGGCCCTTTTTCTTGAGCCGTGGCTCGTGCGCTTCTTTGCCCTCCTTGGCGAAGAACCGTCCCCATGCTTTGGCGAGATTCCTGAACGGCTGGGCGTGGGCATCCCGGTGAATGTCCTGCAACCAAGGCCGACCGTTCTCATCGAGCCACTGCGGGTCGGTGTACTTGATGGCGTTGAACTGTTTTTTGAGCGCCATGGCGTTTGGCCTGCCGCCTGCTGCGTATTGCCTGTTCCACTCATTGAGCGCCCAGTTCCAAACACGCCGCGCCGTGCCGCAGGCGCGCCTGAAGTAGTCCACTTGCTCAGGAGTCGGACAAAGAGCGATCTTGTGGGTTAGTTGCATTGTTGGGCCTTTTTGACGTCATTTACATCCTGTTTCAGCGCTTCATTCAACTTCTTTCGATAGTTCCTCAAACCGTACAGCCGGGACGAAAAACAGTGCACGATGGTCATTAAGTCTTGCACCATTTCCTGTTCGGGAGACAGCCGTTCCTGGTTGAGTACCAGCACTTCGCAGCCATGGGCTTGGGCGTAATGTTCGAACCACTCAAAGCCGAAACGGGTGAGGCGGTCCCGGTGAGCGAGGATCAGCATCTTGACTTCCCGTCGCCCGATCTCGTCCATAAGGGCCAGAAACCGCTTGCGCCTGAAGTTCAGCCCGCCGCCCACTTCCTCGATAAACTCGACCCCCGCCAATCCCTTCGCCACCACGAACTCTTCCAGCACTTTGCGCTGATTCGCCAGGTCCGGCTTCTGCGCCGCATTCGATACCCGACAGTAGGCGACAAGCTTGGTTGGCGCATGGTTGGCCTGCCGCAAACCGATGAACTCACGGATCTGCGTCTCAGTGTAGAGGCGGCGGTTGCTGTCCGTTCGGGCCACCGGAATTAGCCTTCCTTCGCGTTCCCAACGCTGCAACGTCTTGACCGAGACACCAAGGAGTTTTGCCGCCTTGCCTGTGCTTATAGTGCTTTCCATGAGCATTATTATACACTATCGCGTACTATACGGCAAGCTAGAGTCCGGCTCCCGGACCGTCACCGGCCGGACAGCCTGGCGAGTGACCAGACACGCGCCCTGGCCGAGGACCACCAGGGCCGGCTCTGGGTGGGCACGTGGGGGGACGGACTCAGCCGCCTGGACGATGAACGGGAGGGCGGATACTTCACTCACTTCCGACACCATCCACGCCAGGCGGACACGCTGGGACACGACTTCATCTGGCAGATGATGCGCGACCAGGCGGGAACGCTGTGGGTCGGAACCGACTTCGGGGGACTGAATCAGGTCGTCGAGCAGCGCTTCATCGTTCACGATGCCAACCCGGACCGCCCCGATCACCTCACCGATAGCCTCGTCTGGTCACTGGTGGAAGACCCGGCTGGCAACCTCTGGGTGGGCACCAACCAGGGGCTGAACCGGCTGGACGCACGCGAGCGCGTGACACGCTACCCGGCCGGCGCCCAGGCCGGCCAACTCCGCCATGGCATCGTAGGCGCGCTGCTCGCCACACAGGAGGGCACGCTCTGGGTCGGCACGGAACGGGGTGGACTCCATCGCCTCGCCGCGCCGTACCGTCGCTTCACCCGTCTGCGTCATCAGCCCGACCAGCCAACCAGCCTGAGTGATGACTGGGTTCACGCCCTCTGTGAAACACGCGACGGGACACTGTGGGTCGGGACGCAGCGCGGTCTCGACCGCATTGATCCGCACACTCAAACCGTTCTGGAGCGGCTCCCACCGCATCCCGACGAACCCCGGCTGGATGCCATCTGGGCTATTCAGGAAGACCCCTCCGGCGCGCTCTGGCTGGGCACCGAACAGGGCCTCCGCCGGTGGCACCCCGTCACCCACCAGGAAAACCGCTATCAGCACGATCCCAGCCGCGCCGACAGCCTGACCCACGACTGGGTGCTGACCCTGCACCTCGACCGCCAGGGAAGACTCTGGGCCGGCACGCCCGGCGGACTCAACCGTTTCCAGCCTGACCATGGAAACTTCGTCCGCTACACCACGGCTGACGGACTCCCCAACAATGTCATCAACGCCATCCTGGAAGACGATGCCGGGCACCTCTGGCTGGGCACCAACCAGGGCCTCTGCCGGTTTGATCCCCAGACCGGAGCCTGCCGTACGTTCGACACCCGGGACGGACTGCCGGCCAACGAAATCAGCACTGCCGCCCGGTGGCGCGACGCCGCCGGCTGGCTGCACTTTGGCACGACCGCCGGTTTTTTCTCATTTCATCCCTCCCAGGTCGTGGACAACACCTTTCTCCCCCCGGTCGCCATCACCAGCTTTCGGATTTTTGACCGCCCCATCACCAGCTTCGCCGCGACCCAGCGCCTGACGCTGACCCACCGTGAGAACTTCTTTGCCTTTGAGTTTGCCGCCCTGAATTTCATCACACCGGAGAAAAACCGGTACGCCTACCGGCTGGAAGGCTTTGACCGGGACTGGGTGGACTGTGGAACCCGGCGCTACGCCGGTTATACGAATCTCGACCCCGGAGACTACGTCTTCCACGTTCGCGCTGCGAACAACGACGGCAAGTGGAACGAGCAGGGACTGCGCGTCCACCTGCGGGTGCTGCCGCCCCCCTGGCGGACGGGCTGGGCCTATGCCCTTTATGCCCTCGCCGGACTGGGGCTGGTGACAGGACTGTACCGGGCGCGGGTGCGCCGCTGGCGTACCCAGGCGGCCTGGCGTGAAACGCAGCTCCAGATGCAGGCCGCAGAAGCCGCCGCCCAGGCGGCCCAGTCCGCCCGGGAGGCCGCCGATGCCCGCGCCCGGGCCGCGGAAGCCCAGGCGCAGGCCACCGAGGTTGAGGCGCGGGCCGCCCGCCAACTGGCCGCGCGCAACCGTGAACTGGAAGCCCGCAACGCGGAACTCATTGCCTCCCAGCGTCGGGCCGACCGCATGTTTTCCGCCCTGGCGGACGCCCTTCCCGGAACGACCCTCGATGACAAATACCGGCTCGATGAGAAAATTGGCGCCGGCGGTTTTGGCGCCGTCTTCCGGGGAACGCACCTTGGGCTGGGTCACGCCATCGCCGTCAAGGTCTTCAAGCCTGTCGCCGGAAACGACAGTGCCGAGGCGCTGGAACGCTTCCACCGCGAAGGCGTCGCCATTTCACGCCTTGACCACCCCAACATCGTGCGCGTCCTGGACTCCGGGCTGTCCCACGACGGCATTGCCTATCTCGTCATGGAGCTGCTGACGGGACGCCCGCTCAGCCACGAACTGCCCGGACGCCTGAGCCTGCTGCGGACCATCAGGCTGCTGATTCCCGTTTGTCGCGCCCTGGCTGAAGCCCACCGGCACGGCATCATCCACCGCGACATCAAGCCGGATAATGTCTTCCTGCACCGGACATCGCGGGGTGAAATGGTCAAGGTGGTGGATTTTGGCATTGCCAAGCTGGTCGGGGCCGAGGCCGGGGACGCTCACCTGACGGCCTCCGGCACGATTATCGGCACCCCCACCTACATGGCGCCGGAGCGGGTCGCCGGAAAGCCCCACGACGGAAAAGCGGATGTCTATAGCGTGGGCGTGATGGCATATGAAATGCTGGCCGGCCGGCTTCCCTTCCCGGCTACGGAAAGCAACCCGTTTGCCGTGCTGCTGGCACACCTGAATGACGCGCCGCCACCCCTCGACCAGCTCGCGCCGCACCTCCCGGCAGACCTCACCCGCCTTGTTGCGCAGACACTCTCCAAGGACCCTGCCGAGCGCCCCTCGGCCGCTGACCTGGCCACGGCACTGACCGAACTTGCCCGGGGACTCCCCCCGGCCCGGCTCACGACGGCGGAACCTTACCGGCGCCAGGAGACACCCACCCGGAGCGGCGAACCGGCAACGCGGCTGCTCGCCGCCGACACGGGCGACCACGGGGCGGCCACCTGCCAGGACGTGACGGTGTCCCAGAGTCCGCTCATCACCCGTCCGGGCGCCGCGCCGGAGTCCACTCCGACCCTGATGGCCGATGAACCGGCGGAACAGGGACGCCAGCCACCACAGGACGGGCGTCCCCACCACGCCCCAGCCACGGACCTGCCCCCCCCAGCCTAAAACAGCAGGCGCAACGAGAACTGAATCGAGCGCGGGCTGCCAAACTGGAAAAGCTGGTTGAAACCGTTGGACGGACTCGTCTGCCGGGTGGCCGTTGCGCCAACGCCCGCCAGCGCCCGCCCCAGCATACTCGACGCCTCTCCGTTGCCCACCAGGGTGCCGTTGGGCAGGCGCGTCGGGCTGGGCGGCGTGAAGTTCGCCTGGTTGAAGGCATTGAAGAAATCCGTCGCAAACTGCAACCGCAGGCGCTCGCCGAAGTTGAACGTACGGCGAACGGAAAGGTCCCACTGCGTCGCAGCCAGCCAGCGCAGGCTGTTGCGGCCCAGTGTCCCCTGCCGGTTGCGGGCCGGCTCGGCAAAGGCCGCCGGGTTCAGCCGCCGGCCACCCGGCGCATTCCGGTCGCTGATAAACACCGGCTGCCCCGGAACGCGGTCAACGCGGCGTGTCGTCCCGATGTTGAAGACATCAAAGGACTGGGAAATGACGTTGAGCGGCGCCCCGGAACGCGCCCGGAAAATGCCGTTGATGGACCACCCCCCGATGAGCGCCTTCACGAAGGGCTGCTGCGTCAGGGTCGGCAGGTCATAGGTTGCAGCCGCCGTAAAGGTGTGCCGGATGTCAAAACTTGACGGGCCGCGCTCCAGGCGCTGGTTGAAACCCTCCAGCGGAATACCCTGAAAGACCTCATCCGACACGTCATCAATGGACTTGGACCAGGTGTACGAAGCCAGCGCCTGAAGACCCCGTGACAACCGCCGCCGGTATTGCATCTGCAGGGCGTTGTAGTTTGATGCCGTCGCATTGCGGGTGACACTAACCGGTGAGCCGGCGGCTGGCGAAGCCGAAGGCGCCGGGCCAAACACGGCCGGGTTGATGACAATCACCGGACGGTCCAACCCGAAGTTCTGCCGGGCAAAGGCTTCGTTGTAGTTCCGCAGTTGTTCGGCGCGCAACAGCCGCCGCGCCGCCGCGCCGACATACGAAATGGTGATGGCATTGTGGCGCCCGATGGCGCGTTCGAGCGTCACGTTCCAGTGGTGCGTATAGGGCAGGCGCAGGTTTCGGTCAAAGACGAAAAAGCTGGCGTTGATAGGCAGGTTGTTGGGATCAAGAAACGGCGGCGGCTGAAGGTCGGCTTCGTTGGCCGGAAAGCGGAGTTGGGCCGGGTTCGTAATCGTCCTGAAGGTATTGTAGGGAAAGCTGTTGAACCCACGCAGCGCCGTGCCGGTTCCGAGGTCGTAAAATATCCCGTAACCGCCGCGCAGAATCCAGCCGCCGAAGACCTGCTCCAGCGCCGAACCGGAACGTTCGGCAAACTGGTAGGCCACGCCCAGCCGGGGGGCAAAATCCGTGTAGCGCGTCCGCCACTGGCGCGCGCCGGCCGGAGCCAGCCTGGCCGTGAGCGGGTTTTCCAGCCCGTCAATGGAGAAGGGCAAACGCTCGCCGGCCAGCGGCGGATTGAGGTCATGACGCAACCCGAAAGTGAGCGTCAGACGCGGCCGGATGCGCCACGTATCCTGCACGAACGATGAAAAGTTGTGGATGCGGAAACCCGTGACCGGCGCAAACGCCTGAATGGAAATCGAGGTCGGGACGCCTGTGGCCCGGCTCGCCACAGTACCAAAGACATAGCTGATGGAAAGCGACCGCGTATCCTGAATGGGGCGCAGCAGCCGATAGTCCGCGCCGACCTTGATTTCGTGGTTGCCGACAATGTAGGTCACACTGCCCACCAGGTTGAACTGGCGCTGAAGCTGCCCCAGCGTGCGTCCCTGCGTGAGGTTGGCCGCCGAAACACCTGACACACCGGGAATGGTCTGGAGGCTTACGGCCGTTGTGGCGCGGGGCGCAAAAGACGGAAAGACGAGCGAATCCGGCGGCAGCACCGCGCCGTCGCGCTCGACGCCCCGAAAGTCGAAGTTGCCGCGTGAACGCCCGAAGTTGAGCCGCACATCCAGCACCAGATTGGGACGGATGGCCCAGGTCAGGCCGCCGGTCAGACTGCGGTTGTTGCGCTCGAAGGCGTTTTCCTGGCTCGGAAACGACCGGAAGCGGCTCCCGGAAGGCGAGTTCAGGAAGGTGAAAAACAGGTTGGCTGACTGCCCGAACTTCTGGTCGAAGCGCAGGTTGACCGTGTCAATTTCCGATGGATCGGAAATTCCGGTGATGTAGCGCGCCGCATCGGCCGGGTCGCCAGGTTCTGCCGGCGCATTCGGACGTGGAAAAGCATTGAGCACGGACCGGAACGGCTCCGGCGCGGACTGGCGGGCCGCCAGCGACGGCACGCGGGCCGCAAACACCGTCCCCGGCACAAGCAGCCGCAGCCCTTCGTACGTAGCAAAGAAAAATGACCGGTTGCGTCCGTCATACAGCCCCGGAATCCGAATAGGGCCGCCAAAGGTCCCGCCAAACTGATTCAACCGCAGTGGCAACCGTGGGAGTCCGTTGCGGTTGTTGAACCAGTCGTTGGCATCGAGCTTTTCATTGCGGAAGTAATGAAACAGCGAGCCGGTGAAATCATTGCTACCGCTGCGGGTTGAGATGGAAATCTGTCCGCCCGGCGTCCGGCCGTATTCAGCGGCAAAGCTGGAGGTCTGGACGCGGAATTCCTGCATGGCGTCGGCCGGGACGAGGCTGCTGGTGCTTCCCAGAATCGTCAGCGCCGGCTGCGTCCCGGCGCCCTGCTGGAAGGACTGCGCGGTGACGGCCGCCCCGAAATTGGCGCTGACGCCATCCACCATGAAGTAGTTGGCGTTGGTACGCTGTCCGTTGATGCTGAACTGCCCGGTCGAAAAAATGCTTGGCGTCGCCAGCACGACCCCCGGCGTCAGCTCGATGAGTGCCTGAAAACTGCGTCCGTTGAGCGGCAGGTTTTCGACGAACTTGCGTTCAATCACCGTACCGACGGCGCCCGACTCGCGGTTGACCAGATCGCTGTCACTTTCGACCGTGATGGTTTCGCTGATCGCCCCGGCCACGAGCGTGAAGTCCTTGGCGACGATGGCCTCGACGTTGACGACCACCCGCGTTTCCACGGCCGTCTGAAAACCGTCGCGTTTGACTTCCAGCCGGTAGTCGCCGGGCAGCAGTTCGGCAATGACGTAGCGCCCGGAGGCGTTGGTTATGGCCGTACGGGTGAAGTTGGTCGCCAGATTCGTGGCGGAGACTTCCGCGCCACTGATGAACGCGCCGCCGCTGTCCCGCACAACGCCGGTGATGGTGCCCGTCGGCCCGGCCAGTACGGTCAGGCTCCACAGGAAGCTGCACAGCCAGATCACGCCGGCCACGGCCCAGGGGCGCGGCCCAAACCAGACACGTACGCTTTCACGCATAGGAAAAGCCCTCGGAGAAGACAGACATATTTTCAAGACAATTCCTGTTTACTTGAATCAGCGTCCCGTTGTCCACCCGGTGCCGTGGGCCACGTCCAGTCAAAAACACTTTACCGTAGCCAACTTGCGAACCTGACTCGCCTGAAGTAAATAGTATTTTTACGAATCAGATCATCTTCAAAAGCAGGCTGGACAGAAACCATGCTGGACTGGTTGGTGATAGGTGGGGGGATTCACGGCGCCCATGCCGCGCTGGTTCTGACGGCCCGGGCCGGAGTGGCGGCAGACCGGTTGCGCATCCTCGATCCGCAGCCCACGCTGCTGGCGCGCTGGAATCAGTGCACAGGCAATGTTCAGATGCCGTTTCTGCGCTCTCCGCTGGTGCACCACCTTGGGCTGGGGGCGTTTGACCTCTTTGAGTTCTCACGCACTCCCGAAGGAAAACCGTTTGCCGCTTTTGCGCCGCCCTACGACCGCCCCGGTTATGCTCTTTTCCAGGCGCACTGCCGGCACTTGCTGGCGCAGCACCGCCTGACAGAGCTGCACCTTCAGGGCGGAGCCGTCGGCTTGCGGCGGCTGGGTGAACGTGGCTGGCAGGTCGAAACGCCAGACGGTGCTCTGGAAGCCCGCCGTGTCATTCTGGCGCTCGGTTTGAGTGACCGGCCGGCTTACCCTGACTGGGCGCGTCTCTGCCGGGCAGCCGGCGCACCGGTGCGTCATGTCTTCGACCGTGACGTTCATACAGCACAGTTACCGCTGTGGCGTCACGCCGTGGTGTTTGGTGGCGGGATTTCCGCGGCCCAACTGGCGTTGGCGCTGGCGGCCCGGCAACCGGGCACAGTGACGCTGCTGATGCCGCATCCGGTTCGGATTCACCAGTTCGACAGCGATCCAGGCTGGCTGGGGCCCAAGTACATGCGCGCCTTCGAGGCCGAAACTTCACTGGAACGGCGGCGGCAGATGATTCGTGAGGCGCGCCACCGGGGTTCGATGCCCAAGGATGTCTATCACGACCTGCGGCGCGCGGCAGAGCATGGCGAGCTTTGTCTTCGGGAAGCCAACGTCACAGGAGCGACGCCCCAAGGTGATGGGCGGCTGCTGTTGTCACTGATGACCGGCGACACCCTGGAGACCGACAACCTGCTGCTGGCAACCGGTTTTGAACCACAGCGCCCCGGCGGGCCGTGGCTTGATGAGGCAATTGCGGCCTACGGGCTTCCGGTCGCTCCATGTGGTTATCCCGTGGTTTCCAAAGCTCTGCGGTGGGCGCGTGGGCTGTACGTCATGGGGCCGCTGGCCGAACTCGAACTTGGGCCGACGGCGCGCAACATTGCCGGCGCACGCAAGGCGGCGGATCGTCTGGCGCACATTGTCGAGCGGGGGCAGGCCAACCGTTCGGTTGTGGGCGGGTTGCCAATGGTAGGGACGGTTGGCCAAAGGTAAGGGCGGTTGGACAACGGTGTGGGCGGTTGCCAACCGCCCCTCCTTCACCCCTGCCGTGGCGCGGTATAGACTTCAAATCCATAGGCCGAAAGGTTGTACGGCAGGATGCCCTGACAGCACGACGAGATGAGGACTCATCCATGACCACGAGCACGAGTACGACACAGGCTCATCTGTTCTCCCAGTGGAAAGGGCAAGAACGGGAGCCGGTGATTGGTGACGTGTACACTCGCGGACAGGTCTCAATCCACTTTGATCACGCAGAGAACCTTTACGCCACCTGGCCCACTCCGACATGCATCATTTCCGACGGACCCTATGGCGTGAGTGGATTTCCCGGCGACAACCATCGGGCTGAATCCCTTGCCGACTGGTACGAGCCGCACATCAAGGCATGGAGCCAATATGCCACGCCGCAGACAACCCTCTGGTTTTGGAATACCGAGGTGGGATGGGCCACCGTGCATCCCGTGCTCATCGCCAACGGATGGGAATACCGCTGCTGCAACATCTGGGACAAGGGACTCAGCCATGTCGCAGGTAACGCCAACACGCAGACGCTGCGCAAGTTTCCGGTGGTCACAGAAGTCTGCGTGCACTATGTCAGGACCGCCACTTTCAGAGTTGGCACGCAATTACTGACGATGCAGGAGTGGCTCCGCCACGAGTGGAAGCGGACAGGGTTGCCGTTTCGCGTGGCCAATGAAGCGTGTGGAGTTCTCAACGCAGCCACCCGAAAATACCTTACCGCCGATCACCTTTGGTACTACCCACCCCCCGACGCCTTCGTAAGACTTGCCCAGTACGCCAATGAGCATGGCGACCCGGCGGGCAGGCCTTATTTCAGCCTTGATGGAAAAACCCCCATATCCGGCGGTGAATGGGCCAAACTGCGGGCGAAGTTCAAATGTGATCTCGGAATCACCAATGTGTGGCGTGAACCACAGGTCAGCGGAGCGGAACGAATCCAGGGAACACGCAACGGGATGAGATACAAATTCAAAAGCCTTCACGGGAGCCAGAAGCCACTGAAGTTTATTGACCTGATCATCCAAGCCTCAACCGACCAGGGGGATGTCGTTTGGGAACCTTTCGGCGGCCTCTGTCCGGGTGCTGTGGTTTCGCATGGCCTTGGCCGCGCTTACTGTGCGGCCGAGATTATCCCGGAGTTTTATGCCGCAGCGGTGGAAAGGTTGGCTACGGCATGACAGAAGAAAACCGACCACCTGAGCCGACCAGAGAATCATTTTTGCCTGCACCCGGCGACGCCCATTACCAGCTTTACATGAATGTGCGCGAAGCCATTTCGTCCCTTCCAATCTACTTCCGCACCGAGACCCATATTTCGGGCATTCTGGCCACGGACCTTCACACACTCAACAGCGTGCTTGGTGCGACAATTGAGGAGCAGGTGGTCCGTACCCTGAATCTCATTCGGAACACCTGGGATCCAAACGGGAGTTACGCCCTCTACACCTTCGTCAGACAGGCCCAAACATTCCCCGACGTTCTCCTGCGCAAGACCTCCACAGGTGAAATTCTCCTTGGGATTGAACTGAAGGGGTGGTATCTGCTTGCGAAAGAGGCCGAACCGAGTCTCAGGTTTCAGGTTACCTCGGCCGCCTGCGCACAGCGGGACTTGATTGTTGTCGTTCCATGGGTTCTCGGAAACGTACTTAGCGGATCTCCGATTCTCTTTGAACCCTTCGTCGAATCGGCAAAGTACGCTGCCGAGTACCGCAACTACCACTGGCAACACATCAGGAAGACAAAGCAGGCTACCAGGATTGATATTCCCAAAGGGGCTAGTCCCTATCCACCGAAGACGGCTCAAATTCTCGACAAGCCCCACGCCGACGGCGGCGGCAACTTCGGACGTTTGGCGCGGACAGGACTGATGGACACCTACATGCAGAAGCTCAACAAAGTCCAACTATGTGGTATTGAGGTGGTCTATTGGCGGGAATTTCTGAAGACATTTCAGGAAAGCACAACGGAAACCAAAGCCCGTTCGGCTTTGGAGCAATTGAGGCAACGGGTGCAGCGCGCGAGCGACATCCCTTCACTGAAAGCACAGGCAGCACTCGCCATCGTGGCAGAACTTGAACGTCTGCTTGAAAGCAGCACATGACGGGGATGCTGTATAAACAGCCCGGTTCAGCCAAAACACTCCCCTCAGGAGCGGGATATTCTCTTACCAGTACAGCTTTGGACGACATTGTGGGCGAAATTGAGAAACAGAGAAAAACGCCGTAAGGGCGGGTTGCCACCTGTGGGGGCGGTTGGCCCAACCGCCCCTGCTTGGTGGACGCCCCAGCAGCGGTATAAACTCCGCGGCCGCCAGCCCAAAATGCTCTGGAGACCTGCTCCGATGACCGACCTCCGCATTGTTTCCCTGCTGCCAAGCGCCACAGAAATCATCTGCGCGCTTGGCCTCGAAGCGCAGCTCGTCGGCGTAACGCACGAGTGCGACTACCCGCCTTCTGTCCGGGACCTGCCCAAAGTCACCCACACGCTCATTCCGACCGACGCCACCAGCCAGGAAATAGACCACCTCGTACGCGAGCGGCTCCAGTCGGTACAGGCGCTTTACACCCTCAACCTGCCCGTCCTCGAAGCCTTGCAGCCGGACGTGATCGTGACGCAGGCGCTGTGTGATGTCTGCGCCGTCGCGGAAGAAGAAGTCAAAGCCGCCGCCTGCCGTCTGCCCGGCAGCCCACAGGTCATCAATCTCGAACCCCAAACCCTGGAGGAAGTCTTTGCCAGCCTGCATCAGGTGGCCGCCGCTACCGGGCGGCAGGCCGTTGCCGAGGAAGTCGTTGCCGGTTTGAAGGCACGTGTGGAAGCCGTTGTGCGCCGCAGCGCCACGGTTGACCGGCGTCCACGGGTGGCCCTGCTGGAATGGCTCCATCCGCCGTTTTCCTGCGGGCACTGGAGTCCGGAGCTGGTACATCTGGCTGGTGGCGAAGAAGTGCTGGGACGGGCCGGCGTACCCTCCCGGACGCTCACTTGGGAAGAAGTCGCTGCCGCCCGTCCCGAAGTCGTGTTCGTGGCCTGCTGCGGCTTTTCGGTTGAGCGTACGCTGGAAGACCTCGACCTGCTGGCAGCACATCCCGTCTGGTCATCCCTGCCGGCCGTCCGGCAGGGGCAGGTCTATGTCACCGACGGCTCGCATTACTTCAGCCGTCCGGGGCCGCGCCTGGTTGAAAGCCTGGAGATTCTGGCGCATGCGCTGCATCCGGCGCTGCACCCGCGGCCAGCCGTCGAGCCGGCTATTGCCCATCGCCCGAAGCATCAGGGCGCGGCCGTTGGTGTGTGACGGACGTTTTCCTGTAGGGGCAATTGACCAATCGCCCCTACGGTGTGGCGGGTGGGTTTTCGGTAACGTCTTTGGTTTCGGTCGAAAACTTCCGGTAATCGCTGTAGCGGTTCTCGACGCTGATGTTCAGGCCTGCCAACAGCAGGACCTTGATGCCGGCGTTGAAATCCTCGCGCAGCGGCAACCAGACGCCTTCCACATTGCGGGTCTGCTCAAAAACAAATGCCGCCCCCCGCTTGAGCGATGCCAGCAAGCCGCCGCCCACTTTGAAATCACTCGCAAAGCGTCCTTCAAGTCGCGTCACTTCCTCGTCTTCGGCGTCGAGCCAGACCGTGCCGACGAGCTTCTGGATGATTTTCTCGGCGTCATTGGTCGGCTTGTAGCCGGGGCGTGGACGAAAATCGCAGACGATGACCTCCCGCCCCCGGAGGTTTTCCCGGCGCGGATTGTAGAACTCACAGGCGCGCAGAAACTGCGAAATGGCAAGGCGTCGCCGTTGGGCTTCATCGTTCTCATCAGCCTTGCCGGACTGGCGCTTCTGCTGTCGTTCTTCGTTTTCCTCGATGAACTTCGTCACCCGGCGCTGTTCCTTTTCGGCTTCCGAAGGTGAAAGCGGTTTCCCATTGACCGCGACCAGCTTTCGGGCGCGCACACCACCGGTCAGGGGATAGACTTCATAGACCTTGACTTCGGTTTCCTTGACCCGTCCATCACCGTCCAGCCGCCGAATGGTCTCCGTCAGCGTGTAGGTGTACTGCGTCACGCGCTCATCCAGTGCCTTTTGGTTCTGCGCGATGCGCGTCAGCAGCGCCGGAACGTCCAGCGCCGGGTCGCCCGTGGGAATGTCGAAATGATTGGCCGCGAAGCTGGTGACCGGTATCGCTTCCTGCACCGTCAGGGTCAGGGCCGGCCCGCCGGATGCTTCGAGGGTCAGGGTGTAAGGTTCACGCCGGCCGTTGACCAGACGGTAGTCCGCAAACTGAAAGACCTGGCGCGCGGCGCCTTCCCCACTTTCCAGACGGACGAGCAGACCGGAATCGACGGCAAAGTAGCCGGTGGCTGTGGCCCGTTCGCGTGACGTGAAGACGACGCGGTAGCAGGGCTGCCCGGCGAATTCCACAACCGGCAGCGAACGCAGGGCAATCCCCTGCTGTTTGGCGTCGAGCATGTGGCCGGCCAGCATCCAGCCTTCGAGCAGACGCTGCCGGCCGATGTCATCCACGAGCGTCGAAGCTCCGTCGCGGGTGGTCTGTACCCAGGCTGAAGTACCGCTCGTGCCCAGGCACCGGCGGTCGTCCTCGAACGTGAGTTCCAGACGCAATTGGTTGGGGGCACGACGGTCGAGCGTAAAGCTGCCGGTTTCACTCGCCACCGTCTGCACGGTTCCGCGCAGCGTGGTGGCACCGGCTGCCCGCAGGGCTTTCTCGCCGCCCAAGGCCGCCCAGTACCGCGCCACGACTTTCGGCGCCGGCAGGGATTTGACCGAACGCAGGGCCGGGGCTGAAGTTTGGACCGAAGCCTGGGCCGGGGCTTGTGCCGGAGACTGGGCAGGGGCTATGACCAGTCCCAGCAGGAAGCTGCCGAATATCCACAGCCAACACTGATGACCAAAACCAAAGCGACGCAATGACAGGCAGGGCAACATAGGTTCTTTCTGCAGCAGGGTACGTCCGGGGGAGCAGTCACAGGGGGTATCCACGCGACGTACGCAGCGCCTGGGCCGGCCGGGCCACCGGAACCGTCCGTCGGGGAACAAGATTGTGCACCAGCCGGACGATTCCCATACGTTGGAAATCATGCCATTGAAGTACAGGTGGCTGTACGGCGTCTGTGCCCATCAGCCCGTCCGATGCCACGCACGATGGAGGCCAGCGTTTCCGAGATCAGCGTTTCCTGAGAAACGCCCTAGCACTCGCTATACCCACAGGCGTGACACTTGCGACACCCTTCCCCATTGAACAGCGCTGCATTCTGACATTCGGGACAAAGCTCGGCCGCCTCCAAAACCCCCGGCCCGGCGTCATGGTGCAGAAAGAAGTCTGATGCCTGTGAAGCGGCTTCGCCCGTGTGAGCCATATCCCCGTGGACAGTTTCGTCGTTGCTGTCACCAGTCCCGTTCCCACGGCCGTTCCTGACATAGTGCTCGAACAACACCTTACCGATGGCATCGGGGACGGAAAGGACGCGCGCCGGGCCAAAGCCGGCCGAACGCGAACCGCCAATGCCGCGAAGCTGCTCGGCAATGAGCTTCACCGGCACACCACAGCGCAGGGCCAGCGAAATCAACCGCCCGATGGCTTCGGTAAAGGCCGTCACATCACTCCCGGCCCGCCCGATGATGGCAAAGACTTCAAACGGTTTCCCGTCCAGCTCGGTGACGAACAACCGCAGCTTGCCAAGCGGCGTCATCACCGGAAACGAGTGGCTGGGCAAGCCTTCGGCCGGGACCGGTCGTGGTTTCAGCTCGGCCGGGGTTGGTTCAGCCGACGGGGGGCTGGTGCTTTTGCCGGTGGAACCGGTGGAGAGCACCTGGTTGGCCCGTGAACCGTCGCGATAGACGGTGATGCCCTTGCACCCCAGACGGAATGCCAGCTCGTAGGCTTCACGGACCTGATCGGCAGTCGCCTCGTGGGGGAAGTTGATCGTCTTCGAGATGGCACTGTCGGTGTATTCCTGGAAGGCCGCCTGCATGCGCACATGCCACTCCGGCGCGATGTCGTGGGCCGTAACCCACACCCGCTGTACCTCGGCCGGCACTTCCGGGTGATGGATGTGACCGGTATCGGCAATCCGTTCCATGAGTTCAGGGCTGTACCAGCCCTCCCGTCTCGCCTGGGCCACGAAATCCTGATTGATGTCAAGCATCCGGCTATCGGCCTGGTAGCGCCAGAAGGCAATGGCAAAGAGCGGCTCGATGCCCGACGAACAGCCGGCAATCATGCTGATAGTGCCCGTGGGGGCCACGGTGGTGACATTACAGTTGCGCAGCCGGCGTGGCGGACGAATCCGCGCGCCGTCCGGGCGGCGGGCGCAGGTGGCGTCGGGACCCCAGATGCTGTGCTCCCATTCGGGGAATGCGCCACGCTCGCGGGCCAACTGCTCGGAAGCCACCTTCCCTTCCTCGTCAATAAAGTGCATGACCTTCCGCGCCAACTCGATGGCTTCATCCGAGTTGTACGGAACACCCAACCGCACCAGCATGTCCGCCCAGCCCATTACCCCCAGCCCAATCCGCCGGATACGCTGGCTCAGGTGCGCAATCTGTTCCAGCGGGTAGTGATTGGCATCAATCACGTTATCGAGAAAACGTGTGCTTTCGTGAACCACCTCGCGCAGGTGATTCCAGTCAACGGTTCGTTCGGGCGTGACAAACTTGCCCAGATTGATCGAGCCAAGATTGCAGACATCGTAGGGCAGCAACGGCTGCTCTCCGCAGTTGTGCACATAAAGTCCATTGGCGTCGAAGGCGTTGACGCCCGGGATGGAGCAGTCGAAGACCTCAGCCTCACCAATGAGCGTCAACGACTCGACCTCGGCCACAAAGCACTCACGGTAGTGGCCGCGGGCAGAGCGAGCGGCGAGAGCGGAGCTGAGCGCCTGAGCCTTGGCCGGGTTGGTAAAACCTACCAGGGAAGCGAAGGTCAGCAGGTTGTCCTTCGAGATGCAGAGCTCGTGCTGAGCCTTCGTGGCATAGAGCTTCCCGCCGCCGCGGCCATCGGGCAGGACACGCTCGCCGGCCGGCCGGCGGTTGCGGTAGAGGCGGCTGGCAATGCCAAGGCGCAGCAGCATGCGCTGGACGCGCTCCAGAAGGGCGAGGTTCGACTGGGCAAGGCGAACCGACATGCCCTTCCCGCCACCGTCCAGTACAGTGCCATCGGCGTCGAACAGGCCACGGAGCAGACCGCGGTAGAACAGGCTGGAGGCGCGCTCGGTGCTGTCTGTGAGGCTCTTGTTCTCAGGCGTGATGCCGAAAGCAGCAGCAAGGGCGGCCAGCGCACTGGAGCGCACGCGGAATTCGTTGCGCTCCTCGATCGGCTGGATGCCAGGGGCGAGTGGTGAGTGGCGAGTGGCGAGTGGATAATAATTACTACTCGCTACTCGCCATTCGCTACTCGCTTCCTTCCTACTCGCTACTTGCCATTCGCTACCCGCTTCCCTACTAATGGCACCCAATGCCTGCTGGGCCATATACTCAGCGTCCTGCCCCCAGAAGGAGAGGACGGCCCGGTTCTCACTGAACGTTCCATCACCGACGAGGAGACCCAGAAGCCAGCCCTGCTCCAGCGTGCCGGCGCCCTCCCACTGGGTGAACTCACGATGATTGTGAAGCTTCACCAAGTCGCCCGGCTGAAGGCGCTGAACCTCGACCCACTCGGTCTGCTCACCGTTGCGCTCCACGGCGTTCACGCGCATCACACGGTGATTACCAGTCAGCCGGAGCGAGTAACCGCTGGAAGTCTTCAGTTCATAGATTGGCTTGAGTCCGTTGGACCAGAAGCCACGGGCGTCGCTGCCATACGCCATTCCGTCAACAATGGCTGTAAACGGCATGCCGACCAGTTCGGCGACCTGACGGGGGCCGTCGCTCGTCTGCACCCAGGCATCACGGGTGATGCACGGATTCGTGGCCTCGTACCCGCCCAGGGACGGCACCGGGTTGTACTCGTTGGCCCGGTCAATGAAAAACAGTCCCGGCTCGCCAGTGGCATGCGCGCACTGCACGATCAGGTCAAAGACCATCCGGGCGCGTAGGCGCATGAGTTGACCGGGCGGCACCAGTATCTCGCCGGTCAACGGATGTTTCAGTCCGTCGCGTGAAGCCATCTGTACGGCGCGGGTGCGCGGATTGATCAGTTCATAAGTTTCATCGCGCTCAACAGCGCGCATGAAGGCATCGGTGATAGCGACCGAGATGTTGAAGTTCGTGATTTTCGTCGTATCGCGCTTGCAGGTAATAAACTCAAGAATATCGGGGTGATCGCAGCGCAAAATGCCCATATTCGCACCACGGCGCGTCCCTCCCTGCTTAATCGCCTCGGTCGAGTGGTTATACACCTCCATAAAGCTGACCGGGCCGCTCGCTACGCCCATGGTGCTGCGCACCACGTCGTTGCGCGGGCGCAGCCGCGAAAAGCTGAAGCCAGTGCCCCCGCCGCTCTGATGAATCAGCGCCTGATGCTTGAGGGTGTCGTAAATGCTGTTGAGGGTATCTTCAATGGGGAGCACAAAGCAGTTATGCACCACCATCTGGTTGGCGACGTAGGTGTGATCCTCCTCGACCTCAAAGTTATAGACGATCGCCTCTTCATCAAGCGCGGCGACTTCAAGGACCCGATAGGCGCCGTCGCGGACCATCCCGGCGTTGTACGTTTCGCCATAGGCCAGCGACCAAGGCTGCACGGTGCCGAGTGCTGGCAGCGAATCTGCCCGTAGCGTCGGGTAGTAGCCCAGGCTGTAGGCCAAGGTGAAGAGCTGGCGGACCAGCACCTCATTGCAGAGGGTGATCCGGGTCTGATGGCTGTTGACCGGGGTGCCGTCGCCGTCGGCGACACCCTGGAGCAGCGCCTGGCGAAGATCGGGCGACAGGCTCATGGCCCAGGCGGGCAGCCGCTTCTGGTCGAAGCCGGCGCCGAAATGCTCGACGAGCCACTGCGCAAGCAGCTTGCTCTGGAGGCGCACGGTCGTCCAGCCATCGCCCCGCCGGCCTTGCGGCTGGGTGCCTTTCTGCACACGGGCGGGCAGGCCGAGTTTACCCTCAAGGATCGCGGCGAGGCGTGCGGCGTGCTCATCCTCATCCCAGGAGAGCGTGAAGCGGATATCGTACCCGGCCGAGATGGACCCTTCCGCGAGGTAGAGGCCCAGCATCCAGGCGAGAGCCGCATCAATTGTGACGCCGTCGCGGATCGGAGCGACCTGGCGCGAGATCGCATCACGCTGGGCGTAGCGGCGCTGTGAGCGTGGGCTGGTGCCCTCAAGCCGGGCATGGACCCAGCCATCCTCAACGTGGCCGTCAAAATGCATCGTGACGGTTGCGCTCCCGATCTCTGGGCAGCCGATCTTCACGAAGTGCTGTTTGGGCGCCAGATCCCTGACCTGCACCCAGCCATCGGTCGTGAGGAAGGGATGCTCGGCGGTGACATAAAGCGCCGGCAACTTATCAACCTTCACCCGGTAGAGGCAGCCGGTGCGGCGCATCGTCCCGGTGACGGGACGGTAGCGGCCGGCGTGGGTAAGCACAAGGGTGCCGACCTGCACCTCCTCGATGGGCTGCGGCCCAGCGATCGTCTCGATCATCGTACCGGCGGCGAAGCACGCGCTGAGCTGTCCCAAGGGTCGCCCGGCGTTCATCAGGGTCGGGCTGTTCGGCTCAAACCAGCCCTGCGCCATCAGTTCGTAAAAACGTTCGGCACGTTCTGCAACCTGCCCGGCCGATGCCCCATAGTGGGCGTCAATGGCCGCGATGGTCCCGGCCACCCGCCAGAACATGGCTTCGGGGGTCTCAATCACCTCGCCCTGCTCGTTTTTGAGCAGATAGCGTTTCATCAGGACCGTACGGGCGATGTCGGTGAGACTGGCGGGGGCAGGTTCCTGTTTCATCATGGATCGTAAAACTCCTCGGCTGGACAGAGGGACAAAGCGTGCCGGTATGCACGGCTGGAAAGCGAAAATCAGACAGAACCACTATATCTGGTAGTGACGCTGGTTGGTAGGGTACACATCTTGATTCTGCGCGCGGCCCTGCCAGTGCCGCCCAAGGGCGGGCATCGCCTGCTTGCCCGCAGCTTTTCGCCGAAAAAGTATTCACCGGGTGTCTGTGGCTACGGTGCGCAGATAGGCTTTCTCAGGCAGGCAGCCTACGGTGCCACATCCACGTGCGGACAGGTTGGGTCATCATGAACCGTCCCGTCAGACTTACCCGTTCCTGCCCAATCAGGAACGTGAAGGACACCACACGCCGGACACGGCCACCGGCAACACCCGCCGCCCGGTTGAGGCTTTAACCGGCCGCGCTGACTCACGCGCGCCGCGCTGACCAGATTTCTCCACGCCGGGTACATCCAGGGAACTATCAGGCAGCGTCCGAAGCAACCGGGCCAGCCACGCCGCCGGACACCAGCCATCGAGAAAATGGGTTTTGCATCCGCCGGGCGATTCCATAAGTTGGAAATAACGCCATGGAAGGGTTGAGGAAACGTCTGGCCGTGAAAGAAGGTATTGCACCATCATCGCTTCCGCTGTCACGGGCGACACCTCGCACCGCCAGTCCGGCGCGCCACAAGGTCTCGGCATGGGTCGAGTTGCTCAAGCCTGTCACCTGGATTCCCGTCATGTGCGCCTACGTCGCTGGCGCCCTGTGCAGCGCTGCGTTCACCGTGGCGAGCCTCGCCGACTGGCGGCTGTGGCTGGGACTGCTGATGAGCGGGCCGCTCATTTCCGGCACCTGCCAGGCCATGAACGACTACTTCGACCGCGACGTGGATGCCATCAACGAACCCTACCGGCCCATTCCTTCAGGCCGGATTGGGCTGCGCGAAGCCACACTGGGCATCAGCCTGCTGTGCGCCCTCACCCTTCTGACGGCCTACCTCATCCATCCGTGGATTGTGGCGCTGGCGATCATCGGCATCGTCAACGCTCACCTTTACAGCGCCAAACCCATCAAGCTGAAGCGCATTGTGTGGGTCGGCAATGCCACGGTTGCCGCTTCGTACATCCTGCTTCCCTGGATGTCGGGCGAGCTGGCCTTCAAGGGCCACATCAGTTGGACGGCCACTGCCGTCGCCGTCTGCTACGTCATTGCCAGCATCGGCAGCATGACGACCAATGATTTCAAGTCACTTGAAGGCGATGCGCGGATGGGCATCCACACCCTGCCCCAGGTCTTTGGGGTGGCGCGGGGAGCCTGGCTGGGCATTTTCGTGCTGGACGCCGGACAACTCGCCGCCGCCGGACTGCTGGCACTGCTGGGTGAATGGCTGTGGGCAGCGCTGGTGGGCGCTACGGTACTGCCGCAGATGTGGTTTCAGCGCACATTTCTGGCCGATCCCATCCACAAGGCCATCTGGTACAACGCCCACGCCCAGGGCTTTCTCGTGCTGGGGATGTTCCTTGCCGCCTGGGCCGTCCGCGCCTGACAGCCGTCAGCCTTCTGCGTGAACATCCGCCGGAAGGGGAGGTTTGCCTTTTTTCCAGTAGGGCGGGATGTCGTGGAACTCGCGCCAGAGCTGCTCCAGCCTGGCCAAACGGTAGGCCTGCTCACAGGCCAGAAAGCCCATGACCAGGCCCACGGCTTCCCGGCTGGCAGCCTCGCCGGCCGGAGCAAGCTCGGACAGCAGGCGCGCCGTCACGGCGGCGTCATTGAGTACGCCCAGCACGTCCTGCAGGTCGGCCAAGTGCCGGATGAAGCGCCGGGCCGCCTTGGGATGCCAGACGGCAAAAAATTCCGCGCTGTAGCGGAGTTTTTTGGCCGCAATCCGCATGGCATGGCGTTCAGTGGCATCCAGCTCGTGCAACCGCGCACCCAGGCGTACCAACTGGCGCCGCCGGCGGCGCAGGGCCGCCCGCGACCAGTCGGCCGTCGTGGCCGGCGAGACGGGCAGCAGCGCCAACTCGCGCTCAACCTTCAGCCACAACGGTACCAGACGCGGCGATGTCACCACTGCGCGCGCCCGGTCATTGGCCGCCCGGCGCTGCGCTTCGGCAGCTTCAAGCAGGACGGCCAGCCGTTCCGGTTGCGGAAGATGCGCCTGAATCCGGGGCAGGGTTTCCGTCACCAGCACGTCCCAGTCACGCGCTACGGACAGTTCGCCCATCAGCCACTTGAGTTCGCCAAGCCAGTCCGGCTTGGCATAGCCCATGAAGCGCAGCAGGCCGATGGCCGCCCGCATACGGCGCAGGGCAACCCGCATCTGGTGGATGAATTCGGGGTCGGGATCGGACGTGCTGAGCAGGCCCGGCAGATTGGCCTCAAACTGGCGCATGCAGCTCCGTACGATGTGTTGAAACGACACACTGGCCGGGGCATCGAGCAGCAGGAGCGGCGGGCTGGCCTTGACCGGCGTACAGGGCAATGCACCCACGAGCTGGTAGCCACGCTGCGCTTTGCTGCGCGGTTCGAGCTGGAACGGCAGGTCGGCGGCCAGGCGTTCGGCGATGTCGAACAACGGTGGCAGGTCGCCGCTCCTGAGTTCCAGTTCGACTTCGGCAACGGGGCAGACCCGTGTCCCGGCGCGTACTTCACCGCGATCCAGGGCGACTTCAATGAGAGCGCCCTCGTGGTTGAGTTGCCAGGTGTCGCGCCAGACTTCTGTCTCGAAACAGGGTGCAAGGCTGGCGGCAGCCTCCGGCGGGAGCAGCGACCGGGCTTCAGCAGGCAGCAGGTCCAACTTCAGGCGTTTGCCGGAAACCGGCATCTCCCACTCCGGGCGTTCGGCAAGCAGCCCACTGCTGCCAGCCCCCGCCTTCAGGGTTTGCAGCCAGCGGCGTCCGCTGCGGCGCAGGCGCAGGGCGATACCCTGGCGGAGCAGGGCAACATCCGGGGTGTCCACATACAGGGTGTAGAGTTTGGCGCGTGACCGCGCCGCCTGGCGCAGCAGGGGATGCCGTCTGAAGCGGGGCATCAGCCTGGGTGACAACGCCAGTTTGATTTCGATTTCGACCGGAGCGGCCGCCGTGGCGACCTCCGGTGCATTGACTGACCTACCCATAAGCACGGCTTCACGCCGTCGGCCGGGCAGCCGGCGCATAAAACTTCCGCCACGTAGCACGCAGTGACGACGACACTTCAGCGTCGGCCAGCGCGCCGGCTTCCCGCAATGCCGCATGACAGGCCGGCAGCCGGTAGTGCGGCACGCTGGGATACAGGTGATGTTCGATGTGATAGTGCATCTGGTGCGGGAAAAGCCACCAGCGGATGTACCACGGCACAAGGTTCGTGCGCGCCGCGCGCAACGGCGTTGAAGTGTCCGCTACCGCGCCATGTTCACAGAGCGCGCGCAGCCGCAACAGCCACTGAAGCAGCGTCACCAGCGGCAAAAGCCATAAAACGACATAACTCTGCCACCACCCACCAGCAACAGCCGCCACAAGCAGCGTCACATGGAAGACAATGACAAAACGCCGATCCCGACGGGCCGCCCGCCGCAGGTTCTCCGAAGTGTCATCCACTATGGACACATGTGCCGCCGGCTTTTCCGGCGCGGTGCGGCGCAGCGGCCGACCGAAAAAGTACAGGTAGTTTTTGACCGCCGTAATCCCCAGCAGGTCCCTGATGAACTTTTTGAGCAGGTGCCAGCGCCCACGGGGATACCCCGCCATCAGCGCCATGTCCGGGTCAATCGGGCTGTACAGGTGGTTGTGGTGAATCCGGTGAATGATGCGGTACGTGTGCATGGAAACCCCCAGCGGAGCAGCGCACAGCATGCCAACCGCATCGTTGAGCCATCGGGTTTCATACATCCGGTAGTGCGCCGCCTGGTGGGCCAGAATGGCCAGCCCGTGCTGCGCCGCCGCGATACCCAAGGGTGCCAGGCACCACAACAGCGGATGGTTGAGCCAGACCGTTGCGGTGACAAGACCGACGATGATACCCCAGTCAAGAAGCAGCGAAGACGTTGCCCGCAGCGGCGAGAGCGCCGAAAGCTGCTTGACCACGGCTGGCGCCAGCAGTGGCCGCCGGCCGGTCTGCCGGAACTCTTCACCCCGTTCTCCCACAACCATCGTCAACCCTGCACTCCACACTGATCTGACCGGGGGACGCTCAGCCCACGTCGGCCAGTGCCACAAGGCGTTCAATACAATCTCCGACGACCTTGTTGGGCGTCGAAGCCCCGGCCGTGATGCCAATGGTGACGGGTCCTTCCGGGAGCCAGTCCCACGAAGTCGTCTCTTCCTTGCTGAAGGCCGGCTTGTGGCGGATTTCCCTTGCCGATACCAGACACTCCGGCGCATTGATGTGGTAAGTCGGCAACCGCTCTGCGGCAATTTCACACAGGTGCTCGGTGTTGCTGCTGTTGTAGCCGCCCACCACGATGACCAGATCAAGCGGTTCTTCGATGAGCTTCAGGATGGCATCCTGCCGTTCCTGGGTGGCGCTGCAGATGGTGTCAAACGAGCGAAAGCGCGCCCTGACCTCCTCGGCCCCATATCGCTCCTCAATGGCGTGCCGAATCATCTCCGCAATTTCCAGGGACTCACTCGAAAGCATCGTCGTCTGGTTGGCCAGCCCGACACGCTGCAAGTCGCGGTCCGGGTCAAACCCCGGCGTCGCCACGGCGGCATACCTGGCCAGGAAGGCTTCGCGGTGGCCGCGCCCAAGGATGTAATCACACACATCCTGCGCCTGTGCCCGGTCGCGCACGACGAGAAACTTGCCGTCGGGATAGAGCGTCGTCCGCGAGCGCGTGGCCTCGGTTTCCTCGTGGTCGTACTTGCCGTGAATGATGGCCGTAAAGCCTTCCCGCGCATACTTTTCAACCCGCTTCCAGACGTGCACCACCGAGCCGCAGGTTGTGTCCACCAGCAGGCAGCCGATGCTTTTGAGACGCTCCAGTTCGTGGGTCGGCGCACCAAAGGCCGGGATCAGGACAATGTCCTCCGCCGTCACCTCGTCGCCCGGCCGCAAAAAGCAGTAGCCCATCCGGGCCAACTGCTCATTGACGGTGGGGTTGTGGATGATTTCCCCGGTCAGATACACCCGCCGGTCGGGAAACCGCACGTGGGTTTCGTAGGCCAGGTCAAGGGCATGGTCAACGCCATAGCAGAAACCGAACTCCTGCGCGAGACGGAAGGTGAGACGGCCCGCCCGGTGCGTCCCACCGGAAGCCTTGATGCGCTGGACCAACGCACTGTCAAAGTCGTTTCGGATTTCATCGTGAACTTCAGCGCGCAGACCAAACCCGCTCCGGGAAGGATTTTGCCGTTTTGCCGGCGCAGCCGCATCATTCGCTATTGCCATGAGAAACACCTGTGTATTCCGGGAAGAGTCAACGACCTTAGCTGCAAGCTTACATCGCGCTGTAACCATTCGCCAAGCAACGCCGAAAGCACTCCAGCCAGTGACCTTCCCGCCCCCGGCAGGTGTAGCCTGGCTTCTGATTCTGAGATAGAGTCGCCGACTTCGCGCTGGCTGCCCGACAGCCGGCGTCCGTACCCTGCTTTTCCGAGGAACCACCGCTATGCCCGGATTTGCGCCCCGCTTTGTACAACCTGTCGTCGAGTCACCACTGCCGCCCGCCTTCCGCCCGGCGCGGCCGGCGCCGGCCACAGCGGCCGCCGTCGAGGCAGCCATCCGCAAAGCGCAAGCGTATCTTCTTTCCAAGCAGTACCCGGAAGGCTACTGGTGGGCCGAACTCGAAGCCAACGTCACCCTGACGGCTGAGTACGTGTTTCTCCACAAGGTGCTCGGCACGGATGGCGAACGGACGCGGCAGTTTGAAAAAATCCGCACCTACCTGCGCCGCCAGCAGCGCGAACACGGCGGCTGGGAGCTGTACTACGGCGACGGCGGTGAACTCTCCACGAGCATCGAGGCCTACTTTGCCCTCAAACTGCTCGGCGACAGCCCCGACCTGCCGCACATGGCGCGCGCCCGGCAGTTCATTCTGGCGCGCGGCGGCATCACCAAAGCGCGGGTGTTCACCAAAATCCATCTGGCACTGTTCGGCGCGTTTCCCTGGGAAGGCTGCCCGACGCTTCCGCCGTGGATTATGCTCCTGCCGGACTGGTTTCCCTTCACCATTTACGAACTCGCCAGTTGGGCGCGCAGCTCGACGGTTCCCCTGCTCCTTGTCAGCGACCGGAAACCCGTCGTGCGCGTACCGGGCGGCGATGCCGATGAGCTGTATGCCGAAGGCCGCGCCCAGGCCGACCTGTCCCTGCCCAATCCCGCCGGCCCCCTGTCGCTGGGAGGTGTGTTCATCGGCTTCGACCGGATGCTCAAACTCATGGAGCGGTTCGACCTCTCGCCACGTAGGGCGGAAGCCCTGGCGCGGGCCGAACAGTGGACGCTCGACCACCAGGACGACAGCGGCGACTGGGGCGGCATCATCCCGGCCATGCTCAACTCGCTCCTGGGGCTGCACTGCCGGGGCTATGCGCCGACCCACCCGGCCATGCAGAAGGGTATCGCGGCCGTGGAGCGGTTCTGCATTGAGACCGAAGATGAGTTCCACACGCAGCCCTGTGTTTCTCCCGTCTGGGACACGGGCCTGACCATCCTCGCCCTGCTCGATTCGGGGCTGCCCAACGATCATCCGGCGCTCGTCCGCGCCGGTGAGTGGCTGCTCTCCAAGCAGATTTTCCGGGACGGCGACTGGCGGTTCAAAAACCGGACCGGGCCGGCCGGCGGCTGGGCCTTCGAGTTCTGGAACGATTTTTTCCCCGATGTGGACGATACGGCCGTCGTCACCATGGCGCTGCACCGGCTCAAACTTCCCGACGAAGCCGAAAAACAGCGCCGCCTGAAACTCGCCATCGAGTGGACACTCTCGATGCAGAGCAAAAACGGTGGCTGGGGCGCTTTTGATGTGGACAACACCCTCGAAATCCTCAACGACATCCCGTATGGCGACCTCAAAGCCATGATTGACCCGCCCACGGCCGATCTCACCGGCCATATCCTCGAAATGCTGGGCGTCACCGGCTATGCCGCGCCACGGGAGAAGGTCGAACGGGCCATTGCCTTCATCAAAAGCAAACAGGAACCGGAAGGCTGTTGGTGGGGACGCTGGGGCGTCAACTACATCTACGGCACGCACATGGTCATCTGCGGCCTGGTTGCTCTGGGGCTTGACCCCCGCGAAGCCTTCATCATGCGCGGTACGCAGTGGCTCAACTCCTGCCAGAACGAAGACGGCGGCTGGGGCGAGACCTGCGCCAGCTACGGCGACCGGACCCTGATGGGCGTCGGCAAAAGCACGCCTTCCCAGACAGCCTGGGCACTGCTCGGACTGGTGGCCGGTGGTGAAGGTAAGTCCGACTGCGCCCGCCGGGGTATCGAATACCTCGTCACCCACCAGAATGACGACGGAAGCTGGACGGAAGCCGAGTTTACCGGCACCGGCTTCCCCAACCACTTCTACATGAACTATCACTTCTACCGGAACTACTTCCCGCTTATGGCGCTGGGGCGCTACCGGGCTTTCGCCCGGGCCTAGGCCGCCAAGCTAGAAAATTCGCTACACCTTCCGGTGTAGAAAATTCTTGCCCTTCTGACTGGAACGGAGTACTGTCACTGCCGTTACTGGATTTTTCCAGTTTGCCATTCCACAGTGGCTTCCTGAAAAGCTTGTGATGTCGCATTGGGCGCGGCTGCCCAGGGAGGAAGTGATGAGCACCTACACGAACGGTCATGTTCCAGATTACCGCGTCGCCGTCATAGATGAACTCAACCATGCGGCCAAGGCGGTCGAGAAATACGGGCTGCCGGTAACGGCGACCTATACGCTCGAAGAAGCCGGGACGCGACTTTCCGAACTGAGCAAGTACCAGATCATCATCGTCGGGGTGTCGCTGTTTCCCATCCGGCGGCGAATCGTGAATGAGCTGCGGCGGGTAGCGCCGGATGCCTGTCTCGTGTTCCTGCGGCGCGCCCACGAGTTTTCCAACGGGCAGTCGCCCCTGGAGGTCAAAAACACGGTCTCAGCGGACTTCATGCTGAGCGCCTCCTCGCCGGATGAAGTCTGGCTGGCAGCCCAGTCCCTGAAGCACATGTTTCCGCTGCCGACGACCGCCGACCTCGAACCGCCAGCCGAGGCGTTTCTCATGGACCGGGTGATGAAGGTGGTCGCCGCACACTATCAGGACCCGAACCTCAACCTGCGCGCGGTGGCAAGCCGGCTCAACCTTTCTTCGGGGCAGTTGTCGCGGCTGCTCAACCGTCACGCCGGAATGCGGTTCCGGCAGTTGCTCCAGCAGACCCGCCTCGAAGCCGCCAAGCAGTTGCTGATGACGGCCAACTGCACAACCATCAAGGAAGTGGCCTTCAAGGTCGGCTTTGCAGACAGCGACTACTTTTCGCGGGCCTTCAAGCGGTACACGGGCTGCTGCGCCACGGAGTACCGCGAAAACAGCGCCCTCCAGTAAGACCGCCAGTGTTGATGCGGGTGTGCCCCCAATGACAGGCAGGGATGACATTCCTGCCCGTCAGCGGGGGCGTTGCTTTCCGGCGTACCGCTGAAAGACCACGGCCGGCTGTTCGATGACCCGCCTGGCTTCGATGCACATCACGAGCCGCACGAACTGCGCCATGCTCCAGGCCAGAGGCGTGGCGCTGCCCGTGCCCTGACCTATCCGGTAGCGGGCGTCGGGCGGATAGGCCTGGTCCCAGACCTGTTCGGGAATCATCCCCGTTGGGCCGGCAAAGGCCAGCATGGTTTTCGCGTAGGGATTGGCATCGCCGCCGCTGGCAATGACGTATTCGCCGCGCTCGCCAGTCAGCAGCGGCCAGATACGCCCGATGCCTTTGTCCTGCCAGCCGCTGCCGTCAGCGCGTTCGCCATAGCCATCGTAGTTGTAGCGTCGCCACCCTGGCCCCATCGGCGTTTCAACCCGAATCACCCGGTCAACCATCCGCAGTGAACGCACGATTTTGGGATCGTCGGGCGGTACGATGCCCAACCGTACGAGTTCCAGAAAACCCGCATCCACGATGGCGCGCTCGTCGTGCTGGCCGCCTCCGTTGTTGATGTCGAGCTTGAAACCGTCGTTTGGGTCGCGGTTGTTATTGATGCGCAGGTAGTACCCCCGTTCGGCTTCACCTTCGTCCCACGGGCCGGTCGTTGTGTAGCACCACTGCTGGACGCCTTCGGCCCAGCGGTCAGCCGTGCGCTCATAGCGTTCGGCGTCTTCAGCGCGGCCCAGCCGCCGGGCAATGTCTGCCGCGCAGATCAGACCGGCGATTTCGGCGGCTATCGTGGAAGGGGAATAGCCCTCTTCCTCCTCCCACCGCTCCTGTGGCGTGTAGGGGCCGTGGCGCAGGATGTATTCGGCGGCCGGCCGGACGTGCTGGGTGTAGGTCTCGCGGTCAAAGCGTTCGAGTTGCCAGGCCAGGATGATGGGGTAGGCCACTTCGTCAAGCTGGACGCTCGGCCAGTAGGGACGCCCATCCAGCCAGCTATTCTGCGGAAAACTGCCGTCGGCGTTCTGCTGCACCTTGAAAAGGTAGTCCAGGGCGCGGCCGGCGGCGGCACGGTCGCCAAGGGCCAGCCAGGCGGTGGCGACGTGGTAGAGATCACGCGACCAGACAAGATGATAGCCACCGGAGGTCGGGCGGTCGGCATCAGCGGCTTCCCCCCAGGGAATGCTCAGGCTGGCGACGCCCGCGCCAGGGTAGGTTTTGTCCTCGTGGGCCAGCAGGGTCATGGCGGCCACGGCAAACTGGGCGCGGTATTCGGAAGCCACCCGTGGCAACCGCGCCGTAAAGGCCTGCCACTCGGCTTCGTAACGCCCGGCAATGGCGGCAAAGCCCTCGGCCAGCGCCGCCGCGGCAACACTGGCCGCCGTTTCCGGGCGGTCGGCAAAGGCCAGCGCCAAAGTCGTCCGGGGCGCGGACAACTGTCCAATCTGCACGACGTTGCCATCCACAGCGCGCTGTTCACGTCCGTCCAGCCGTCCGTCGGCAGCCAGATCGGTCCAGCCGTCGCTGACCCCGGCAAAGCCACTCGACACCACCTCAAAGGCCGGCTGTGCGGCGAACGCCATGGCAATGGTCTGGTTGGTTGTGGCATCGCGGTCGGAAGCGACGAGCGTCCGGCCGCGGTGTTCGCCCGTATCTCCCAGGCCACTGTTGGCCACGGCCGGGTCAAGCAGGGCAAAGACCTCGTAGTTGCCGCCGTCCAGCGCCGTGACTTCGACTTCGATGAGCAGCGCATCGCGGTTGGGGTCACAGGCATAACGCTGTGTGATGCGCCACCGCTTGCCGTCGCTCATGGTCTGGGCAAAGGACAGGGCATCGTCGCGGGTCCGGCGCGTCTCCCGCTCCAAGGCATCGCGGGACGCACACCCAACGTACCCGTTGCCGACGATGACAAAATCCAGCGCCCGCAGGTTGGGCATATCCACCGTCGGGTAATAGACCTCCGTCAGGCCCGTTGCGCCCAGGGTGAACCACACCCGTGATCGCCGACTGACGGCCGTGCCCACGCCCAGCTTGCCGCCGGAAGTCCAGGTGGACCTGACGCCGGGCCGGCCCGGAGCCTCTCCCGATGCCTCTCCCGATAGGGGCGGCACGGAAAACAGCCCCGGACAGACCAGCGCCACGGCAAGCACGATGCTTACCAGTTTCATCATGGTGACTCCTTGTGGAAAACACGCTTATCGAACGCGAAACACCCGGTAGCCAAAGGCTTCCACCGGCACACGCAGGGTTTCCCGCACCTGCATTTTTCTGTCGTTGACGGGAAATGAACTGTGTACCGGATTCACCGTGCACGGCCGGTTGGGTGCGCCGTCACAAATGGAGGCCGCAGGTATCGGCACTTCCACCCGGTTTCCGTTGCCGTTGACGACGACGAGCAACTTTTCCTTGCCGTCTTCGCGCAGAAAGGCCCACTGCCGGCCTTCCACAACCAGATCGCGATGGCGGCCATGCCGCAGCGCCCGGTGACGGCGACGGAGTGTCAGCAACTGCTGCGTCTCCTCCCACAGTTTCTGTTGGTCGGGCGTCCGCCCGGCCGGGGTAAAGGCATTCGGGGTATCGCCGAAGCCGCCCGGAAAGTCACGCCGGTTGTCGGGGTCTTCGCCACCATCCATCCCGATTTCATCCCCGGCGTAGAGCTGGGGGATGCCGCGCAGCGTCATCAGCAGCGTCAGGGCCAGTCTGACGCGCCGCCAGTCGCCGCCACAGGCGCGCATGATGCGCGGCACGTCGTGATTGCCGATGAAGGTGACGTTCATGTGGGGATTGCCGTAGAGCGCATCCTGCTGCAACAAACCAGCAAGACGGGACGCCGGAGCATCCCCGGCGGCAAAGTCCCGGATGGCATAAAAGAGCGGAAAGTCAAACTGCGACCGCAGCCCGGTGTCAATGCCGTCCCAACCGGTTCTCCCGCCACGAAAGAAGGCAATGATGTTTGGATCGCCATGCCAGATTTCGCCGACGGCCGTGAAGTTCGGAAAGGCGTCATCCATGGCGCGCTGCCAGTCGCGCCAGAACGGACGGACGACATAGGGGTAAGTGTCGAGCCGCATGCCGTCAAGCCCCACCTTTTCCGCCCACCAGAGGGAATTCTGGATGGCATAGCGTTGGTACTTCTCATCCGCGCCGTTGAGGTCCGGCAGGATACCGGCAAACCAGCCTTCGAGCACCAAGGCGCGCTCGTGCGGCGTGGCATCCGGGCGCGTCAACGCCGGGATGTCAAAATTGCAGGTGAGGTGTTGTTCCGGGGTTCCGTTGAACCAGGTCGGCGTTGGCGGACGGCGCACCCAGGGGTGCTGCGGCCCCGTGTGGTTGGGAATGACATCCTGAAGCAGCTTCATGCCGCGGCGCCGCACTTCCTGTGCCAGCGTCTGGTATTGCTCCAGCGTTCCGAAGCGCGATTCGACGGCGTAAAAGTCCGTCGCGCCGTAGCCGTGATAGTCCTCGCTGGTATCGGCGTTGTCATAAACCGGCGTCATCCAGATGGCCGTGACGCCCAGCGCCTGGAGATAGTCGAGTTTCTCGATGACGCCGCGCAGGTCGCCCCCGTGATAGGCGCGTGGGTTGGCACGGTTGGCTGGCGGCATTCCGGGTGGCGCGTCGTTGCTGCGATCGCCATTGGCAAAGCGGTCAATCATCAGCAGATAGACGACATCATCCGGTGTCAGGCCGCGAAAGGCCGTCGTCCGGGGCAGGGGCGAAAACACCGCCCAGGGGAGCGGCCGCGCGCCATTGGGCGTAAGCAGATTGAGTTGGACAGGTCCGGGACGCGCCTCCGGGGTGATGGTCACTTCACAGAACGCATAGCGCCCGCTGGAGGTCACTTCGACCCGGCCGGGTGTGATGCCGGGCGTGTTGCTGTCAAGGCGCACGCCGGTCAGATGTTCACCCGTGATGAGCAGCTCGATGGTCGTCGGACGGGTCACGGTAGGCCAGTCGGGCGGCTCGACTTTGGTTACAACCTGGGACAGGCCCACCACGGTGAGCCACACCAGCCACCAGCCACCGCCGACGGCACAGAACAACCAGTTGATTCGTTTCATAAGCGGGGAAAGGCAGCGTGAGCGGAACAGGATTCCGCTCACGCCCGGGGTGCGTCAGGTGACAGGCTAGAAGGACAGCCGCAGGCCAAGCTGTACCGAACGGTTCGAGCGGTTGCGCACCGAGAAAATGCGCCCGAAGTCGCCGCCCAGAAAGACGTTCGGGAAACCAAGCTGGGGTTTGTTGAACAGGTTGAACGCCTCCGCCCGGAACTCCAGATTGACGCGCTCCGTGATGGTAAAGCGCCGGAAGATGGAGCCATCCACCGTGGAGATACCCGGTGACCGGAGGAAGGCGTTGCGTGGGTATTGTTCGGACGGGTTGGCGGAGGGTGCAAAGGCATCGGTGTTGAACCACCGCGCGGCACTGCGCCGGCCGGCATTGGGGTCCTGCCCCGGCACAAGCCGCGCCCGGCCGCCATCGCCGCCAAAGACCGAGAAGGGCGTTCCGCCCTGCAGCGTCAGGATGGCGTTGAGCTGGTAGCCATAGAGCAGCGCCCGGATAACCCGGCTGCTGGCTTCCCTGAAAAACGGCAGGTCGTAGTTGAAGGCCCAGGTGAACCGATGCCGTACGTCATAGTCGGCCAGACCGGGGGCAAGTCCGCCGGGATCGGCCGGCGTGGAGCGGCCGGCGCCGCCCGTTCCGGGAAACGGCCCGGGTGAGTTGTTGGTGGCTTTCCCGAAGGTATAGGCCGCCAGGTAGCTCAATCCCTTCCAGGCCCGTTGGTTGACCTTGATCTGGAGCGAGTCATAGCGGGATTCGCCCACGTTGGCGATGGTCGTCAACCGCCGGGTGATTTCGGCGTCTCCAAAGCCACCGACGGTGGTCACTGCCGTGACGTTGTCGCCGCGTGTGCCGACGTATGCAATGTGGAAGGCCAGAAAGTCGGTCAACTGGTGCTCGAAGGTGACATTGAACTGCTGCACCCGCGTGTTGCGCGTGTTGCGCGGGGTGAAGCGAATCTGCGTGCCGGGCGGAAGGTTCGGGGAGGCAGGGTTGATCGGGTCAGGTGGGGGGATCGGTTGGCCCAACCGGACGTTCGAGCCCGGGCCGTCGAAGCGGAACTGCGTCACGATGAACGGCGGGTTCTGCGTCAACTGGTTGGCAATGCCGCCGCGGTCCAGCGAATAGAACAGCCCCCAGCCGCCGCGCACCACCGTGCGCCCATTGCCGAACAGGTCGAAAGCCGCGCCAATGCGCGGGGCAAAGTTGTTGCGGTCGGTATCCACCAGCGAACGTGAATTGCCGTCGCGCCCGGCCAGCAGGATACGCCCACTGAACGGGTCAAAGTTGGCCATCCGGTTGTTGAGTTCGTAGTAGGGCGTAAACAGCTCATAACGCAGGCCGGCGTTGAGCGTCAGCCGACGGTTGATGCGCCAGTCATCCTGCGCAAAAAAGCCCATCTCATAGCTGCGCGTCGTCGCGGCCGGGATTTCCGGGTTGGCCGTGGTGGTAAAGGCTGTGCGCCCGACGAGCATCTGCGCCACCTGGTAGCCGGTCTGCCCCAGGCCCGGACTCGCCGGCGGCGGCCCGCCAGGGGTGAAGGTCACGACCTGGTCGGAGAAAAAGTAGAAGCCCTTGCTGAAATCCGCCTGCACCGAGCGGATGTTGCGCTGAATGATGGAAGCCCCGAACTTGGCCGAATGGTTGCCAGTAACCCAGGTCACGGCATCGGTGAACTGAATTGTCCGCTGGTTGAGGATGAACTCGCCAAAGTCGCCCAGGTATTCCAGAAAGTCCCCGTTGCCGCCGCCAATGAGCGAAATGCCGTTGGCGCGGGTGATGCCGTTGATGCCGGGGATGCCAAGCTGACGGTTGAGGTCCGTCCCGAAGCCGAGCGGCAGGAACTCGATGTTCTGCTTGACGTAGCCAAACCGCAGCTCATTGACGACATTGGGCGTGAACGTGCGCGTGTAGTTGCCCATCACGCTGTGGTTGAACTGCCGGTTCGTTCCTGAACCAAAGCCGGTCTGGGCGTTGATGCCCAGCCGCCCCGGATCGAACTGCGGGTCGTCGGCAATGCTGAACCGCACAAAGACGGTATCCCGCTCCGTGAACCGGTGGTCCAGCCGGAGGTCGCCGCCCTTGAAGTTCTGCCGCTGGAGCTGGCGGTTGAAGAAGTTGAAGCGCGCCCGGTCAGGCAGGTCGGGAAGCGGAAAGAAGTTCAGATACCGGACGGCAGCCGGGTCGAGCCGGTTCTGGGGAATGATGTTGCCCGGAAACGGCTCTCCGGTCAGCGGGTCGAAAATCTGCACCGCCGCGCCCAGACCGGTGAAGTTGGGATTGAGCAGTTCGCTGAAATCGCCCTGCCGCATGCGCGCCGTCGGCACGGTGAAGGTGCGTCCTTCCTCACGCGGCAGCCGCTGCCGCAGTTGCTGGTAGTCGGCAAAGAAAAACGTCTTTTCACGGACGATGGGGCCGCCGAAGGTGCCGCCAAACTGATTCCGTATGAACACCGGTTTGGGCGGCACAAAGCCGACGAGATCAGTGGCGCGGGCATCCATGGCCGAGTTGCGGAAAAACTCAAAAGCCGAGCCGTGAAAATCATTCGAGCCGGAGCGAATCGTGGCGCTGACAATAGCCCCGCCACCACGCCCGAACTCGGCCGGGGCCACACTCGTGATGACCCGAAACTCCTCGATAGCTTCAATGGGCGGGAAAAACACGATGCTGTTGACAATGGACTCATTGTTGTCAATCCCGTCGAGGGTGAAGTTGTTGTTCTGCTCCCGCAGACCGTTGACGGAGAGCGCCGCCGAGCCGGTGTCACCCTGGCGGAAGGTTTCGGCGTTGCCGCCGGACCCATCGGCGTTGCTGCCCGGTGTGCCGCGCGTCACGCCCGGCGTCAGCGTGGCCAACTGGGTGAAGTTCCGCCCGTTGATGGGCAGGTCAACGATCTGCCGGCCGGTGATGGTCTGCCCGACGGACGAACTCGCGGTTTCCACCAGCGGCGCGCCAGCCGTGACCTCCACGACATCCGTGATGTTGCCCGGCTCCAGCTCGGCATTCAGGCTGAGCACCTGATTGACGCGCAAAACGACTTCCGGGCGAGCAAGTTTCTTGAAGTTGGGCGCTGAAAATTCGATGAGGTAGGTTCCGGCCTTGAGTACCGGGAACACATAGACCCCATCCGCATTGGTCGTTGTTTCAAGCTTGGCATTCGTTGCGGTTTCGGTGGCGGTGACGGTCGCGCCGGCAATGACGCTGCCGCTGGTGTCGGTGACAACACCGGTCAGCCGCGCCGTATCACTCTGGGCCAGCGCCGGCCAGACGAAACCAAACAGAACGCCCAAAAGTATGCCGCACGAACGGAGCCAGCAATGTGTTCGCCGCCGTTTCAAACCGGTTTCTGCGGCTGACACACACCGCCCCATGCGCGCGGGGTGAGCGTAAGACATAGGGGGATTCCTCCTGAGAAATGACGCTCTCATCGCAGCCGACAGGGGGTGGCCAAGTCGGGTCAAATTGGGCTGAAGCATCTGCGCACGTTGTACGTCCGCTCATCAGATCTGGATGCAGGCGCGCTTCCGGGCGCACATCTCCTGATTACCCTTGGCGGCAGGGCCCACTCCGTTGGGGGGAGGCGGAATGAGCGCGTCATCAATGTTGACGCTGCGTTACAAGCGTGTTAGAGCGTGCGGAAACTTACGAAGTCTGTTTCACGGTGTCAACCATCCCCCGGCCGACAGGTGAAAAAAAACTGGTTCCGGGTTCCTGGGAGCGATGGTGTGCCTGGTGCCCCCCGTTGGTGCCCTTCGGCAACGTCACCCGGCAATGGCAACCGCCGTGTTTGTACCCGGAGAACAAAATGACCATGGCCTCGTCTCCGTCTTCTGCTCTGTCGCGTCGTCGCCCGATGAGCGACATTTTCACCATGAATTTTGGCTTTCTGGGCATCCAGTTCGGCTGGGGCCTGCAGATGGCCAACATGAGCGCCATCTACGAAAAACTCGGTGCACAGCCGGATGAGATTCCCCTGCTCTGGCTGGCCGCGCCGATGACGGGCCTCATCGTCCAGCCTGTTGTCGGCGCGCTGAGTGACCGGACATGGACGCGCCTGGGCCGCCGCCGGCCCTACTTTCTGACCGGGGCCATTCTGGCCAGTCTGGCGCTGTTTGCCATGCCACACTCGCCAGCGCTGTGGGTTGCGGCGACGCTGCTCTGGGTTCTCGACAGCAGCATCAACGTCAGCATGGAGCCGTTCCGGGCCTTTGTCGCTGACCGGCTCGATGACGAACAGCGTCCGCTGGGCTTCGTCATGCAGAGTTTTTTCATCGGTGTTGGCGCCACGCTGGCTAACATTCTTCCCTACATCCTGCGCGAATGGCTGGACATCACCGGGCGCGCCGCCAATGGCGTGCCACTGGCAACGCTCTACTCCTTCCAGCTTGGTGCGGCGGCGTTTCTGGGCGCGGTACTTGTCACGGTACTGACGACGCCCGAAGACCCGCCCTCTGACCTGGAGGCGTTCCGCCGGGCGAAGGCGCAGGCCGGTGTCTTTGACTGGGTTGGCGACATTGGAAATGCCCTGACGGCCATGCCATCGGTGATGAAGCGGCTGGCTGTGGTGCAGGTGTTGACCTGGCTGGGGCTGTTCTGCATGTGGCTGTTTTTTGGCCCGGCCATCGCGCGTCATATCTTCGGAGCGGCCGATCCGGCGGCTCCAGCCTACGACGAAGGCATCAACTGGGGCGGCATCTGCTTTGCCACGTATTCGGTCGTCTGTTTTGTCGTGGCCTTTGCCCTGCCCAAGCTGGCAGCGCGTCATGGCTGTGCAACCGTCCATGCCATCGCCCTGACCTGTGGCGGGCTGGGACTGCTCTCAACGGGACTCGTCGCCAACCGCTACTGGCTGCTGGTCGCCATGGTTGGCGTCGGCATTGCCTGGGCCTCGATTCTCTCGATGCCCTACGCCATTCTGGCGCGCGCCCTGCCCGGCCACCGGATGGGCGTCTTTATGGGCGTCTTCAATTTCTTCATCGTGCTGCCTGAAATTGCGGCGGCGCTGACCTTCCAGCCGCTCGTCAAGTACGTGTTTGGTGGCAACCCGCTCTATGTCGTGCTGCTGGGCGGGGCCAGCCTGCTGGCGGCGGCCGGCGCGACACTCTTTGTCGAGCGACCGGCAACTGCCACCGCCTACCGTCCAGTCTGAGTGGCCGCTCTCTGAGTGTCGCCTTGTCCGGTGTGGTGGCACCAACCGGGTTTTCGGACTCCTGCGGCCGCGTTTTGCCTGGCGGGCGGTAGCTTGCGTATGCTTGCTTCGTCCCGATCCTGCTTCAGTCCAACGCCTCTATGACCAACCTCACTCCGGCAGAACGATTCAGCGTGATGGAACGCCGGCTGGCGGAAGGCGCCAAACGGTTGACCCTCACTGAGGCGGCCGCAACCACCGGACTGTCCATTGACGAAGCCGAAGCTGCGCTCCGTGAACTGCTCATGCGCTATGACTGCGTTCTTCAGGTCACAGAAAACGGCGACCTCATCTATGACTTCGGCCCGCGACTGCATCGCCGCGATGAAAAATCATTCCGTGAATATCTCGACGAGTTTCTGGAGCTGTTGTGGAAAGGCTTTGTCCTGTTCTTCAAGGCGTGGATTGCCATCACACTGGTGGTCTATTTTCTGATTTTCCTCACCATACTCGTGATGGCCGTCATTGCACTGCTGTTTGCGGGAGGCAACAAAAGCAAGGGACGACGCTCGCGGAGTGCGGCTCCGTTTCACCTGATCTACTACGCCGCGCGGCTGTTCGTGGCCATTTTCGACTGGGGGACGGCGGCGACGACGACAACCTACCAGACCGATCAGCATGGCTATCGGTACGCAACCTATCAGCCCAAGTCCGCCCCCCTTTCCCCCTTCCAGCCGAAGAACGCCCAGACGGCACAACCTGCCAAAAAGAGCTTTATTGCTTCCGTGTATGACTTCGTTTTCGGGCCGCCGCGCGTAACCCGTGACCCACTCGAAAACCAGAAGGAAATCGCCGCCTATGTGCGCCGCAACAAGGGCATTCTTTTTGTTTCTGAAATCAAGGCGCTGACGGGACTGGACTCGACGCCGGCGGCGCTTCTGTTCTCCGATTGCATCGGACGCTTTCAGGGCGATATTCGGATTAGCGACCGCAAGCTGATGTACGGGCTGTTTGACCGCCTGCTGCGTACCGCCGGTGAGGATGAGGGGCGTATCGTGTACTACTGGGACGAATATGAGCCGCCGCACTTTCTGACCGGCAATACGCCCCAGATGAATGTCCTGATTGTCTTTCTCAACGGCTTCAACCTGCTGTTTTCGCTTATCATCCTGTCCGGTGCGTTCGAGGAGGCCCTGTCGGTGTTCTGGCTGGGAACCGTGCCCCTGCTTTTTTCGGTCATCTTTTTTGCCGTGCCCCTGCTGCGCCTGCCGGTGGTACTGTGGCGGGAGGCGCGCCGCAACGCCGAAAACCAACGCCGCAGGGTCATGCGCGCCATCTTTCTCAACCGCGGCCGGGCGCAAACGCCGGAACAGGTGCTGCATATTGTCAATCAGCCCAGCGGGCCCGAACCACTCTCAAAAAAGACCGTCGAAGACATCCTGGCGCGGCTGGTGCGCGACCTGCCCGGCGAGATACGCACCGATGCCCAAGGGCAGGTGCTCTATGAATTCCCCATCATCACACTGGAACTCGAAGAAGCCGAACGGCTGCGCGCCCAACGCCGGGTTGAGCGTGATCTCGGCAAGGTTGTCTTCGACAGCCGCCAGTGATGCCTGCCGCCCCCATCATGCCCGCACGTGAAGTCACCCTATGTCGCAGATGAGCCATTCATCCCGCCCGGCAGTCGTTCTGCTGAGCGGTGGACTTGACTCGACCACCGCGCTGGCCATTGCTCAGGCCGAAGGCTTCACCTGCCATGCCCTGTCGTTCGACTACGGACAGCGGCACCGGCTGGAACTGGAAGCCGCCCGCCGGGTGGCAGCGGCGTTCAACGTGGCCCGCCATCTGGTGGTGACGTTCGACCTGCGCGCCATCGGCGGTTCGGCGCTGACCTCTGATCTGCCCGTACCCAAAGACCGCCCGCTTGAAAGCGTGGGAATTCCGCCAACGTACGTTCCGGCCCGCAACACGATTTTTCTTTCCTTTGCGCTCGCCTGGGCGGAAACCCTGGCGTGCACGGATGTTTTTCTGGGTGTCAACGTCTATGACTACGCCGGTTATCCCGATTGCCGGCCGGAATATCTGCGCGCCTACGAAGCCATGGCCAAACTGGCGACCCGCGCCGGCGTTGAAGGCGCCCGGCCGTGGAAGATTCACGCGCCGCTCATCACGCTGACCAAGGCCGAAATCATCCGGCGTGGACTGGCGCTGGGCATAGACTACGGCCTGACACACAGTTGCTATGACCCGACGCCGGAAGGACTCGCCTGCGGCCGCTGTGATAGCTGCCGTTTTCGTCTGAAAGGATTTGCCGAGGCTGGCGCAACCGATCCGCTGCGCTATGCTTCCTGAATCCAACACTCCCGCACGAACGAACCCTTACCAACCATGAATCGGTATGCCGCGCGGTTTGCCGCGCTTCGCCAGGCTGGACGAAAAGCCTTCATTCCCTTCACCGTTCTCGGCTTCCCTGACCGGGCGCGCTGCCTGGCCAGCATCGAGGCCATGCTGGCCGGCGGCGCGACGGCGCTGGAGCTGGGCATTGCCTTCAGTGACCCGATTGCCGATGGGCCGGTCATCCAGCAGGCCACCCATGACGTGCTGGCGTCCGGTTTCGGCGTTCACGATGCGCTGGCGCTCATCGCCCAGGTGCGGCAACGGGATGCCGACATTCCCATTGGTCTGCTGGTCTATCACAACACGGTGGCAGCCCGTGGGGCCGGGCAGTTTTTTGCCGATGTGCACGCGGCCGGCGCGGATGGCGTTCTCATTGCCGACCTGCCGCCGGAAATGGCGGCCGAAATGACGGCCGCCGCCCGGCAGGCCGGCATTGCGCCGATTTTCATGGTCTCTCCGCTGACGGATGCCGCGCGGTTGCAGCGGCTGGCCGCGCTGGCAGAGGGCTTTCTTTACGTCGTCTCACGCCTGGGCATCACCGGCAGCCAGACGCACTTCGACGACCAGCTTCGGGTGACGCTGGAACGGGCGCGCGCCGTGGTGAACCTGCCGCTCTGTGTCGGATTCGGGGTTTCGACGCCGGCGGCCGCGCAACACATGGTGGCGCTGGGCGCGGATGGGGTCATCACCGGCTCGCGGATCATCGAAATCATCCGCGCCGCCGGGGAAGACTTCGGGCCGGCTGTGGAGCAGTTCTGCCGCACGATGCAGGCAGCCGTTGACGGGAACGCCGTTCAGGCCGTGTAGATGTTCTCGCCGCCGGGCAGTGCCGCCGGGGTGGTGGCGTCCGTGGTTTCCACGCTTTCGGCCACTGTGTCGGTCATCTGGTGCTGCCCGAAGCCTGACGCCGCCGAGCCATCGCCGCCGTTGCCGGACGACGCCCCGGCGTCCGCGCCGGCCAGTCTGGTCGAGAAGGAAACCACATCGAGACCCCGCGCCTGGAGCAGTTCATTGAGTTCGCGCGCGTGGGCATCCACGATGCGCTTGGCGGCTTCGGTCGTGGCCGTGATTTCCGCCGAGACACGGCCGCGGGCGTCAGTTTGTAGCGTGATGCTCAGCCCGTGCAGCACTGAATGGCTGAGCTGAATCGTGGCCTGCGCTTCGTTGCCGGAAAAGGTCTGCGTGCGCACCGTCGCCACGATTTTTTCCATGTCGAGGACGTGCAGGATACGGCGCGGCGTCACTTCGGCCGTGGCTTCCGGGCGGATTTCCCGGTTGGTCGGGAGCATGGCCGCGCGGGCCGCATCCTCGGCGGCGGTCGGGGTCTTCCGGTCGTCTTCGGCCGTCTGTTTGTGGTCGGACGCGCCGGCGCTTTCGGCCTGCGCTTCGTGCAGGGATTCCTGTCCCAACGCGGCGGCCGCGTCAGGCTGGCCGGCGGCTTCGCCTTCGGTCAGTCCATCGAGCTGGCCGAGCAGGTCATCAAAGCCGCGCGTCGGTGGCGGAGTGGACGGTTTGCCGGTGGGACGGGAAGACGCTGACGGGTTTGCCGACGGGTTGACCTTCATTGGTGCATGACTCCGAACAGTGAAACGTAACGGCACATGGCGGCCCATCCAGGTTTTCGGTACTTCGCGGCCGATGTTGCGTCCCGGAAACAGACATCTTCTCGCATCCGCTGCCTTCTACTTCTTCTTGCCGGCGGCCTTCTGGAGCAACGTACGCAGTTCGGTCGTGTTGACCTGTTGCCCATCCGGGTCCAGCTCCACGGCCTGCTGAAGGTGCGGGCGCGCTTCCTTGTACTTTTTGGCGCGGAACAACATTTCGCCCAAGCGCGCATGGGGCAAGGGCGAGGATGGGTTGCGTTGCAGGGCGGTTTCGTAGGCTTCCCGCGCCATATCGGTTTTCTTCTGCCCGGCGTAGGCGTCGCCCAGCGTAACAAGCACCTCAACTGAAGGCGACAGCATCAGCGGCCGCAAGCGCTCGATGGCCGCGCCATAGGCCCGTTGGGCCACCAGCGCGCGGGCAAGCTGCAACGGCAGTTCCGGCGGCGCGTAACCCAGGGCTTCAGCGCGTTCCAGACTGGCGATGGCTTCGCGCGACTGACCGCGCCGCAGCAAAGCCAGCCCCAGGCCGTAGTGCGCCATGGGCAGCACGGGATTGGCGGCAATCGCCCGCTGGAAGGCAGTGGTGGCTTCGGCCGGCTGGTTGGCGGCCAGACAGGCCAGCCCCAGGGCATAGTTGGCAATCGAGGAAGCCGGCACCAGCCGGGTCGCTTCCAGCAGCCGTGGGATGGCGCTGGCCGTATCGCCAATGCGCAGCGCCAACTGGCCCTGGCCCAACAGCCCCAGCGCCCGGTACTCGATGCGCAGGTCTCCGGCCTCGATGTGGCGGTTGGCCGTCTCCACCAGAGCTTCCCACTCCTCGGCCGTGACGAGGTTCGTCGTCCGGGGGTTCTCATAGCGCGCCAGCAGCGCGCCAACGTCGTAATCCAGCGCAATGTCGAGGCGCTTTGTCTCCGGGATGATCTCGACTTCCTGGGAAAAGGGCAGGTAGTGCTCACTCGTGGCGCTGATGCGCACGACACCGGGCAGCAGTTGGAGCTTGAGCGGCTGGTCGCGGCGGGCGACGCCAACCACCTTTTCCCCAACGAGAATGTCAGCCTGGGACACATTGACCGTCACGAGAATGTCCAGCGGCTTGGGTGGCGCTTCGGCTGGCGGGGCGGCCGGCGGCGGCGCCGGTTCCGTCGCCGGAACGGGCTTCTTCCGTGGCGACGCTGGAGTTCGTGGACGTGGTGCAGCTTTTCTGTCGCCAGCGGGACCGGGCTCCGGTTCGGGGGCCGGCTCGGCCGGCTTTGGCTCACCCTTCACGCGCCGCTCGATGTTGGATTCCTGGGCCAGGCAGGAAGCCTCCGACCAGTTCCCACCCATCAGCCCGATGAGCAGCCCCACAAGCATTGCATCAGATGGCCGGGTCATGCTTCCTCACCTCATCAGCTTACCTCGCCAGGGGTTGGCCTGGGTCTAGGGCGTCGTGGACGGCCGGGGCGTGCCGACGGTCGTGGCGTTGTTTGCCGGTGCTGAGCTTGGCACGACGATGTAACGAAATCCAAGCATCGGGTCCGTCACCGTCGGCGGAACGGCCTTGCGTACGGAAAGGCTCAGTGTACGCGGCTCCTCGTCCGCCGAGCCACCCTTGATGATGCGCCGGGTCTGCCCCTTTTCGTCCGTTTTTGGCGCACCTTCGGCATCGAGTTCCACATCGTTCGTCCATTCCCAGACGTTACCGGACAGATCATAGACGCCGTAGGGGCTGCGCCCGGCCGGGAAGCTCTTGACCGGAAATATCTTGCCGCCAGTCTGTTTGGAAGCGGCCACGTTGTCCTGCCAGGTGCGCCCCCAAGGATACACCAGGTTGTCATCGCCCTGCGCGGCGCGCATCCACTCGGCTTCGGTGGGCAGGCGGACGGTCGCGCCAATTTTCGTGCCATACCAGGTGCAGAAGTCATTGGCGTCGTGCCAGGAAACATTCGTCACCGGCTGCATGGCGGTTCCGACGGGAAAGTTGCTTCCCGTCCAGCCGGCCGGGGCGGCATGGCGCGTGGCCACGATGAATTCGTGATACTGCTGGTTGGTCACTTCCGTTTCGGAGATGAAAAACGTCTCCACGGCAACCTTGCGTGGGGGAATGCCCTCAACGCCGCCCACAGCGACCGTTCCACCCGGAATGAGAACGGTGCCGATGACCGGCGTGGGTGGCACCGGTGACGGCGCGGGCGGCGGCGGCGACGCTGGCAGGTTGGCTGGCGGGGATGGCGGCGCAGCCACCGGAGATGGCGGGGACTGCCCTCCGAAGAAAAACCACAATCCGCCGCCGAGCAGAATGGAGAGGAACAGGCACACTGCCGTGGCGATGCCGAGAGCCACCAGGCGGGCACTGTCCGCGGGTTTCTGTTGCGTCCGAAAGTTCATTCAGGTGAGCTTTGACGCGCTTCACGCCGCTGCATGGCATGCATTTCGAGCAGCGCCTGCTCGATGACGCGCAGTTGGGTGTCGAGTTGGGCATCTACGATACCGGATTCACTCTCCAGGATGCAGCCCCCCACCGACACGCGGGTATCGGGAACGATGTTGACAAACTGCCCCCGCCGGAGGGTTTCAATGGCTTCGCGGTGCCGTTCGAGCCGGGGTACATCAGCCGGATTGACGCAGATGGTCACGGTACTCGCCTGGCGGAGGTTACGCATCGCCGTGCGGACAATGTCCAGCAGGGTTGTTTCCTGGACTTCCAGCTCCCGCCCGACGATTTTCCCGGCAACCCGCAGCGCCAGACGCAGCACTTCCTGTTCAGCCTGAGTGAGCAGCGCCTCGCGGCGGTGCTGGAGATCCAGCAGGCGCGTGGTGAACTCCGCCAGTCCGGCTTCGTAACCGGCCTTCCAGGCTTCCGCACGAATCCGCTCCACTTCGGCCTGCGCTTCGGCAATGCGCCGGTCAGCTTCAGCCTGTGCCTCACGCACAAGCCGCCGGGCCTCGGCGCGGGCCTCGACGACGGCGCGTTTGACGATACCCCCGGTGAGCGGAATCAACTCCGGGACAGATGGCTTGACGACGAGCATAGGCAACGTGGGCCGGACCAACGGGCGCTATTCGAGCGCGACGGCTGCGCCCGACAAGTCGGGCATAGATTGGTTACGATGATGTTGCGCCCAGCGCGAAACGTCTTCAAACAGTTGTTTTTGCAGCTCCGGGCGGGCTGTGGACGGTGGGGCGTCGAGCCACTCCTGCAGGCGCCGGACGAGCTTCGGCGGCAACTTCTGAAAGGCAAAGGCCAGGCGGTTGGCGTCACCGGCGGCCGGCAGCGCCACCATGATGACCTGCCAGCCCAGCGTCGTCACCAGTTCGGGGTCGCGTTTGTGGGCCGTCATGGCCGTCCGTACGAGCTGGCGCGCAAACTCCCGCCGCGCGGCTGCCGGCGGGCGGGGCCGGATGCGCAGCGCCGCAATCTGTTCGGCGATGGCACGGGCCTCGGCTTCGGCAAAGCGCCGCAGCAATGCCGTCACGGCCTCGGTTGTGGGCAGGTCATAGCTGGCCAGCGCCACCTCGGCAACGCCCACGGCGTGCGCCACCCGGTACAACTCAGCTTCGGTCAGTTCGTCAAATACCGTCAGCGGCGCAATCTGGTCGGCGCTCACGAACTGGCTCAGGAAACGCTGGCGGATGGCATTGAGCACCGGGGCTACGGGGGCGAGGTCATCCATGTTGAGGCGCATCTGGCTCTGGCGGAGCGCGCGCGCCACGGCCGTTCCAATGGCAGCCGGCAACGACGCCAGCAACAGCCGCTGAATGTAGAGCGGCTCATGGCGCAGCGCCGCCGCGATGTGCGACGGATGAACCCGTTCATCAAGCGCTGGTGACCGCTGCCGCACCCGTTGCCGCAAACCGTCGAGCGTCTGCGCCAGCCAGGCCGTCACCGTGGCGTCATCCTGCGCGCTTATTTCCTGCTGGCGGGAAGTCAGGCGTTGCTGCGCCTCTGCCGGCAGAAGCGCGAACAGTTCGGAAGGCGGAATGGGCTGCTGTGCGGTGTTGCGCTCATACGCCAGCGCCAGTGCCAGTAACCAGTCGGTGGGATTTCCCATGGCGTTGTTCTCCGCGTGGCAGCCGGCCGGAGACTGTCGGAAACCCAGGGGCCGCTGCGCCCGGGCCTATTCCGGCGTCTCCGAAACTGACGCCGTGTGTTTGGGATAGAAGTCATCCAAGCGGCGCTCGTGCGGTTCGCCCAGCAGACCCAGGTTATGGGCCACCAGCATGGACACACAGGCGTCGCTCGTCACATTGGCAACGGTACGGCACATGTCCAGCGGGCGATCAATGGCGAAAATCAACGCCAGTCCCTCCTGGGGAATCCCGGCGGCACCCAGAACGATGACGAGAATGACCAGTCCGGCGCCGGGCACGGCGGCCGCTCCAATCGAGGCCAGCGTCGCCGTCAGCAGGATGCTCAACTGGTCGCCGAGGTCGAGGTTCAGGCCCAACACCTGTGCGATGAATACCGCCGCCACGCCCTGGTACAGCGCCGTTCCGTCCATGTTCACTGTCGCGCCGACCGGCAGGACGAAGCTGGCGACTTCTTCATGAACGCCCAGATGTTCCTGTACGCGCTCCATCGTCACGGGCAGGGTCGCCGCGCTCGAACTCGTCGAAAAGGCCACCAACTGCGCCGGCAGGATGCCGCGCACAAAGAAGCCGTAGGATTTCCCGGTGACGGTCCGCACGAGCAGCGGATAGAACAGCAGCACCAGTACGGCGAGGCCGGCCAGCACACACAGCGCATACCAGACGAGGCTCACCAGAATGTCGGCGCTGGGCGATTCCGTCATCAGGGCTGCCAGCAGTGCCATGACGCCCACCGGTGCGGCCAGCATGATGAGGTCCACCAACCGGAGAATCACTTCGTTCAGGCCGTCGAAGAAGTCCTTGACCGGCTTGGCTTTGTCTTCCGCCACAAGCATCAGCCCGACGCCGACCAGCAGCGCAAAGAAAATAACCTGGAGCATGCGGCGGTTGTCCGTCGTGGCGGCAAAGACGTTGTCGGGAATGATGTCCACCAGCGGCTGGAGCGGCCCTTTTTCCTGCTCGGCCTGGGCGGTGCTGATACGCTGGCCGGCCTCACCGGCGTAGGCGCGCAGCAGGGTTTCGCGTGTGGCCGGGGTGACACCGGCGCCCGGTTTGACGACATTGACAATAAGCAGCCCCAGGGCAACGGCCACGGCGGTCGTCAGCAGGTACAGCACGAAGGTCCGCCCGCCCATCCGGGACAGGCGGCCGATGTCTTTCATGTCGGACGTGCCCTTGATGAGCGAGGCCAGAATGAGCGGCACGGCAATCATCTTGAGCAGGTTGATGAAGATCGTCCCGAAGGGCTTGATCCAGTGCCTGACGACCTGCTGCGCCCCCAGCCGGTCGGCCACAAAGCCGATGAGAATGCCGGCTGCCATCCCGGCCAGGATTTGCCAGTGCAGGGGAATCTTTTTCAACATAGGGCGGATGCGACCGATGCCGGAGATGCCGTTGCCGGAGATACCTTGCGCGCCGTGGATTTCAGGCAAGCGTCTTGTTTTCGCAAAGCCGGCTTGAAATGTCAAAGCCCGGCTTTCTGTGGCGCTTCCGGGGACTGGAAAAGGCCGGCTTGCAGTTGTGCCTTTCCACGGGTAGCGTTGTGCGCAGCAGCAGGACATTTCAGGTGAAAGCGCCCATGCTCACCAAACAGGACCACGACTGGTTGCAGGGAGGGCTGTCGCTGGCGGCGGCGACCGGCTGGACGCCCGAAGAAGTCCGTCTTGTCACCGACCTGGGCTACAGTCTGGCCGAGCAGGGCCGCCATGCGGAAGCCATTACGGTGTTTGAGGGGCTGGCGGCGCTCGTGCCGGCGACGCTGTACTTCCAGTCGGCGCTGGGTGCGCTCAAACTGCGTATCCGCGACTATGCCGGGGCGCTTCCCCATCTGAACCGCGTCCTGGCGGCGACACCCGACGACGCCGTGGCGCTCGTCAACCGGGGTGAAACCCTGCTCCACTTGGGTGACATTGCCGGGGCGCGCACCGATTTGCAGCGGGCGGTGGCGCTTGTCCGTGAGCCAACGCCGCCACCCTACATCCAGCGGGCGCGGGCGCTGCTGACGTTCATCGAGCAGGGTGGGCGGCCGCCGGTGCGTACGGCTCTGCCCCCGCGCGACATCCGCCAGCTTGGGGATGGTTTCCAGTTGTGACGACGACAACGGCCATGCCGGACGGACGACCGCCGCGCCGGTGGTGGACCGTCGTCCGGTGGCTGTTCCTGCTGGCTCTCGTGGTTTTTCTGGCCCGGTCGGGACACCTGGGCGGAGTTCTGGCGGCGCTGCGCCGGGCGGAACGGCACTGGATTGCCCTGGCTCTGCTTCTGGGCGGCATCATGCTGGTCATCCGGGCGGCCAAGTGGTGGGTTCTGCTCCGGCGCGTCCTGCCGGGCTTGCCGGTGGCTTACGCCTGGCGCTCCCTGCTGGGCGGCATGGCGCTGGGGTTGCTGACGCCGGGGCGTATCGGCGAGGTTGGGCGCGCCGCGGCCTTTCCGCCGGGCGCGCGGCTGGCCGTGGGCGGGCTGTTTCTTGTAGATCGGTCTGCCGATGTGGCGGCCATCGCCATGGCGGCCGGTTTTGGCACGGCGGCCGTTGCGCCGGCGGCATGGCGTGGCTGGCTCGTTCTGGCCGGACTCAGCGCCGGGGGACTGGTTCTGGCGCTGCCGGCTGTCGTTCCGGTGGTGCTCCGGTGGGAACGGCTGCCGGAGCCGGTACGCACGCGGCTGGCCACGCTGGCGGCGGCCTTTGCGGCGCTGCGCCGGCGCGATGTGGCGGTCAACCTTCTTGCCAGTATTGTGCTTATGGCGCTGGATGTCGTGTCGCTGTACGTGCTGGCCTGCGCCTTCGAGCCGGTGGCCTTTGCGGCCGTGGCCTTTGCCTTTCCCTGGATTCTGCTCACCAATCTGGTGCCCATCACGCCGGCCGGTCTGGGCGTCCGCGAGGGGACGGCCGCGGCACTGCTGCACACCTGTGGCGTACAGGTCGCCACGGCCGTCAATGCCACGCTGTTGCTGTTTGTCATCAACAGCGTCCTTCCGGCGCTCTTCGGCTGGCGTTACCTTGGGCAACACACGCCGGTGTCTTCCGGCTATCAGTTGGAAAAGCCAATCGGCGGCGCTGAGGCTTCCCCAACGCCGCCGACCGCTTACCGGCACTGACCTTTCTGGCAGACACAGCTTCCAGCGCTGGATGCGCGCCGGCAGGTCCGCCCGCCAGTCAGCCACAGGGGTTCAACTGTCTCCTAGCGCCGCACCAGCGCCCCCTTCACCCCCTGCACGCCAACGCCAATGCCTTTTCCGTTCCCTTTCCGCTCCGGCACAAACCGCGCCGACAACTGCGGCTCTCCACTCCGGTCAAAGCCCGTCACCTCGATGGCCAACTGCCCCAGGCGCTCCCGCTTCAACCCCTTGCCGCCGTCCGGCACGTGTTCCGAAACGCCACCCACCACGGCAAACACATCCACGAAAAACCGGAACCGGCGCGGCTGAATGGGGCCCGGCAGGTCAAGCTGAAACGCCACCGGGACGGAAGCGCCCGGGTTGAGGTTGAACGGTGCTGGCGATACCTGCTGCGTTGAACCCACCACCCCGCCAGTGTTGCAGGGCACGTAATCATCGGCCGTCTTGAGCCGGTAGGGATTGGGCGGCGGCGTTCCGTTGGCCTGTTGCAGTTCCACGACCTGAAACTCGGGATTGCCCAGCACCGCCGCCCCGGTGTTGACCAGGTTGGCGTTGATGTTGAACTGGTTCAGGTAGTTCGGCGAACAGGCCGACCCCAGCAGCCCGGTAAGCGTGGTCACCAGGTTCACGTTCGCGTTGACATTGGTTTTGCTGAACCCCAGCACGGTAAACGCAAAGTGTGGTGGCAATCCATCGGAGCTCTGTGGCGTCCAGTTCGGGTAACCAAAAAAGGCGCTGCGGAAGTGGCCTTCCTGCTCAGGGTTCGGCACAGCGCCGTTGGAATTGGCGAAAAACCCGCGCCCACTGCCGCCGCCAAACACATATCCGCTGACCCAGTACCGCCCGGCCGCCAGCGTCAGCGGCGGCGACAGCGTCACCGTGTAGCGCCGGATGTCGAAACCAAACCCTGACCCGACAACGGTGAAGGTCGTCGATGTGTAGGTGGCCAGCGGCAGGGCGTTGACCGGCCCGATCCCGCCGCTGTGGGCATAGATGTCCACGGCGCCGGGCTGGGTGGTCGGTGTGCTGGCGTAAATGTCGAAGGTGATAGTCCCGATAGTGGCGCTCGATGTCAGCACGAAGTCATCGGCCGAGCGGGCGCTTGGTATGGCGGTATTTTCCTCGGAGGCCCGTCCATTCACATTGTTGAACGGGCCGTTGTCCCACAGCACGACGGGTGAAGAAAGCGTCGTGGGCGGCAGGTCTGTTGTCCGCTGACCATTGTTGCGCCCCGGCGTCTCACTGACCGTCATGCGCAGATTGGTCTCGGCCGGTTTCCTGTCCTGCGCCGGAACCGGGGGATGGAAGGCGGCAAAAGACAGCAGTGTCACCAGCACCGCGGCCAGCGACGGCCAGCGATGCCGGGCGTAAGGGTGATGCACAGGTTGTACGGTCACGATGTTGGTCTCCGTAAGTGGCGTGTTATCCCTTTGTGGTGCGACGGCTGAACCTGAGCTGGATCAGGTAGAAACAACGCACCAGGACTCCACCGGGCAGAGACTCGGCTACCCAAAACAGGACGGGTGTGGAACACCAGAAAGTGTTGGTAATCTAACACCACATGAAGAGGTGGGGCTACAAAAAACCTGACGGATGCAGAAAAAACCGCGCCGACCGCCAGCGCCGGCCGGCGCAGCATTTCCCACCCAACCCGGCTAGGCCGCCAGTCGCCCGCCGTGCGGCAGGGCAATCCGGGCAATGGGCTGGATGGTCAAATCCGGCGACAACTCCTGATAGGAAAGCACCGAGACGTTCGGAAACTCCACTTCCACGAGCTTGCGGACAAACCGCCGGATGTCCATATCCGTCACGATGACGGGCTTCTGGGCCGTGGGTGGCAACTCGCCGATTTCATGGCGCAGCGCCGCCAGAATGTCATTGCTGATCGTCGGATCGAGCGCCAGAAAGGCCGAAGTCGAGGTGCGCCGGATCGAGCCGCGTACGATGTCCTCAATTTCCGGGTCAAGCAGATAGACAAACAGCGTCCCGCGCCCGCCGGAAGCCTTGAAGGAAATGACCCGCTTCATCGAGGCGCGCACGTATTCGGTCAGTTGCGCCGGGTCCTTCTCGATGCGTCCCCATTCCGCCAGCGCATCGAGAATGGACTTCACATCCCGGATCGAGACGCCTTCCTGCACGAGGCGCTGCAGGACATCCGTGAACAGGTGCAGCGAAACAATCTTCGGGACGACTTCCTCCACCAGTTTCGGCGCGCCGCGCCCGACGAAATCCAGCAGCGCCTGCGCTTCCTGGATGCCCACGTATTCATGCGCGTGACGGCGCAGGATGTTCGAGATGTGGAGCAGCAGAAAGTCGCTCGGCTCCCAGATTTTGAGACCGGCCACGGCCGCCAGCAGGCGGTAGTCATCGGGCACCCACGCGCCGGGACGCAAATCGGCCGGGTTGCGCACTTCCTCGCCCTCAATGCCAAACACCCGGATGTTCTCCACCGAATCGTTGACGTAGAAGTGAAACGGTTTGACGACGCCCTGCGCCACGGGTACTTCCTTGACGGCAAACACATAGTGGAAGGGTTCGAGCGGGGCGTTGCCGGTGACGTAAATCTGCGGCATGAGCACGCCGGTGTCGTAGTACATCGTGTTGCGCAGCGCCGTCAGCCCTTCGCGGAACTTCGCCCCGGCCGGAAATTCCGGGTCAATGTAGGGCGCCAGCTCAGGGCTGGTGACAATCGCCATCGGAACGGTGTAGGACGGCTGGATGTCGTCGCTTTCGGGCGTCTCTGCCGTTGCCCCTTTCTTCTCGGCCGCCTGCGCCGCCAACGCCTGCTGGCGCTTGCGCAGACTGAACGCCACCGGCGCCACCACCGCCGCCACGATGAGCACCGGCAGGGCGACGACGCTCCCGGCCAGTACCGCCACGACAGCCAGCGAACCCAACAGCCCCGAAACCACGAGCAGCGGTTTGGGATTGGCCAGCATCTGGGCGCTCATGTCCGCGCCGACGTTGCTGCTTTCGTCGGTATCGTCGCCGGCGACGCGCGTCACCACCAGACCAGCTGAAATGGCGATGAAGATCGAGGCGAAGATAGCGCCGAGGCCGTCACCAATGGTCAGGATGAGGTACTTCTTCGCCGCCACGGCCGGGGAAAGCCCCTTGTACAGCACCCCAATCGCCATCCCGGCCACGATGTTGACGACGGCAATGATGATGGTGGCAATGGAATCGCCCTTGACGAACTTCATGGCCCCGTCCATCGCACCGTACAGCCGGGATTCCTTCGCCAAGTCTGAGCGGAGCTTTTTGGCGACATCCATCGTGATGAGGCCCGACCGCATATCGGCGTCAATGGCCATCTGCTTGCCGGGCAGCGCATCGAGGGTAAACCGGGCGGCAACTTCCGCGACGCGCTCAGCGCCCTTGGCTACGACCAGAAACTGGACGACCAGCAGGATGATGAACATCACGAACCCGACGACGAGGTTGCCCTGGGCCGTGATTTCTCCCAGCGCCTTGATGACATCGCCGGCATCGCCCTTTGTCAGGATGCTGCGCGTACAGGAAATGCTCAGCGCCAGCCGGAACAGCGTCGTCAGCAGCAGGATGGTCGGGTAGGTCGAAAGCTGCAACGGACTCGAAATGTAGAGCGACACCATCATCACCGCGAGTGAAATGGTGATGTTGACCACGATGAGGATGGAGAGGATGAAGGTCGGCACGGGCACGATGATCGTGCCGATGAGCACAATCATTCCGGCCGCAATCAGCAGGTCGCTGTTTTTCGAGAGGGCCGCGGCAAAGTCAATGCCGCTGAAGCTTTTCACCTGGTCAGTCAGGGAAGTCATGGTTTTCTCCGCACCAGTCACCGTCGAATCAGAAGCGTTTGGACAAACCGGGCAACACACAGCGTCGCCGGCCTAGAGCGTTTCAAGAAGCACATAGACGAGCAGCGCCCCCAGAAGCGTCCCCACAGCCATGACCGCCAGTTCAACGCCGGTGAAATAACCCAGATAATAGTACGTCGCGGCTTCCGCTGCCGGCGCTGTCACTGCCGGTGCAACTCCGGTCGCTGGTGGCGCACCGGGCGCGGCCGCCGATGGCAGCGCTTCGGGCGCCACGGAACGGATGTCCGCTTCAGTCACGGCCGGCATTTCCAGCACCTGGCGCAGGGACGCTTCATCGGTCTCCAGCGAGCCGGCAGATTCGAGGTCAGCCGGCTCCCCGTTCAGAAATGGCTCTGCTTCCCGCAGAGGGGCCGTTGCCACGGCGTCGGTCAGCATGGACAGGGTGGCTGGCGTACGGAAAACGAGCGTCGGCAGGGGCCGCTCCAGCGGGCGGGTCAGCGGCGAGGCAAACCGGATGCGGTCGCGGTCAACGAGGGCGCGTGGCTCGGTCACCGGCTCGTCGTTGACCGTCAGGCGGTGCTCGGCCAGCACCGGATGCAGGACAACCCGCTCCCCGGTTTTGCGGACGAGCGCACAGTACGTCACCAGTTCCTGCTGGTTGAGCGTGATGCGCAGGCCCGAAGCCTCCCATCCCAGCGGGACTTCCGCATCCCCGGCCGGCAGCGGCAGGGAGACGTTCGGCTGGTAGCCCCCCTCGATGACGAAGCGGAAACTGTCCTCCGGGGCGACCATGGCTTCGAGTATCTGCGCAAAACTGGCGTTTTCGGGAATCTCCAGTGACTTGCGCAGGCTGGAAGGGCGGAATGCCGCCGGCAGCAGGCTGTCGAGATCGAACTTCATGCCACTCGTGAACAGCTCACGGGTGGCCGCCTGGAGCAGGCTCGTGGCCCGGGGGTCATCAAGTCGGGCCGCCGGGGAGTTGCCGTCGAGCACCGTGATGACGTAGTTGCCGATGTGTATCCGGTCGCCAAAGGTCAGCGGCCGCCGGTCGCCGATGCGGACCGGCAGGCCGTTGAGGCGTGTGCCGTCGCCATGGTTGACGAAGGTGATGTGCCCGTCTTCCTCGAAGATGATCACATGTTCGGCGGCAATCCCCAGACCGGTCAGCCGCAGGGTGGCCTGGGGGCTGCTTCCCACACTGATGACACTCGTGCGCCAGACATCTTCCAGCAGGGGCTTGGCGGCAGGTGGTGCGCCCACCTCACGCACGATGAGTTTGACTTCCATTCAGAAACTCCTCCGGCCGGCAACCGGATGTGAACCGGGGATTCGCCGCCGTGGCTCTTGTCTCTCCAGCCAATGTTCGGTCATGCTAGCGCGTACATGTAAACTTCAGATGTGTTCACGGCCAACGTTACGCCGCCGTAACCTCGATGTTCCTGGCGTGCGCCACAAACGCGAGGCAGAAAATTTTCCCGGTTCCGCCGCTTTGGACGCAACACCGTGACGCCCGTTTCGATAACGAGAGTGCAAGCGGAAACGCCTTCACGGTTGCGTCCGAATCCGATGACCACAGAGAACGTACAGGAGACCCTCCCGATGAGTGCCAACGGAAACGAAACGCCACGCCAGCAACTTGGCATTACCGATGAAGACTTCCAACGCATGGGCGAGATTGGCGCCATGTACTACGAGCAAGGCGACCTGAAGCGCGCCCGGACAATTTTCGAGGGTCTGGTTGAAGTCGATCCGACCAGTGCCGCCGCCCATGCCGCACTGGGTGCGCTCTACACCCGGACGCAGGAAGATGAGTTGGCACTCGCCAGCCTCGAACGGGCGATTGCCCTTGACCCGCAGATGATTGCCCCCTACGTCAATCGCGCCGAGGTGTTTCTGCGCATGGAGCGTTACGAAGAGGCCATCGCCGACTTGCAACGCGCCATTGACCTCGACCCGGAAGAAAAGGACCCCGGCGCCAATCGCGCCCGCGCCATTGCGCTGGGCATTCACCAGATTGTGCAGGAAGCTGCCGAGCAGGGCGGCGACAGCATTCAGTAAACCCTACCGGTCTTTATTGACCCACTCCCAAAGAAAGGAACCTTCTCACAATGTCGAACTTCGGTCTTCCACCCAAGCCCACGATGCCCGGTCCCAATGCTTCAGACACCGACCGTCTCAAGTATCAGCAGGACATGCAGAACTACCAGTTCGCCCTCCAGCAGGCGGTCAACGCCATCACGCAGGAAGGCGTGACGAAGTCGAACCTGCAGAAAGCGGCGCACGACGCCATCATGCAGATGATCAACAACCTGCGCTAAGCCTGCGGGCCTGGGTCACACCCGGGCCTGATTTATGAAAGGGAGGCTCGTCATGCCGTTAGGAAAGATACTCGGTGGTATTGCCCGCGTGGCCGTACCGATTCTCAGGACCGTCGCCGGCAGCAATCCTCTGCTCGGTATCGCCACATCCTTTCTCCGTGGGGGCGGCATTGGTAACGCACTCACCAACCTGGTTCAGCGCATCAGCAGTTCCTTCCTCCGGGGCGGCAATCTCAACATCGCCAAGAATCCGCCGCTTGGCCCCTTTGGTCGGGCAACCAGCTTCATTGACCGTGCCGCGAAGGGTCTGGGCGATTTCGCGCAGCGGCTCCAGCAGTTCAGCCAGCGCCTCCAGAACATTTCCTCGGCGCTGACGAAGTTCAACGAAGCCCTCAAGACGCTGATGGATGCCATCACCGGGCGTACAGCGGTTGAGGACAAGATCAAGCAGGCGCAGGTTTCTTCACCTTCGACGGGGCAACCGGCCGCAACCGGGCCACCGGCTTCTTCCGGCACGCCTTCAACGGCCGTGATGCCGCGTGCCAACAGCAGTGAGTTCGGCCTGCCGGAAAAGCCGCAGATGCCGGGCCCGAATGCCTCCGACGAAGAACGGCTGCGCTATCAGCAGAAGATGCAGGAATATCAGTTTGCCCTTCAGCAAATCAAAGATGCGATTACGCAGGCTGGCGCGGCAAAGTCAAACCTGCAGAAAGCCATGAATGACGCCGTGATGCAGGCGCTCAACAACCTGCGGTAGGCACACCGCACACACTTCTTAGGAGGATTCCATCATGCCACTCCCGATACTTGCCGGTCTTGCGAAAGTTGCCCTTCCGATGCTGAAGGGTGTTGCGATGAATGCGGTCAAAGGCTTGGCCACCTCCCTCTTGAGCAACGGCGTCAAGGGCGCGCTGTCAAGCCTCGTGCAACGGATAGGTTCCTCGCTGCTCAACGGCAGCAACACCAACATTGCCAAGAATCCCCCGCTTGGGCCCTTTGGACGCGCGACGGACTTCCTTGATCGGGCGGCTGGCGGCATCGGCGGCTTCGCCCAGCGGTTGCAAAGCTTTGCCGAGCGGCTGCAGAAGATTTCCACGGCGCTGACGAAGTTCAACGAAGCTCTCAAGACGCTGATGGATGCGGTGACGGGACGCGATGCTGTCGCCGACAAGGTCAAGCAGGCGCAACTGACGATGTAGTTTTGGCACCCCACTGCTGGTTCTCTGTCGGCAGTCCCACCACATAGCAGAACGCGGCGCGCCCTCGGTCGGCGCGCTTCTTTTTTGCCCGATCTCGTTTCTTTGCTTCGTCCCCGGTGGGTCGGGCACTACCAGCCCGTCCCACCCGAACCCAACCGGCAACTACGGCAACGGTTCGATGACGCGCACCACTGGATAGCGGTCCTTGTCGGCTTCGTAGTACGGTGTCTGCTCGTAGAGAAACTGCAACCGCGCCCGTGGACTGGCGGCAAAATCGGCGTCGGCGGCCAGCCGGCGCTCAAATTCGGCCCTGAGTTTCGGGTTTCTGGCCAGCAGCTCGCGGGCAATCGGCTCGAAAACGTAATCCGCCGCGTATTCCTTCTGCTCAAAGATGGTGTTGAACCACCCCCAACGTACGGCGGAGTCAGGGCCTTCAGGTTCGAGCCAGTTGAAAATAACGCGCGCCGCCGGCTGCGTCATGGGTACATAAACCGTCCCCGCTGGAAACGTCTGTGTCGCCCGCACCCGCTTGGCCGTAACACCGGTCAGCATCACACGACCTTCAAAAGGCCGCGCGGCCCACTTTGGCTCGGTCAACCGGTAGGTCTCGCCGGTTACGGTCGTGGGCTGCTTCAGACGGTGCATTTCAACGCCGTGGGCCGCCAGCACATCGAGGATGCCCGTCCAGGCCGCCGGGATGAGATAGCCGAGCGGCACGGGAACCGCCGCCGTGGTTTTCAGCTTCCTGAACAGCCGGGTGGGGATGTCCACCGGCCGGCTTTCATACACGCGCACGGGCCGCCCGGTAACGACGCTGGTTTCCTCGCGCCAGGCGACGCCCCGGTAGATGAACGCCTCGCCAGCGCTGCTCCACGTCCCGGCAAGGAACAGCGGGGATTGTGGGGCATAGCCTGTGCCGAGCTGCGCCATTTCCCGTTCGGCAGCGCGGATGAGCGCGCGCAGCCGCGCCCCTTCCGCACCCACCAGTTCGAGCGTGTGCACCATGATGTCGTAGTGCGCCCACATCTGTGTCCGGTGCGACTTGAGGCTGTGGGTTTCGACGAGCAGGGCCGGACGGTGCCACAGCGCAACATAGGTCGTCGAATACCGTGGCTCGATGACGCCGACATCAAATCCCTTCGACCAGTCGGATGGATCGCGCGGCTCGGCATAGGGGCCGACAATGTGGCCATCGGACTCCAACCTTTCATAGAGCCGGGGCAGGAAGCTGTCCTTTGACCACGCTCCAACGGAGGGCCAGATGTTCTGCTCGGTGGGCATGTCGAGCGTCACGTCGTACTGATGATCCATGCCGTCCGTCACGTGGTTGTCCACAAAGAAATCCGGCTTCCAGGTGGTGAAAAACCGCAGCCAGGCGCGCATTTCCGGTGCATCGGCTTTGAGGTAATCGCGGTTGAGGTTCAGGCGGGTGGCCGTGGCGCGAAAGCCCATTTCCCGCGGCCCGTTCTGGTTGATGCGGTGCCACGGACTGAACCGCTCGTGCCCGTCGGCATTGAAAACCGGCATGGCGAGGATGATGACCGAATCGAGCAGCGCTGCATGGCGTTTGGTGATGAGGATGTCGCGCAGCAGCATTGAGGTCGCATCCTTGCCTGAAATTTCGCCGGGATGGATGCCGTTCTGGATAAAGACCAGCGGTTTGCCCGTCGCCTGGGCGGCAGCCGGTGTGAAGGCTTTGTCCTTCGAGGCCACGAGGACGTACAGCGGCCGTCCTTCGGCCGTTTTTCCGATGGTCAGCAGTTTGGCCAGCGGCGAGGCGGCTGCCATCTTCTGCCACAGACGCACGGTTTCGGCGTAATGGCCGGTTTCGGCATAGCCGGTTTTTTCGCAGTGCGTCAGAAAGGCTTTGGGCGCGGCCGCCGTACTTTCCACGAGCGAACGGGCCGCGGCTGCGGCCGGGGCTTCATAGCCGGAGCGGGGCGGCATGGGTTCGAGTTTGACAGGCATAGGCGGTGCGGTTTCAGGGTCAGGGGCCGGCATTTGCCCCCATGTGGTCAAGGTCAACGCAACATACAGAACGAAAGCCCAGCCACACCACTGAAATCTTTTTCGCCACGCCGGGCGGCTTCGACCGACAACAGGACGTACATCCAAAGACATCACAACATCCACCGGTTTTCGGTTTATCCATGATGTTTCTCACAAAGGCAAAAGGTCAGGAAGCCTTTTCGTTTGGTCTTACCTGCCCACGGACACCGGCCGATACGGCCCGCAGAAAAGACCATTGAGGTTGTTTTCGTCGGGCTAGCCTTTCCTGCCGGGAACCCGGCCTTCGTTCAAACGTCAACGGGCAGCGCCGGATTTCATCTCTCAACGCGAAAAGGTCTGTGCCATGCTCTGCTGCCATCGCCCGGATAAACGTCTCACCGGAGGCTGGCGCTGCGCCGTCCTCTGGGGGCTGCTCCTGATGCTTGTCTTTCAGCCGGCCCACGCCCAAACCATGGATTTCCAGTCTGTCAAAACCGAAGCCGAACGCCTTTATGCCGAAGGCTCCTACGCCCTGGCGCAGCAGCGTTACGCCCAGCTCGACCTGGCCCGGCTCGCCCCGGACGACGCCCGGTGGGTACGCTTCCGCCTGGCCGATACCGACTGGCGCGCCCGCGCCGCCACCCGTCAGGCAGATGCCCAGGCGTCCGAGGCCGCCCGAACCGCCCTGGAAGACCTTGTCAAAGCCGCATCCCGGACCGAAGAACGCGATCTGGTCTGGGCCGAAGCGCAGGTTTCCCTCGGTGACTTCTGGTGGACACGTCCCGACAGCCAGAACTGGTATCAGGCGTGGCCACACTATGCGGCGGCGCTCGACTGGTGGGCGCACTCGCCAGACCTGGCGACCGCGCGCGACCGCTACCTGCACATCCTTTTCAGGGCCGCCTATGCCGTGGACAACGAAACGTGGCCCCTCGGCCAGCGCATCCAGCGGATTCCCATCGCCACGCTGGACGAAGCCATGAGTCTGGCCCGCAATGACGAAGAACGTGCCCACCTGCACTACCTGACAGCCATGAGCCTGCGGCAACAGGGCGGCGATTACGAATCAAACGCGCGCGTTGAGGAAGAATTCGCCGCCGCCGTCGCCCTCGGTCAGAAAACAGCCTGGTACGACGACGCCCTGTTCCACTACGGGCAGTGGCTTGAATCCACGGGCCGCCCTGTGCAGCAGCCGGACGGCACCTTTCAGATGCGCCCGGATTATGCCGCTGCGCTGGCGCAGTACCGGCAGCTCGTTGCCGCCTACCGTCCGGGAACCTCGCGCTATCTGGAGGAAGCCCAACAGCGCATCGCTGACATCACGACCCCTTCCCTGACGCTTGGCGTCGGCAACGTCTTTCTCCCCGATTCCGAAATCCGGTTCGGTCTGTACTGGCGCAATGTGAAGCGCATCGAGCTGGCCCTGTATGCCATTGATCTGCCGCAGGACATACAACCGACCAGCACCGATGAACAGGGACTGAAGGCCGTTGACCTCTCCGGGCGCAAGCCGGTCAAAACGCTGTCCCGCGATGGAGATAACCAAGGTGACCATCGCCCTGGGCAGGCGCTCGTCACCCTCGATGAAACGCTGCCCGTCGGCGCGTATCTGCTCGAAGCCCGCGCCGGAAAACAGACGGCGCGGGAACTGGTGCTTGTTACCGACGCTGCCCTGCTGGTCAAGTCCGACGGCCGGCGGCTGGTCGTCTTCGCTGCTTCGGCACTCGACGGCACGCCCATCCCCGGCATGCGCCTGCGGGTGTGGTTCACCGCCTACAACCGGCAACGCCATACGCCCGTCTGGGTGGAGCAAACCGGCACGACGAATCAGGACGGCCTCGCCACCTTCGGGAAAGCGGAGTACCAGGGCTACGCCACGCTGGTGCTGGCCGCTTCTGGCGCACGGCAGGCGCTTTGTCTGCACAGCGGCGGCGCAGATTCATCCTCGCCGGCTGACTGGAAAATCTATGCCTTCACCGACCGGGCCGCCTACCGTCCCGGCGACACAGCCCGGTGGAAAATCATTGCCCGCCAATCCGAAGGAAAGTCCTACCGCACCCCGGCCGGCAGCCCGCTGGGATACGAACTGCTCAACCCACGGCGTGAGCGCGTGGCGTTCGGTCAGGTGACGCTGAGCCGCTTCGGCGGCGCATGGGGCAGTTTCACGCCGGATGCCACATGGCCGCTCGGCGAATACACCATCCGCTTCGGCAAGCCCCGTGATGGACAGGAATTTGACACCATCTACGGCGAAGCCACGCTGTTTCGCCTCGAAGAATACCGCCTGCCCGAATTCCGCGTGGCGATTGCGACCCCGGAAGAAAACGGCCGCCGCAAGGCATTTCGCGCTGGCGACCGCGTCGAACTCACCCTCACGGCCGAGTATTACTTCGGCGGCGCCGTGGCCGGCGGACGGGCCGAAGTCATCGTGCGCGAACAACCCCTCTACCGTCCGTTGTTTTACCGGACCGAAAGTCTGTGGTTCGACGATGACGCAGCCGGTTTCCAGAATGACACCGACGGCCGCGGCGGCCGCATCATCCGGCGTGAAAACCTCATTCTCGACGGCAACGGACGCGCCCGCATCAGCCTCCCGACGCCCCGCTTTGCCGCAACCGATCTGGCCTACCACATCGAAGTGCGCGTCACGGATGCGTCACGGCGGGAAGTCGTCGGGCAGACAAATGTGCGTGTGGGCCGGCAACGGTTCGCCGTGGATGTACGCCCGGAGCACCGCCTGCACCGCCCCGGCGAAACCATTGCCGTTACCTTTCTGGCCCGTGACATCAACGGCCAACCCGTTGCTGCTGAAGGCACTGTCACCGTCACCCGCGAGACGTGGCGGGAAATTTTCCTTGACGCCCGTGGGCGCACGGTCACGGCAGCCGAAGCCAGGGCACACCCGGAGGCTGGGCCATACCGACTCCGGCAGCGCGGCTACGAACGTGAGGAAGTGCTCAAACGCACCGTACAGACCGACCCGGCGCAGGGCGAAGGGAAACTCACCTTCACGGCGCCCAGGGAAGGCTTCTACCGCATCGCCTGGGTGACGCCCGAACCCAACCGCAACCCCATCACCGCCGAGGCGACGGTCTGGGTTTCGACCACGGCAACCAGCGACACCGGCTACTTTGCCTCCGACCTGGAAATCATCGCCGACCGCGACACCCTGGCCGTCGGGCGGACCGTCCCGGTGATGCTCGTGGCGCCGACGAGCGGGCGTACCGTGTGGCTTTCCATCATCCGCGATGGTCTGGAGGAAACGCGCGTCATTCGTCTGACGGGAACGGCCAAACTCGTTGAACTGGAGATTACCGACCGCGACACCCCCAACTTTCACCTTGAAGCCGACTCGCTGCTGGACTTGCGCTGGTCACACGTCCGCCGGGAATTCACCGTGCCGCCCACTTCCCAGGTGCTGGATGTGCAGGTGAAAGCTGACCGCACCGAAGTCAGGCCACGCGAACCCGTCACCTTCACGCTGCTTACCCGTGATGCCGCCGGACGCCCCCTGCCGGCCGAAGTTGCCCTGGCCGTTACGGATGACGCTGTCAGCGCGATTCAGACCGATTACGCCCCCGATCCCCGGCGCTTTTTCCACGGCAACCGCCGCCAACCCTATGTGGCAACGACAACTTCCCTTCAGTATCGCCCCTATGTGCGCCTGAAACCGGAACCGCCGACGGACGCGCGCCCGGAAGCTCCGCGCGCCGAAGAAGCCAAAGACTTCGAGGGCGCGGCCGAAGCCGCACCGGAAGCCGCCGCGAGCATGGCTCGCCCGGCAGCACCAGCCCCCGTTGCCCGCAGCCGGGAAAATGCAGCCAAAGCCGGGCGCGACGAACTCTCTGCCGGCGTGGCAAGTGGCAGCGCAGACGACGCTGGCGGGCAGATCATTGTGCGCAGCGACTTCCGCGCCACGGCCTTCTGGCAACCCGACATCGTGACCGGGCCCGACGGGCAGGCCACTGTAACGGCGACGTTTCCCGACTCGCTGACAACCTGGAAAGTTGTGGCGCGCGCCGTTTCGGCCGCCAGCGAAGTCGGGCAGACGGAGATGCGTACCGTTACCAATCAGCCGCTCGTCGTCCGGCTGCAAACGCCGCGTTTTCTGGTGACGGGCGACCGGACGACGTTTTCGGCCGTCGTCAACAACCGAACCGACCGGCCGCTGACAGCGACGGTGACGCTGGCGGCCGAAGGTGTTGCCCTTGACGCAGCGCATCAAACCCGCCAGGTGACGGTTGCCCCCAATGCGGATGGCCAGGCCACGTGGGAAGTCGTCATTCAGCAGCCGGGTGACGTGAAGCTGACTGTAACGGCCGTTGCCGGGGAACACCGCGATGCCATGACGCGCACCGTGCAGGCTTACGTGCGCGGCATCGAAAAATTCGTGGCGCAGGCCACGCAGGTGCGTCAGAACGAAGGACACCTGCGGCTTGAGCTGCCACGGGAACGGGAGAACACCCAGGTTGTCATCCAGGTGGCGCCGAGTCTGGCCGTGACCATGCTCGATGCCCTGCCCTACCTGCTCGATTATCCCTACGGTTGCACCGAACAGACGATGAGCCGGTTCCTTCCGGCGGCCATCATTGCCAAAACCCTGCGTGAGCAGGGCATCGCACCGGAAGCCATTGCCGGGCGCATGTTCGGCGGCATCGAAGCCGCCACGGCCGACAGGACGCACCCACGCAGCAAACGTGATCTGGCCGAACTCGACCGCATCATCCGTCAGGGACTGGATCGGCTTTACGAGGCGCAGCACCCGGACGGCGGCTGGGGCTGGTGGAAAGAGACGCCCACCGACCGCTTCATGACGGCCTATGTCGTGTGGGGATTGGCGCTGGCCCGGCAGGCGCGGCTGGAAGTCCGGGACGACGTACTGACGCGCGGCATGACCTTTCTCGAACAACAGCTCATCGCCGAAGAAACGTCGCCCGACCGGCAGGCCTGGCTGCTGCATGCGCTGGCCGAAGCCCGGCGCGCCAAA